>DCGT01000029.1:0-9364 GCA_002315315.1 Faecalibacterium sp. UBA1771
GGTAGCGCGCCTGCTTTGGGAGCAGGATGCCGCAGGTTCAAATCCTGTCACTCCGACCAAACCAAGTACCCGTAACTCAAAAAGAATTGCGGGTACTATTTTTTTCTCTGTTCAATTTGCTTTCAAAAATTTCTTGCAAAGTGTCAGTCAACTATTGTAAATTATACGGTAGGGCGGATGCAGATTTACGCCGTACACTGATCCTGAAATCATATTATTAGGCAGGTAAATAAAATGGGAAAAATTAACCCCGATTGTCCGTGCAAAAACATCAAATGCGAAAACCACGGTAACTGTGAGGAGTGCAGAAAGCATCATGCCGGTTCAAGCAGTCCCCGTCCGTGCGGAGCGGAAAACGCCCCGAAAGAGGGTTAAGAGCCTATGAACAATCACACCAAAAAGAAAATTGCGCCGATAGTTGTGAACGTCATATTGCTTGTGTATTACGGTCTGTATTTCGGTATGATTATTACAACGCTTCCGCTGATTTGGAAAATAGTTTGCGGCATTGTTCCCGTTGTGCTCGGAATTGCGACAATATGCGTGTGCGTTCAAAGAATAAAGGAAATCGACAAAGGAGAAGAAGATGATATTAGTAAATACTGATTATATCAGCGGCAAGGAATTGGAAATGCTCGGTATGGTCAAGGGAAGCACGATACAGTCAAAGAATGTCGGCAAGGACATTATGCAGGCACTTAAAACGCTGGTGGGTGGCGAGCTGACTGCCTACAACGAGATGATGAACGAGGCAAGAGCAATTGCCACAAAACGCATGGTAGCCGAAGCAGAGACATTGAGTGCCGACGCCGTTGTTAATATCCGCTATGCATCATCTGCGATAATGCAGGGCGCCGCCGAGGTAATCGCCTACGGTACTGCGGTTAAATTTAAATAAGTACCGATAAAAAGCAATTTTATAGAACTCTTGTAGATGTCTTGTTTTTTATTGACATTATTTGAATTGCGTAATATACTGTTGCTATTGAAACAGTTGCAACTACAACAGTTGCGAAAGCATGGCTGCGGACAACCGCAGCTATATTATTGTTTATAAGGAGAAAATTATGGATTCAAACATTGAACGGCAGCGTGCCGAACGCCGCCGTATGATGCTGGAAGACCCGATTATGAAGGTTATTCCCGTCATCGCTCTGCCGATGGTCATTTCGATGCTCATCGACGCTTTTTACAACCTTGCCGACACCTACTTTGTCAGTCAGCTCGGCACCGCCGCTACCGCCGCCGTCGGTATAAACAATTCGCTTATGCACTTTATCCGAGCAATCGGAATGGGCTTCGGAATGGGCGCGGCGAGCTATATGTCGCGTCTGCTCGGCGCCAAAAAGGGCGATGAGGCGTCCAAGGTTGCTTCAACTACTCTGTTCACCTCTATCGGCTTTATAACCGCCTGCGCCGTTATCGCATTCTTTGTGCGCAGACCGCTCGTTATGCTGCTCGGCGCGACCGAAACCTCTATGCAATATTCTATGGACTATGCCACCTACATACTGCTCGCCGCACCGTTCACCGCCGGAGAAATCGCGCTCAGTCAGTCATTGCGCTCCGAGGGCAGTACGACTTTCTCAATGATAGGCATGGTTTCGGGCTGCGTTGTCAATCTTGCTCTTGACCCGATTTTCATTTCGACCTTCGGGTGGGGAGTTGCCGGCGCCGCCGCCGCTACCGCTCTGTCAAAGGTAGTCAGCTTCTGTGTACTGCTCGTACCGTTCCTCAAGGGCAAGAGCCTTATTACGATTTCCTTCAAGCTCTTTACACCAAGCAAGGAAATCTATGCCGAGGTCGCCCGTATGGGTATCCCGACCTTCCTGCGAGCCTCTCTTATGAGCGTCGCGAGTGTCGTTACCAACCAATACGCCGGCAGCTACGGCGATTCCGTACTCGCCGCCGTTTCCGTTTCCAACCGCATTATGATGTTCGTCGGATCAATGGTAATGGGCTTCGGTCAGGGCTTCCAGCCTATCGCGGGCTATTGTTACGGCGCGAAGTATTATAAGCGCGTCCGCGTTGCTTTCTGGGCCACTACTGCCTTCGGTGCCGCTATCTGCCTTGTTTTCGGCGCTCTGCTGTATTTCCTCGCTCCGCAGGCTGTCGGAATCTTCACCTCCGACGACGCCGAGATTATCCGCGTAGGCGTCTATATGGTTCGCGTACAATGCCTCACGCTTCCGTTCCATGTTTGGGGCATGATTATCAACGGTATTTTCCAAGGACTCGGCAAGCCTGTCGGCGCCGCCATTCTCGGATTATCCCGTCAGGTTCTCGCCCTTATTCCCATTATGATTATCGCCAACAAGCTGTACGGTGTTGACGGTCTTATGAACGCTCAGGCATTATCCGACCTTGCCACTATGATTATCGCCATACCGCTTCTTATCAACATTCTCGGATTCCTCAAAAAGAAGGAAAAAGAGCCGGACGCCGTTACGGAAGGGTCTAAGACGGCAGAGGCATAAGGAGATTGAACAAAAATGTCGGAAAATGATATGCGGCAGCACGATACCGCAAGACACATTTCCCGCCTTGTATCACAGCTATACCGCAGTCGCAGAATTTTTATGAACAATCGGCTGAAGGATACGGGAATCAAAGGTCCCTCGTATATGATTTTGACCACACTCGACCGCAATCCCGGTTCTACTCAGGACGCAGTAGCACAGCTCATTGCGATAGACAAAAGCGGAATTGCCCGTGCCGCCCGTGAGCTGGAAACTCTCGGCTACATCAGGCGGGAGACAGACGATGAAAATCGCCGTCAAAACCGCCTTTATCTCACCGAGTCAGGACGCTCCGTGCTGCCCGTAATCCGAGAAAGCTTCTCGGAATGGGGCGCAAAGGTGACCGAGGGTATGAGCAGCGAACAGATCGAGCAGGTCATCGCTCTGCTCGAAATGATGAGTGAAAACTCCGCGGTTTAGCCTATGATTTGAAATATCAGCGTATACAAATCCCCCGCTCGTCAAAAGCGGGGGATTTTTTCGGTTTGCGGCAAATATTATTTACCGATGGTTCAAAGCTGTTGTTTTACGCGGACTGATATTGTAAAATACAGATAATGTATGACGGCTCTGACGGGAGATCTCACAATGAAAATTATCTACAGAATAATCGTTCTTTTAATTCTTGCGGCTATAGTTTGGTATACCTTTTCTACCTACCCCGCTTCTCTGACCTACGATATACTGTCGGGTGTCGGTTTCTCCGATACAACGGACATCGTTCCCGTGGAGGGATATCTGCGCTCGTTTATGGACAGTGACACGGCTATGCTCTACGATGCTGTCATCGCCGCCGCTCTCAATTTTAAAGACACCGTTTCAGTCCCGTCCTACGGGTTGGACGAGCAGCAGCTTATCGACGTTATCGACGCAATCAGGCTCGAGCGCCCCGATATTTTCTGGGTTGATTGGAGCTGTACCGCCTATTCAGTCAGCTCACAGGGGACTACGCTAAGTCTTACCGAATATATGACAGCCTACGAAGCCACTGACTATCGCACAAGGGTCGACTCGATTGTCGACAAAATAATCGACGAAATGCAGTCCGAGGGCATTACCGATGATTTCGACGCCGTCTGCTACGTTCACGACCGCATTGCCGCCGACTGCACGTATGCCGACGAGGTAACCGACATTACTCATACCATGGTCGGTGCGCTCGTAAACGGTTCGGCAGTCTGCGACGGTTATTCGAGAGCATTTCAATATATTATGAACCGTCTCGGAATAGAAAATTACCTTATGATAGGCAACGCGGACGACACCGACGGCGAACGCTCAGATCACGCATGGAACGCCGTTGTGCTGGACGGCTTCTGCACCAACATCGACATCACATGGGATGACCGCGTGTCCGACACCGATTCCGACGGTAAAATATCGGTCATCAGTCATTCCTATTTCGGACGCTCGGATGCAGAGCTTGCAAGCGGCAGAACAGTGTTCGACATTTGCGAAAAATATCCCCGGCGCGTTTCTTACGGTTGGTTTGCCCATAAAGGTCTGAACGGTGCTTCGCGAGAGTCAATTTACACCACCGCCGCTCAGATGCTCGCCGACACTGCCGATGGTACAAATGCTTATTTTGAGGTTCAAATAACCGACCCGCACGAGCGTGAGCTGTTTACGTCAAGCTACGATGCGGGAATAGGTGATATAATTTCAAGAGCAAACGCTATTCTCGCCGATGACGGCAAACCGTCAGGCTACGTCGGAACGGGATATTTCCATACATTTGATGACGGAACGCTGATTGTCATCTGTTCACTGCAAGGTTGAGCACTTTGACAATAAACGATATAATTGTTTAAGTAAGCTTTTCTTTACCGCAAAGGAGTTTAAAATGATTTTTGTCAAAAATAAAACCTATACCGTGCGCGATTCCATTACCGGTGCGGAGACTGTTCGTTCCCGCCGTGTTCCGAATATTCCCGTCATCGCCGCCGCAGTGCTTGTCATTGTTCTGCTGTTTATGAGCGTTAAAATAGTTCCGACAGGCTTCACCGGCGTCAAAACCACATTCGGGCAGATAAGCGAGAGAACTCTTCAAAACGGCATCAACTTCAAAATACCGCTCATTCAGAAGATTACACTCGTCAACAACAAACAGCAGGATTTGACCTTCAGCGACAGAGTCTGGAGCGAGAGCAAGGAGCAGACCGTCGTTTATATGGAGCAAATCACCGTTACATATCAGATAGCCAAGGACAAGTCGGCGTGGATTTATTCCAATGTTTCCAACTTTCCCAAGGATTTGCTTTCCGCAGACCTTGTCTCGAGTGCACTAAAGGCAAGCACAGTGCAGATTGAAACGTCAAAGGTAACCAACCGTTCGATAATCGAGCCTATTGCCAAACAGCAGATGCAGGCGGCACTCGATGAAAAGTACGGAGAAAACACCGTTCAGGTAGTCAAGGTAGTTATTAACAATATGGATTTTGAGGATAACTACAACGAAGCCATTGCCGAACGTCAAATCGCACAGCAGCAGTATGAGATTTCGGCGATCAACAACAAAACCGCCGTCGAAAAAGCAGAAGCGGAGGCAGAGGCTACCCGTATAACCGCACAGGCGGAGGCTGACGCCGAGCTGATTAAAGCCGAAGCAAAGGCAAAAGCCAATGACATCATCTCTCAGAGCATAACCGACAGTACCCTTAAGCTTGACTACATCGAGAAGTGGGACGGCGTTATGCCCAAGGTTTCCGGCGGCAGCGGAATTATGTACGATGTCAGCGGACTGACCGAATAATCCGATTCTCCCGAGAAAAAACAATATTCAAACAAAAACGGGCTTCCCCGATGATTCACAATCGTCGGGGAAGCCCGTTTTATTTGTTTTGATGTCCGCCGAACAACGGAAATTAAAAAGTCCGCCTCTCCTTTAGATAAGAAAGACGGACTTTACAAATCACAACAGCTCGTGTCGCTTACTGCTTTTATTCGGACTAAGCAAGCTGATAACCCGCACAATACACGGATAAGCTTTTACGGCATTATACGTTCTGCCGTGCATTGACAATCTAATTGTTTTTTCCCTTGATATACCTGTCAATGGCGGCGGCGGATTTTTTGCCTGCGCCCATGGCGAGAATTACCGTTGCGGCACCCGATACGGCGTCTCCTCCCGCGAACACTCCTTCGCGTGACGTTGCACCGTCCTCATCGGCAACTATCCCGCCCCATTTCTGCGTTTCGAGTCCCTCGGTTGTTGACTTTATCAAAGGGTTGGGCGATGTGCCTATGGCGATAATTACGCAGTCTACGTCGAGATCAAATTCGCTGTTTTCCTTAACCACGGGACGGCGGCGACCGGAAGCATCCGGCTCACCCAGCTCCATCTCAACACAGCGCAGTCCTGTAACGCCGTCCTTATCTCCCAAAACCTCGATGGGATTGCGAAGCAGACGGAATACTATTCCCTCTTCCTTGGCGTGCTCAACCTCCTCACGACGGGCGGGAAGCTCACTCTCGCCGCGGCGATAAACTATGCTTACCTCCGCTCCGAGACGGCGGGCGCACCTTGCAGCGTCCATTGCGACATTTCCTCCGCCGACAACAGCGACCTTTTTAGCGTGCATAATAGGAGTGGTGCTGTCCGGCTTATATGCCTTCATAAGGTTAATTCTGGTAAGAAATTCATTGGCGGAATATACGCCCTTGAGATTTTCACCCTTTATTTTCATAAAGTTGGGCAGTCCCGCACCCGAGCCGATAAAGACAGCCTCGTATCCCTGCTCAAACAGCTCGTCAACCGACAGAATCTTTCCGATGACCATATTTGTTTCTATCTCAACGCCGAGCGCCTTGAGCTTTTCAATCTCGACAGCTACTATTCTCTTGGGCAGACGGAATTCGGGAATACCGTAGACCAAAACACCGCCTGCAACGTGAAGAGCCTCAAATATCGTTACAGAATACCCCATTTTGGCGAGGTCTCCGGCACAGGTGAGTCCGGACGGACCGGAGCCGATAATGGCAACGCGGTGACCGTTGGATTCGGGGCGCTCCGGCTTGGCGGAGGAATGCTCGTTGTGCCAATCGGCGACGAAGCGCTCAAGTCTGCCGATACCGACACTTTCACCCTTAATTCCCCTTGTGCAGAATTTTTCGCACTGACTCTCCTGCGGACAGACACGACCGCAAACGGCGGGGAGCGAGCTTGACTCGGAAATCTTATCGTAAGCTCCCTCGAAATCGTGCTCGTTTATCTTGGCAATAAATGCGGGAATGTCGATATTTACGGGGCATCCTCCGACACACGGCTTGTTTTTGCAGTTGATGCAGCGAGCCGCTTCATCGAGCGCGGTAGCTTCATCATAACCGAGAGCGACCTCCTCAAAGTTAGTACAGCGCACCTCCGGCAAGGCGGTCGGCATGGGATTTTTTACTGCTGACATATTAGGCATATTATTCCGCCCCCTTAAAAAGATTGCAGGCGTCCTCGTGAGCCTTGCGTTCAAAATCGCGATAGGTCGAAGCGCGTGCCATTGTTTCGTCAAAATCGACTAAATGTCCGTCGAAATCGGGTCCGTCAACGCAGGCGAACTTTGTCTCGCCGCCGACGGTAAGGCGACAGCAGCCGCACATTCCCGTACCGTCTATCATAATCGGATTCATTGAAATAACCGTCTTGACATTGTACTGCTTGGTCAGCAGGCAAACAAATTTCATCATAACGAGCGGACCGATGGCGATGACCTCGTCGTACTGCTCACCGCCGTCAAGAAGCTTTTTGAGCGCATCGGTGACAAGTCCCTTTTCACCTGCCGAACCGTCATCTGACATAAGTATGTATCGGTCGCTGACCGCATTGAATTCATCCTTGAGAATAACGAGGTCGTTATTGCGGAAGCCGACAATACTGTCGACCTGTGCGCCGTTTCCGTGAAGCCATTTGGCAATGGGGTATGCTATGGCACAGCCTACACCGCCGCCGACAACCGCGACCTTTTTCAAATCCTTAAGCTCGCTCGGCTGACCGAGAGGACCGGTCAGGTCGGGAATACCGTCTCCGACATTCAGATGATTCAGCTTCTCGGTCGTAGCTCCGACAATCTGGAATATGATTGTAACCGTTCCTTTTTCACGGTCGTAATCGGCAACGGTAAGGGGAATTCGCTCACCATCCTGCTCCGCGCGCAGAATGACAAACTGACCGGGCAAGGCTTTTTTGGCGATGAGAGGAGCATCCAAAACCATCAGCGTAACGGTCGGATTCAACTCTTTTTTCTCGACTATTCTGTACATTTTTCCTCCTGTTTATGTTAAGGCAATTTAAAGCATTAATATGTTTATTATACAATAAATTTTTCGGCTTCGCAATGTAAAAGACAACCGATACATTTTATTATTGAAATAAAAAATTTGTTATGATATAATAAATCTAAAGTCTATTAACGGAGGATTTTTTATAATGAAGCAAGTATATGATTTTTTGAAAGATGCCAGAACCTTCTATCTCGCCACCATAGACGGTGATCAGGCTCGTGTACGTCCGTTCGGAGCCATCAATATCTTCGAGGATAAGCTCTACATTCAGACCGGCAAGGTTAAGGCCTGCTCCAAGCAGATGGCCGCCAACCCCAAGGTTGAAATCTGCGCTATGAACGGTCAGGGTCAGTGGATCCGCATCGCCGCAACCGTTGTGAACGATGACAGACTTGAAGCTAAGGAATCCATGCTCGAAGCTAACCCCGGTCTCAAGAGAATGTACGCCGCCGACGATGACAACACCCAGGTTCTGTATCTGAAGGACGCTACCGCTACCATCAGCTCCTTCACATCCGACCCCGTCGTCATCAAGTTCTGATTTTTGCACAAAAACCGTTATTCACTGTAGCAATACGGCGAATAATAAAAATACCTGTCACTGCAATACGGTGATAAGTAAACACAAAGAAATAAAGCGGCAGACTGATATAAAATCGGTCTGTTGCTTTTTTTATTTTTGTCTGCAATACGAAATAAAAAATCACTTATGCTTCACGCTCCCGGCCTCGCGACGGCTGACAGACGTACCTACCGGCAAAATCCCAATTCGGTATTTTTCGTTTTTTACCTATGACAAGCTGACCTATTATATAATATGCAATTTTGTCAAATGTTATCAATTATTATTCATTACACACATAATGCATAATTGCTTAAAAAATTTCAATTATAGTCAAGTCTAATGGGTTATTATTTACATTCTTATTAATGTTTTTTACTAATGATTAGTCAAAATGTACTAATTTTTTAAAATATAATTATAACATATAACATTGACAATTTGTTATCATAATGTATAATAATATACAAAGGATTAATAAAATCCCTTGAGTCAAACAAAAGGAGTGCATTACTGTGAAGGGTACGGTTAAATGGTTCAACGAGAACAAGGGCTACGGTTTCCTTTCGAGCGAGGATGCGGCAGGAGATGTTTTTGTGCACTACTCCGCAATTCAATCAGAGGGCTTTAAAACACTCAAAGAGGGGCAGGCTGTCAGTTTTGAGGTTGAGAACGACCCGAGAGATACCGGCAAGCTCCGTGCGGTAAATGTCGTAGCACTTTGATTATTTGAATGCGATGCCGTCCGTGTCAAGCGGGCGGCTTTTTTATTGCAATAAAAAAGGAACACCCAAAGGGTGTTCCTAATTTGATATGTCAATCGAGAGTTAGCGGGATTCCTTCATCTGAGCGAAGCAGTCGCTGCAGTAGACAGGACGGTCTTCACGGGGCTGGAAAGGAACCTTTGCTTCCTTACCGCACTTAGCGCAGATGGCGGTGTACATCTCACGGGGAGCACGACCGGCGTTCTTGCGGGCGTCGCGGCAGGCTTTGCATCTCTGGGGCTCGTTCT
>DCGT01000029.1:9399-12379 GCA_002315315.1 Faecalibacterium sp. UBA1771
GCGTAGAACTCCTGCTCACCGGCGGTGAACACGAACTCGTTGCCACATTCTTTGCATACCAGGGTTTTGTCTTCGTACATTCTGATTTCTCCTCTTTAATAGGTGGATAAAAATGATTTTGCCCGCGGACGGAATCGAACCATCATCTTTGAAACCAACGCTCTGCCTTTGAGCTACATTGGGGCATATTATCTTAATCGCTGTTCACGATTCAGACCTTTTTAACTTTCTTCTTGCCCGCTGCAGAGCGTTGTCCACCGATTTAGGATTTGACCGAAGCACAGACGCTATCGACCGATAGCTGTAACCCTCGATATGCAGAAGCAGCACGTTTTTTTCAAACCGGGAAAGAGAACTGTCTATTGTTTGGAGCAGCTGCCACAGCTCCTCTCGAGCCGCGGCGGAATTCTCCACTGAATAATCCGAAATCAATTCACTCCGAATGCTCTCATCGTCGAGCGATGCATAATCGGCAAGCGGAGTATTCTTTTGCCTTGCGGCGGAACGAAGCGCCGAGTTAATACGATTGTCTATGCAGACTCTCGCATATCCCCCGAATGCTGTTTCGCCCTCGCGGTAACCGTATACGGCGTCGCACAGACCGACCAAGCCCTCTTGAATCAAGTCATCGCTCTCCATTCCGACAACGGGCAGAGAGGCGACACGGCGGCGAATATACGGAAGAAACATATTAACAAGTGATGCAAAACGCATCTCAATATCGTTATTTTTATTCATCAAATAAGTATTCACCGAATACTAATCCAATATACCTTATAACTAACTAATATAAATATATACCCTTATTCCGCGCTTGTCAAGTTATTTATATTTTCCGATTCCCTTGTAACGATTTTTATATAATTTCCCCTAATAATTCTGACCAGACAGAGCGCGATTTTGACGGGGCTGTCACAGCGCAGAAGCAGATAAATAATCGGCTGCGGCAGATTCCACACAAAGCAGGCGCAGTAGGCGACGGGCAGTCCGACAAGCCACAGCATACCGGCGTCGGCAAAAAAACCGAACTTGGTATCACCCGAGCCGCGCAGAATGGAAATAAGAGTTGTATAATCGAGTGCCTGAAAATACACAAACAGACACAGCACCGCCATCATCTGATAGGCAAGCTCCTTCGCCTCGGCACTGACATTGAAAAAGCCCGGAACAAATTCGCGCAGAATCAGCACAAGACCCGCGCCAACGGTTGCGACGGCAAGGCCGAGCACAATCAGCGATTTTGCCATCTTGCGAGCCTTTACGATATCGCCCTCACCTATTGTCTTGCCGGTCAGCACCGCACCCGCATTGCCTACACCGTAAAGCGCAGTCATAGCAAGCTGCTGAACGTTGCCTGTTATGCTGTTGGCGGCAATAAAGACCGAGCCGAGATGGCCGACCATACCATTGAGAATAACGGTACCGAGACTCCAGCAGAATTCCGAGCAAACAACAGGCAGTGCGTGCTTCATATAATCGGCGAACAGAACTCTGTTGCCGACAAAGATATGATGGGGACGGAATTTGATATCCTTTTCTATAAAAAGCATATAAACTATGACAATCGAAACGTCAAATACTCTGGCAACCACAGTGCCGAGTGCCGCACCGACAACGCCCATTGCCGGCATACCGAGCTTGCCGTAGATGAAAATGTAATTGAAGAATATGTTGACAAACAGCGCAACGAGCGAGTTGACGGTGGCAAGCTTGACCTTTTCGACGGCGCGGATAGAGGAAACGTATGCGCTTGAAAAAGCAAACAGCGGGTATGAAACCGCGGCAACCTTTAAATAAGCCGCTCCGCTCTCGATAACCGCCTGCTCGTCTGTGAGCAGTGACATAATAAAGGTCGGGAACATAAAGCAGACAAAGCCGAAAATTACCGACAGTATCATCATTATGCGGTAGACGATACCCATAATACTGCGAATTGCGGCGATGTTCTTTTTGCCCCAATACTGCGAGATAAGCACCGCTCCGCCCGAAGCACAGCCGAATCCGATTATCATCAGAAAGAAAAACGGCTGACCGGCAAGCGATACGCCCGACAGTGCGACATCGCCGAGTGAACCGACCATTACGTTGTCGGCGATATTGACTGCCATTCCTATCATATTTTGGAGTGCTATCGGCAGAGCAATGGCAAGCATTGCCCGCAAAAAATTCTTGTCCTTAAGCATTTTTACCTCTGCATTAACTTATTTCTTATTCGTCAATCGTCCGACCGCAATCTCATAACGGACAAAATCCGCGAAAAACAACAAAACCGAGCGCACTTGCGCTCAGGCTATTTAATATAGTATAACAGACTTTCGGTGTTTTTCAAGAGGTGACGAGCAGACAGCACAATCCGCCGATTCAAAGAAAATCGGCGGATTTGTCATTGAATTTATAATTATTCGGTCACTGCCCAAATTCTGACCGGCAGTCCCGTAGCTCCCGTAATGTTGGGATAAGCGGCTATCGCAACCGCTCCCGCGGCGGGAACCTTGTCAAGGTTGCACAGCAGCTCTATCTGCAGCTTGCCCTTGGAGAGAACATAGCGTTCGCAGACCAGATCCTCGGCGGCGGCGGCAACGGCGGAAGCATCGGTATCGAGCGTTTCATGACCGTTGGCGGCGGCATTGCGCTCCTCATAGATATATTTAAGCGCCTCGAGTGACCAGCCTGGGAAATTCTCACTTCCGTCCTCGGCAATGCCGGACAAAGCATTCATATCGGGCCAATGCTTTGACCACCCTGTATAGAGCGCGACAAAAGCTCCGTCGGGAATATCACCGTACTTTGCCTCGTATGCCTTAATATCGTCGACCGTGACGGCATAACGGCAGTCGGCGGCAACCTTTTCGGTTATGTCGACAACACAGAGCGGGAAAACGGTATCGGTCACGCCGTAAGCATCGGACAAAACGCCATCCTTGATAAAATGACCGGGGAAATCAATATGCGTTCCGAACTGACCGGGAAACTTGAAGGT
>DCGT01000029.1:12455-13118 GCA_002315315.1 Faecalibacterium sp. UBA1771
AGCCGTCGGGGATTCCGCTCCAATACGGGCTGTCGGCATACATCGGGTGAGTGAGGTCTATCCAGCGCAGCTTGCGCGCTTCTTTTAACGAATCCCAAAGTTTATACATATCGGTTCTCCTTGTCTTATTGATTATATTTGTAGTTAATAATATCAAATTAAAATATATAAGGCAATAGTATAAATGTAATATTCTCCGTCTGCCGCTTTCCGCCGAAAACGAAGCGTTGTTTTACAGCAGTTGTTATCATTTTTTCTTTTTTCGCGGTTCAGGCAGCTCATCATACATACCGTTCAGCAGCTCTGACATAAGCTCTCGGTTTTCCAGGTCACGCGCTCTCACAACCCTCATAAGCTGCTTTGAGCCTTGATACGGGTATTCGAGTGAACAATCCGGCAGCAATCGTTCTGCCGCGGCAGTGCGCTTGACGAGCAGACGGTTATCGCAGATATCTCCGAAAATTTTTCCGCGTATGTAAACACAGTATTCGCCCATCATTCTTGCCGAAGTCACGCCGTCAATATGCGAAAGGCAGTCAAGCACGTGCCTGTAAAAATCGGATTCGGTCGCCATTTTTTCTCACCTCAAACGGACTTTCTCAAATATTGAGCTGTGACGGTGTCGGAGCCTTCGACCATTTCCGCCGGTGTACCGGTAAATAC
>DCGT01000029.1:13138-13315 GCA_002315315.1 Faecalibacterium sp. UBA1771
CCACCTCGCCGCCGCCAGTGCCGCCGTCGGGCCCTATGTCGATAATATAATCTGCCTGCTTCATAACGTCAATGTTATGCTCAATGACGATTACGGTGCTACCCCGCTCGACAAATCCGTCCAGCAGTGCAATGATGCCTGTGACGTCGTTGGCGTGAAGTCCCGTTGTCGGCTCGT
>DCGT01000012.1:0-31943 GCA_002315315.1 Faecalibacterium sp. UBA1771
AGCACGATAATCGTTATCTTGTCAATACTAATCGCAATAAATTTCTAAAATGTTTTGCAATATCGTACATTCTGATTCTCAGGGCTATTGACAAGTAATGACTTAAGTAGTACAATTCAAAATATAGAGGTGCGACTCAAATCGTTACATCTTGCTGTACCTTGATAATTGCATCCCACTCACCGGCTATAAGGTATGGACTGAGCGATGACGGAGGACACCTGAGCGCAGACATATTCCCGAAAGCATATACGGAAACGGTATAGGCCGCCGGAAATGTAGGTGGATATGGAAAAACGAAAGAAGGAGGAACATCAAATGGAGAAATCAACAATGAGCGTGCAGGAACTGTCCTCGCAGATGGGTATCAGTCTTCCCAAGGCGTATGAGCTGGTTAAGCAGCCCGGATTTCCTGTGCTCCGTATTGGAACAAGAATTCTGATTCCGGTTGACAGCTTCAATGCCTGGCTCAACCGTAAAGCCGAAGGCGGTGATAAGGATGGAAACAAATGAATTCCTGAAAAGAGTCTACGGCAAATTGCGCGACGGATATCTGTCCGTAACGATACTTGAAAACGGGAAGTCCAGAACAAGGTGGTTTGATTCCAGGCATCTTGATGAAATGGCTGCATACGCTGTCGAAGCCGGAAAAACATACAACACCTATTTCGGTGTCAATCCCCGTGGGAAAGCGCTTGGTGAATTTCGGCGTGGAGACAGAGAAGATATCACAGCGGTCATCGGAACATATACGGATTTCGATATCAAGGGCGATGCCCATAAGGAAAAGAACCTCCCGGAGACAAAGGAAGTGCTTATGGCTTTCCTCATGGCGTTGCCGATACCGCCGACCATAATCATCGAGTCCGGAAACGGAATCCATGCGTACTGGCTGTTCGAGGAAATCTTCTGCATCAGCAACGAGGCCAGCCGGGACTATATCGAAAAAATCGTAAAAGGCTGGGAAGGCTTCGTGAAGGACAAAGCTTTTCGTGAGTACGGTTGGAAATTTGACAGCGTCAGCGATCTGCCTCGAATGCTTCGGGCTGTCGGCACCGCAAATCACAAAACGGCGGAGCGGCCTGTTTGCAAGGTTGCCTCCTTTAGGGAGGACAGATACAGCCCCTCGGATTTTGAGGAGTATGCGTCTGCACAGCCTGCAAAAAGGTCTGCCGGAACGACCGAAACGGACGGCTTTGCTCTGATGGGAACAGGCAGCGGACGGGGGCTGATCGACAAATGCGTTTTTCTTCAGCATTGTCGGGATGATGCCGAGAACCTGCCGGAGCCGGAATGGTATGCGGCTATCACAAATCTGGCGCAGACCGCTGACGGCGAAAGCGTCATTCATGAGATCAGCAGTCCGTATCCGGGATATACCCGTGAAGAAACGCAGAGAAAATATGTCCACGCCGCACAGGAAAACAAACCGGTGACCTGTGAGTATATGCAGTGGTGGAAAGAGCATCAGGAATCATTACAGAAAAAAGCTTATTATGCACTGACCTGTCAGCAGTGCGGAAAGGAGTTTCAGAGCTATGGAAACAAAGAACGAAAATACTGCTGTCGAGGATGTTACATCGCTTCCCGCAGACCCTTACAGTCCGGAACAGCAGATCACATATCACACCTCGCTGGCACTGATAGATAAACTGGTTCAGAACGGGCTTCTGACACAGGCTGATTTCAAAAGAGCCTGCGTGATTCTGACGAAAAAATACGGCCTTCCTGACGGCAGTATATTCGCAGAAGTCGCTTGACTTATTCCATTATATATGGATGTATGCTCAACCTACAACCGTTTCGGAAAAGATGTCTGTCAGTCAAAAGCCATACCCGAGCCTACACTCAAGAAGCTGTCTGCGGATATCAACAGCAACCCGGAGTGGAGTTTCGTCCGGGTGTATACAGACGAAGGCATCTCCGGTACGAACACAAAGCACCGAGACGGTTTCAATGAGATGATTGCGGATGCCCTGAACGGGAAAATCGACCTTATCGTTACCAAATCCGTCAGCCGTTTTGCCCGTAACACCGTTGACAGTCTGACCACCATCCGTAAGCTGAAGGAACACGGTATCGAGGTTTATTTTGAAAAGGAAGCTATCTGGACATTTGACAGCAAGGGCGAATTGCTCCTAACGATCATGTCATCTCTGGCGCAGGAGGAAAGCCGATCCATTTCCGAGAATGTCACATGGGGCCGCCGGAAACAGTTTTCTGACGGCAAGGTCAGCCTTCCGTACGGACAGTTCCTTGGATACCGCAAGGGAGCAGACGGCCTTCCGGAGATTGTACCGGAGGAAGCGGAAACCGTCAGACTTATCTACCGTATGTTCCGTGACGGCAAATCTCCCAGCTTTATTGCCCGTCATCTCACCGCACAGGGCATTCCGACTCCCGGTGGAAAAAAGGTATGGCAGGCACAGGTCATCGAAAGTATTCTCACCAATGAGAAATACAAGGGTGATGCACGGCTTCAAAAGAAATTCACTACGGATTTTCTTACGAAAAAGCAGAAGGTCAACGAGGGTGAAGTGCCGCAGTATTATGTGGAGAACAGCCACCCGGCAATCATAGAGCCGAGAGCCTGGGACGAGGTTCAGCGCATTATGCGGCAGCGGAAAGCAAGCGGAAAACGACATGACTGCAGCAGTCCATTTTCTGGCAGAGTTATCTGCGGTGACTGCGGAGCGGTTTACGGCTCGAAGGTCTGGCATTCCAATGACCCGTACAGAAAGGTCATTTGGCAGTGCAATGCCAAGTTCAAAAATGAAGAAAAATGCCGTACCCCGCATGTGACGGAAGAACGGCTTAAAAACGGTTTCCTTGAGGCACTCAGTATTCTGCATGAAAACCGGGATACGCTTCTGAATGATATCCGTGATGTAAAACACGACCTTGAAGACTGCACCGCAGTAGACGCAAGGATAACAGAGCTGACAGGCGAAATGGAAGTCATCGCCGGACTGATTCAAAAAGCCATTGAGGACAACGCTACCCATGCGCAGGATCAGGAAGAATACAACCGGCACTATAACGAACTTGCCGACCGCTATGACAAGCTGAAAAAGAAGCTGGAAGCGCTGGAGCAGGAGCGGGATGAGCGCCACTTCAAATCCGACATCCTGAGCGGTTTTCTCTTTGAAATGACGGAATACGATTATCTCGATGCCGAGTTCACCGATTCCCGCTGTATTGCCATGCTCGACCATGTGACGGTCTATGACGACGGCAGAATGGTCTACAGCTTTCTGAACGGAAGCGACATTACCGTGATGGTATAACATCCGGCGTTTATTTTTGCAATCGGCTGTTTAACGAATAGCGGCTGTTTAACGATTACTGACCACTACAGATTGTGCCAGAGAGCCGAAAACACACCCAAAAAGCACTCCTACGGAGAGCACATATGGGGACTGCCTGCGATGAAATGCACAACGGTGTTTCGGAAATCCTTGCTACATAGGCATTTCAGGGCATAAAAAAACGATACCATAGACGGATACATCGTATCAATCTATGGTATCTGATTTGGTGCGGGCGAAGGGACTCGAACCCATAAGCCGAAGCATTGGCTCCTAAGACCAACGTGTTTGCCAATTCCACCACGCCCGCATTTACTATACTAATATAGCAAAATATGCACAATATGTCAATGAAAGACATTACGGCGGATTTATGATATAATATGAGCGGAAATACTGTTCCGAAAGGGTAATTTTTTATGAACATTCTGTACAAGCTGGAAAGAAAGTACGGCAGACTCGCCATACCGAATCTAATGGTAATTATCGTTATCGCTACGGCGTTTGTCTACACTATGGAACTGATATATCCCGACCTCGGAGTTACGGAGCTGATGTGTCTCAATACCCGATTGATTTTGAGAGGTCAGGTTTGGCGGCTTGTAACATTCATTTTCATTCCTCCTGCTGCTTCGCCGCTGTTTATGGTGTTTTCGCTGTACTTCTATTATTTAATCGGCACGACGTTAGAAAAAGAATGGGGCTCGTTTGTATTCGGTGCATATTATTTTATAGGCGTTGTCGCAATCATTATTGCTTCATTTATTACCGGTGCTGTCGGCAGCAACACATATCTGAACTACTCGCTGTTCTTCGCATTTGCCGTTCTGTACCCCGACTATGAGGTTATAG
This sequence comes from Faecalibacterium sp. UBA1771, assembly GCA_002315315.1. Lineage (GTDB taxonomy): Bacteria > Bacillota > Clostridia > Oscillospirales > Ruminococcaceae > UBA1771. The sequence continues at coordinate 4,161 of DCGT01000012.1, forward strand.
TGTTCTTTGTTCTTCCCGTCAAAATAAAATTTCTTGCGATTTTGGACGCGGCTATGTTTGCGATAATGCTGATTATCGGAAGCGTTGGTATCAAAATGTCCGTAATTGCTTCGCTTCTTAATCTTGCGCTGTTCTTCGGAAAGGATTTCATCAATTGGATCAAGCGGCAGATAGAATACCGCAAGACAAGACAGAATTTCCGAAATCAGACAAGACAATGGAGATAATCGGACTGACAAAACAATTCACGGCAGACGTGATCTCGGAATAATTTTCCGAGAAATGCGTCTGCCGATTTTATTTCCACGTTTTTTATTTGTTTACTCCGATTCGATCTGCGGCAAGCAGTATTGCCCTGTGGGCGGCATCAAACGATATTCCGCCCTGCATATAGGCAATATATGGCTCGCGCAGAGGAGCATCGCAGGATAGCTCGATAGATGACCCGTTGGTAAATGCTCCCGCCGCCATTATGACTTTGTCCTCATAGCCCGGCATATCCCACGCTTCGGGAACGGCATAGCTGTCGACCGGCGATGCGGCTTGAATTGCACGGCAAAGCTCTGTAAGCTTTTCGGGACTGCCGAATTTGACGGTTGTGACTATGTCGCTTCGCACCTCGTCGGCGGCAGGAGAAGCATCGTAGCCGAGCAGAGTAAAAACAGATGACGCATAAACCGCGCTTTTGAGTGCCTCAGCGGTAATCATAGGCGCAAGGTAAAGTCCGAGATACAGCTCACGGTAACCGGTAGGCCAGCAGCCTATTTCACGTCCCGTACCGGGTGCTGTGAGATGGTGAGCGCATTTTTCCACCAAGTCGGCGCGTCCGGCTATATATCCTCCGGTCTGAGCTATTCCTCCTCCGGCATTCTTGATAAGCGAACCGATTATCAGATCTGCTCCTACGGCAATAGGCTCGTCGATCTGTGTAAACTCGCCGTAGCAGTTATCCACAATGACGGGGCGATCGGGCGCCGTCCTATGTGCGCATTCGATTATTTTACCGATTTCGGAAACCGTCAGTGCCTTGCGGTCACCGTAACCGCGTGAGCGCTGAATGTATAGCACATCGCCCTGCGGTGCTCGACGCTCTATTTCGGCATAGTCCGGCATACCGTTTTTGAGCGCGACAGTGTCAAAACCGACACCGAATTCCGCAAGAGAACCGAATCCGTCACTGCCTCTTATTGCCCCGCTCAAGGTATCGTAAGGTGAGCCTGTCAGCGAAAGCAGTACCATATTCGGGCGCATAACACCGAACAGTGCAACGGTCAGCGCATGGGTGCCGCTCATAAAGTGCGGGCGGCATATTGCATCCTGAGCACCTACAATGTCGGCAAAAATTTTGTCAAGGCTGTCGCGTCCGATATCGCCGTATCCATAACCGGTGCTGCCGCCGAGATGTGCCGCACCGACCCGATTTTTTATAAATGCATCCAATACCTTGAGCTGATTATGCTCTCTGACCTTTTCTATGCGTTCAAACGGCTCACGGCATATTTCGAGTGCTCTGCGGTCAAATTCAAGCATTTCTGAGGAAATATCGTTAATATTCATTATTTTGTACCCAGTTCGTTTACGAGCTTTTTGAAATGCTCTCCCCTTTTCTCAAAGTTTGCATAGCTGTCAAATGACGGAGATGCGGGCGAAAGCAGAACAACATCACCCCGCTTTGCAATTTCGGCGGCATAACCAACGGCGGCGGGAATATTCTCAAGCCTTACAAGCTCTATATCGCTCTGCTCAAATCCGTCACATTCTCTCACCGATTTTTCTATTGCCTCGGCAGTTGTGCCGCACAGTAAAAGTGTTTTGACGTGCTTCAGAATATCGGGTGCAAGAGGATCGTATGACAGCTTTTTATCCGACCCGCCTGCTATGAGAATTACCTTTTCATCAAAAGAACGCAGACCCGCGATAGTCCTCGTAGGTGTGGTAGCAATAGAGTCATTGTACCATTTCGCACCGTTAAATTCTCTGACAAGCTCGATTCGATGCTCCACTCCGTTGAAATTGCGTATTGTTTCTACTGTCCTGTCGCGGTCGGCAAGCTCCATTGTAACAGCGACTGCAGCGGCGATATTTTCACGGTTATGCTGACCGACAAGTCGTATTCCGTCAAAATTCATAAATCTTTCCGCAACGCCGTTTCGCGCGGTATACAGGCTGTCACCGTCGATATATGCACCGTTTTCGACAGGTTGTCGGGCAAAAAGGCGCAATGTGCCTTTTACATCGGATATCATCGTGCGGGTGATGTCGTTGCCGAGATTAAGCACCGTTATGCCGTTTTCATTCTGATGTGTAATAATATTTCTCTTGGCGTCGATATACTCCTGCATATCCTTGTGGTGGTCGAGGTGATTCGGAACGACATTGGTGACAAGCGATATATCGGGGCTTGTTTTCATCGAAATAAGCTGAAAGCTGGAAAGCTCGACAACTGCTATATCATCGGGCGAAATATCGTCTATAATCGGCAAAAGCGGTCGACCGATATTGCCGCCGAGATGTATCGTAAAACCGCTGTTTTCAAGAATTTTTGCAATAAGGGTTGTTGTAGTGGTCTTGCCGTCAGAGCCTGTTACTCCTATCTTTTTCGCTTCGCACAGGTCAAAAAACGTTTCCATTTCGGAGGTGATGTGCTTTCCCGCCTTGACCGCCGCCTGAATTTCCGGCTTGGTGTAGTCGATGCCGGGCGTGCGGAATATGATGTCGGCTTCATCAAGATGAGCGAGGTATTCATCTCCCAGCATAGTATCGGCATGAGACTTTGCAAGAAGCTCGCTGTATTCCTCTCCGAGGTCGGTTCGACGGTCACAAAGAGTTATTTTCGCGCCGTAACGTGCAAATTTTTCGACAAGCTGACGGTGACTCAGCCCCGCTCCGAGCAGGAACACACGCTTACCGTTCAGGCTTTCGTAATATTGTCTGACTTTATCGGTCATAATCATTCTCCTTACAAAACAATACTCATCTCATTATACTTATTCTTTTCGATAAATACAATTAATTATGTGCAAGTCCGAATAAATGTTTGCCGCACTTGTAAAAATATTTACAGCTATGCTATTATATACATAAGTAAATATGCGGAGAAATAATTATGGCAATTTACAATGCATCAGAGCTTTTTTCCGAAAATGTTTTTACCGACGCGGTTATGCAAAAGCTGCTGTCGAAACAGGTATATGAGCACCTAAAGGCTATTCGCGACAATGTCGCCGCATGGAACGACGACGTTGCCGATGAGGTCGCAAATGCAATGCGGGTTTGGGCAATGGAGCGCGGTGCAACACATTACACGCATTGGTTTACACCGATGACGGGAATGAGCGCCGGCAAGCATGACGCTTTTCTGTCCGATGTTGTCGACGGCAAGCCGCTGTTCAAGTTCTCCGGAAATACGCTGACCAAGGGAGAATCGGATGCCTCCAGTCTGCCCTCCGGCGGATTAAGAGAGACGTTTGAAGCAAGAGGCTACACCGCTTGGGATCCTACCTCCCCCGCCTTCATAATAGGCGAAACACTTTATATTCCCACCGCATTTTGCAGCTATAACGGCGAAGCGCTTGACCAAAAGACGCCGCTTCTGCGCTCTATGCAGGCAGTGGGAAAGCAGGCCGTTGCGCTTTTGCACAAGCTCGGTATGAGTGATGTAAAGACGGTATATCCTACCGTAGGCGCAGAGCAGGAATATTTTTTGATAGACCGTGAGTTCTCCAACGAGCGTCTTGATATGCAGATTTGCGGCAGAACGCTTTTCGGAGCTAAACCGCCTAAGGGTCAAGAGCTCGGCGACCACTATTACGGCAGAATCCGCACCCGCGTCATCTCCTTTATGGAGGAACTGGACAAAACGCTGTGGTCACTCGGTATTCCGAGCAAGACCCGCCACAATGAAACCGCTCCGGCTCAGTATGAGGTTGCCGCGATTTTTTCAACGGTAAACATCGCCTGCGACCACAATCAGTTACTTATGCAGGTAATCAGACCCATCGCTCGCAAGCACGGATTTTACTGTCTTTTGCATGAAAAGCCCTTTGAGGGTATTAACGGTTCGGGCAAACACAACAACTGGTCACTCGTCACCGATACGGGAGTCAATCTCTTTAATCCGTCCGACAACCCCGAAAACAATCTGCGCTTTCTGCTGTTTGTTGCCGCGGTAATAAGAGCGGTTGACAAGTTCGGCGATTTGATTCGTCTTTCCGCCTCGAGTGCCGGCAATGACCTGCGGCTCGGCGGCAACGAAGCACCGCCGTCTGTTATCTCAATATTCCTCGGCGACCATTTATCATCGATTTTTCAGGCGATTTCGGACGGCGCACCGCTTCACTCCATTGATCGCAGTCATCTTATGACCGGTGTAAAGACCCTTCCGCTCCTCGAGCTGGACGACTGTGACCGCAACCGCACCTCGCCATTTGCCTTTACCGGCAACAAGTTTGAATTCCGTATGGTTGGCTCATCGCAGTCAATAGGCTTCCCTAACACCGTACTTGACACCGTTGTCGCCGACTCGCTCGAATATATCAACGGCAAGCTGAACAACAGCACCGATATCGAGACCGATGCCAAGAGCGTTATTGCCGAGATTTACCAAAAGCACGGTCGCGTTGTGTTCAACGGCAACAACTATTCCGACGAGTGGAAAAAAGAGGCAGAGCGCCGAGGATTGAAGTCATACCCGACTACCCGTGAAGCGGTTGAAACTCTCCTTGAACGCAAGAACATAGAGCTTTTCGAGCATCAGCAGGTTTTGAGCGAGGTAGAATGCGTTGCCCGCCACGAAATACTGTTAAACAACTATGTGAATGTTGTTTCAATCGAGGCGGGAACAATGCTTGAAATGCTTCACCGTCAGATTTTACCCGCCTGCATAAGCTATTGCGGGAGCATTGCCGACAGCAACAACAGTCTGATTTCGGCAGGTCATGCATCAAAAGCCGCCTCACAGTCACTTGCCGAGCTGGTGAGCACGGTGGACGGTATCTACGACAGCTCAGACGAGCTTGAAAATGCGTTTCACCGTCTCTCAGATGACTCATCCGTTTCGGAAAAATCCGCAATGTGCGCCGAAATACTCGCCTTGATGAGCAAGGTAAGAGGCTATTGCGACGCTGCCGAGCATCTTGTTTCAAGCAAGGTTTGGCCGCTGCCGAATTATATGGAGCTACTGTACAAGCAGTAAAAATTCTCTAAAATTATTGTTCACTGCTAATACACAAAGAAGGACTGCCGAGGCTTCGACAGTCCTTCTTCAATTATTTTATGCTTACATATCGGCGATATCTGTATCACTGAGGAATTTAATACCGTTAGACGTGAGAAGCTCGACAGCCTTATCGCCGTCATCCACACGGATTATGACCGATGCTCTGCCCGCCTCACGGCTGACGAATGCGTAAAGATATTCTACCGAAACTCCTCCGTCGGACAAAACTCTGATTGCTCTTGCAAGCTCTCCGGGCTTGTCGTCGATGCCGACCGCAATAACCGATGTCATGGAAACAGTAAAGGAATTATCCTTCAAAATCTTTTCCGCTTCATAAGGCTTGTCGACAATAAGACGAAGAATACCAAAATCGGTGGTATCGGCAAGCGACATCGCTCTGATGTCGATACCGTGCTCGGCGATACATCCGGTTATATCGGCAAGTCTGCCAAATTTATTCTCGATAAATACTGAAATTTGCTTGACGTACATTTATGTTACCTCCGTAAATTAATTCGGTATTAATCTAAAACACGATTGTCAATGACGTGAACCGACTTGCCCTCGACTCGCTGTATACTCTTAGGCTCAACAAGATGGACCTCTGCCGAAATTCCGAGTGTCGATTCAAGCGCCTTTTTGATGCTACGCTCCTTCTGCTCAAGCAGACGTATCGCATCGAAAGGCATATCGGGTGACAGCTCTACATTTACCGTCATTCTGTCGAGGTTGTCGATACGGTCAACAACTATCATATACTGCGGGACTATACCCTCCATTGACAGCAGGACGTGCTCAACCTGAGACGGGAACACATTAACACCTCGGATAATCAGCATATCGTCGGTTCTGCCGCGCGGACGCATCATACGGACAAAGGTTCTGCCGCAGCCGCAAGGCTCGTGTGTGAGTGCGGTGATATCTCTTGTGCGATAGCGAATAAGCGGAAGTGCCTGCTTTGTTATGCAGGTTATAACCAGCTCACCGTATTCACCGTCGGGAAGAGGCTCGCCGGTTTCGGGGTTAATTACCTCAACAATGAAATTATCCTCGTTAAGATGCATTCCGTTCTGTTCACTGCATTCATAGGCAACACCCGGTCCCATAATTTCGGATAATCCGTAAATATCATACGCCTTGATTTGAAGCTGCTGTTCAATCTGTCGGCGCATATTCTCACTCCACGGCTCGGCTCCGAAAATGCCGCATTTAAGCTTCAGCTCACTGCGGTCGATTCCGCTGTCCTTAATCGCTTCGGCAAGGACAAGAGCATAAGACGGTGTACAGCACAGCACCGATGAACCGAAATCACGCATAATCTGCAGCTGTCGTTTCGTGTTGCCTGTCGACACCGGGATTGTCGCCGCACCGAGCTTTTCGGCGCCGCCGTGCAATCCGAGACCGCCGGTGAAAAGTCCGTAGCCGTAGGAAACGTGTACGAAATCACCCTTGGTAGCTCCCGCCGCACACATTGCGCGTGCGGTGATGTTGTTCCAAATATCGAGGTCGGCGCGCGTATACCCGACAACCGTCTGCTTGCCGGTAGTGCCGGACGATGCGTGTACTCTCACAACTTCATCGGTCGGGCAGGCAAACAGCCCATACGGGTAATTGTCGCGCAAATCCTGCTTGACGGTGAACGGCAAACGGCGAAGGTCATCAAGAGTCCTGATATCCTCCGGCTTCACACCCGCCTCATCCATCTTGTCGGCATAGGGCTTAACATTCGTATACACCCTCTGAACAGTTTTGCGAAGCCGATTGAGCTGAAGCTCCTTCAGCTCGTCACGCTCGATTAATTCATATACATCAAAATATTTCATTGCTTTTTCGCTGTTTGGTATCCTTCTTCAAAAGCTTTAACGTTTACTTCGAGGAACTGCGGCTTTATCTGCTCGGCGATGGCATCAAGCCAAAGCTGCTTATCAAAATCCGAAGCGGCGGCAAATGCTCCGAGCAGTGCCATATTCGCAGAGCGGATAAAATTAAGACTCTTGGCAATGCCGTCAGCGTCAACCTTGACGATTTTTATATCCTTATTCTTTTCCTCAAGACGCTCGAGTATTCCGTAGGGATATATCGCACTGCCGGTGAGAACTCCCGCCGGAGCGACCGTTGCGGTGCTTACGACGATTGTTCCGTAGGTTTTAAGATTCGCAAGGTAGCGTACAGCCTCGACCTGCTCGAATGATAGGATATAGTCGGCTTCACCCTCGGTAATTATCGGAGATTCAATTCCATCACCGTAACGAACATAGGTGACAACCGAGCCTCCGCGCTGTGACATACCGTGAACCTCTGAAACCTTAACGTCATATCCGGCAGCAAGAGCAACATTGCCGAGCAGCTTGCTGGCAAGAATAGTTCCCTGTCCGCCTACTCCTACTATCATAACATTTTTCTTCATTACTTGTCACCTCTTTCGATAGCTCCGAACGAACAAACATCGGCACAAATTCCGCAGCCTACGCAGGAGAACAAGTCGATTGCCGCCTTCTTATCTGAGAAGCTGATAGCAGGACAGCCGAGACCGGTGCATTTTTTACAGCCTTTGCACTTATCGGCGTCAACAGTAAGCGGCTTGCGCTTTTCAACGTTTTTGAGCAAGGCACACGGGCGGCGCATAATGATGACCGACGGCTCGGCGGCGGCAAGCTCCTGCTTGATGACCTTTTCGCTCTCGACAAGGTCATAGGGATCGCACATAACGACCCTCTTTACTCCGACTGCGCGGCAAAGCTGCTCAAGGTCGATTGCAGGTGCTTCGTTACCGTGAATATCAAAACCGTTGGCGGGGTTATTCTGATGCCCCGTCATACCGGTAATTCTGTTGTCGAGGATGATAACCGTAGCATTGGAGCGATTGTACACTATATCGATAAGTCCCGTAATTCCGGAATGGATAAAGGTGCTGTCGCCGATGACGGCTACCGCCTTGTCGGACAGCTCGGGCTTTGCCTTGAGCATACCGTGCAGTCCCGAAACAGATGCGCCCATACAAACAGTGGTATCAACGGCGCGAAGCGGAGCAGAAGCACCGAGAGCGTAGCAACCTATATCGCCGCTGACAATCAGCTTCATTTTGGAAAGCAGATAGAACACGCCTCTGTGCGGACAACCGGCACAGAGAAGCGGCGGACGCGGCGGAATTTCCTCATCGCTGACGACAAATTCGGCAGCCTTACCGCCTAATTTTTCGGCGATAACTCGCTGTGAAAGCTCACCGATTCCGCTGAACAGCTCACGTCCGACAACATTTAAACCGATAATGCGGCATCGTTCCTCGATGACAGGGTCAAGCTCCTCCACGACAACCGTTTTGTCGTATTCGGATGCAAATTTATTTGCAAGAGCATCGGGGAACGGATTGAGCATACGAAGCTGCAGAAATCCGCAGCCGTCGGGTGCTGATTCTCTTGCGTAGCGGAACGGCGTTCCGGCGGCTATGATGCCGGTGCCGGTGCCTTCAAAAACCTTATTTATTCCGCTTGTTTCGCTGTATTCGCGAAGGGCGGTGAGACGCTTTTCAAGGTCTACTCTCCTGCCTCTTGCATAGGCGGGAATCATTACGTTTTTGCTGTCGTTCTTGACATAATCTTTAGGAGCGACAATCTCGCGTTCCTGCAATTCCACCTGTGAACGGGTATGCGCAACACGGGTGGAAAGGCGAAGAATTACGGGAATATCGAATTTTTCGGAAATTTCAAATGCAAGCTTGGTCAGCTCCTTGCATTCGGCGCTGTCGGACGGCTCAAGCAACGGGAGCTTGGCGGCGATAGCATAGCGGCGGGTATCCTGCTCGTTTTGGGACGAGAACATACCGGGGTCGTCGGCGACCGCGATGACAAGACCTGCGTTAACGCCTATGTACGCACCCGTAAAGAGAGGGTCGGCGGCAACATTCAAGCCTACGTGCTTCATAGCGCAGAAGGCTCTTCTGCCTGCGGTTGCCGCACCCAAAGCCGCTTCGAGAGCTACCTTTTCATTGGGCGACCATTCAGCGGTTATATTATCATATTCAGAGGCAAATTCTGTGATTTCGGTGCTCGGTGTACCGGGATATGCAAACACTGCCGCGCAGTCGGCTTCATAAAGTCCCCTTGCGACCGCCTCATTGCCCATCATAAGTTGTTTTTTCATTTATTTCTCCTCCTGTGTGAAGCGAAGGTCTACGACTCTCTTTGCCTTGCCCTGGAAACGCTCTATTGTCATAGGCGAGCAGAGGGTGACCTTGCAGTCGAGACCGAGAACGACGAGTATCTGCTTCTGGATTTTTTTCTGCAGATTTTCAAGCTCTCCGAAGCGTTCAAGCAGAGAACCGTCGACAACCTCAACTTTGACCTCAATGTTGTCCATATAATTCTGACGGCGAACGACTATCTGATAGTTCGGGCTGATTCCGTCGACTCCCAGAATTGCGCTCTCAATCTGTGTCGGGAATACGTTTACGCCCTTGATTTTGAGCATATCATCGCTTCTGCCCATCGTTTTAGCCATTCTCGCGTGAGTTCTGCCGCACTTGCACGGCTCATAATCTATGCGGGTAATATCCTTAGTGCGATAGCGCAGTACGGGTATTCCTTCTCTCGACAGCGATGTGAGCACCAGCTCGCCGGTGCTTCCCTTGGGCAGTACCTCGCCGGTATTCGGGTCGATAATTTCGGCATAGAAATGGTCCTCGGCTATGTGCATACCCTCGCGGTATTCACATTCGCCCGCGATTCCGGGTCCCATAAGCTCGGACAAGCCGTAGTTGTCGGTAGCGAAAACGCCCAAACCATCCTCGATCTGTGAGCGCATTTCGATAGAACAGCCCTCAGAACCGAAAAGTCCGATACGGAGCTTGAAATCATCCTTGGTATATCCGAGCTTTTTGGCAGTCTCGGAAATATACATTGCGTATGTCGGGGTGCTGATGAGAACAGTTGTTCCGAAATCCTTCATCAGCTTTATCTGACGCTCGGTGTTGCCGGATGACACCGGAATAACTGTCGCTCCGACCTTTTCAAGTCCGTAGTGAAGACCGAGCGCACCGGTAAAAAGTCCGTAGCCGAACGAAATCTGAGCAATATCCTCGTCGGTTACTCCCGCCGCAACAATAAAGCGCGCAACGATATCCGACCAAACATCCAAATCGTGTCTTGTGTAGCCGACAACGGTCGGAAGTCCCGTAGTTCCCGACGAAGCGTGTACGCGGACAATATCCTTCATGGGAGCGGCAAACATACCGAACGGGTAGTTAAGTCTCAAATCCTCTTTGGTGGTAAAGGGAAGGTATCGAATATCATCGAGAGTCTTAATCATATCGGGATTGACTCCCGCTTCGTCAAGCTTCTTGCGATAGTGAGGAACATTGTCGTAACAATTTTTCACGGTTTTTTTCAGCTTGGCAAGCTGTAATTCCTCAATACCCTTTCTCGACATAGTTTCTGCTTCGGGTTGCCACATCATTTTTCCTTTACCTCCATTTTTGCCATTTAAAGCAATAAATTAATCCTACTAAGATTTTATCAAAGTAATTAGTAAAAGTCAACAAACAAAACCTATCGAAACGCACAAAAATACCGGCACATTTTGTGAATAATATAAAATATTTACATAAAATCGGCACTCTCGGCATTTTTATTCGCCGACAGGAGTGCCGATTGCGGTAATTTTATGTTTTGCGTAACAACCGTTAGCGGTCGGTATAATACGTAAGTGCGTCAAACAGCATTTTGAGATATGCTCTTCGATCGATATCGGTAGCCGCTATGACGTTGGGTCGGCGGTCACGAACACCGAGCGTGTCGGCTATCGTACTGCCTCTTGTGTATTTGCCGTTCAAATCCACCTCAACATAATAAGGCGTTCCCTTAATGATTGACGGATTAATAATCCACGCGATGGGTACGGCATCGGGAATGGGGCAACCGTCCATAAGCATGGTATTCTCGTAATACTCCGCATACTCGCGCAGAGTGTCGCACAAAAAATCCGAAGCCCTCGTTCCCGCAAGGCGAAGCCGTTCTCTGTCCTCAAAGGTCGCATACGCCTTTTCCGTAGCGTCAAGACCGCACATAAGAACTTTTACGCCGCTTGTCAGCACTATCTGAGCCGCTTCGGGGTCGGCGGCAAAGTTTCCCTCGGCGGTGGGGAGAAGATTGCCTCCGAATACCGCACCGCCTGAAATTGCGATTCCGTCTATTCTGTCGTGAAGCTCGGGATGCGCGAGCAGAAGGGTGGCAATATTTGTCAGGGGACCGGTCGAAGCTATAATGACGTTGTCGGGACAACTGCCTATCATACCTGCCATAAGCTCAACCGCACCCATATCGAGCAGTGAACGGCGCGGGTACGGAAGCTTGCCCGCTCTTCCGGCGAGTCCGTCGTCTCCGTGCGCTTCTCTTCCCAAGCCGCGGCGAAGGGGAGAAATTATCCCTTTTCTCGCACCGGCGGCGACGGGTACATCGAGCTTTAACAGCTCGGCGATTTTGAGTGTGTTTAGAGATGACTGCTCCAGCGTTCCGTTGCCGAAGCAGGTGGTAATACACAGTAATTTTATGTAGGGAGTGGATGCGGCGAGAGCAATCGCAAAAGCATCGTCAACGCCGGTATCTACATCGAGAAGCACCGGAATACTACTCATTTGCGTTACCTCCGTCTTTTTCGGAATATGAGGAAAGACAATCAAAGAACAGCTTTATGTAACCGTCACGGTCGATGCTGTCGACAAGAGCGACATTGGGTCGATGGTTAAAGCGGTCATGCCAGTCGATCACGGTTTGCCCCATTGTGAGCGTGCTCTGCGTTTCACACAACGCATAGTACGGCTTTAGTCTTGCAAGCTCCGGATTAACAGCGATTGCGGCGGCAACCGATGCGTGAGAATAGTACGGTGTATCGTCCCGCTCGCCGTTTTCTCTTGCCTTATCACGGTTGTAGTTGATCATACGGCGGAACAGCTTGCCGACTCTGCCGTAATATTCACCCATTCTCACCGCTTCATCGGCATACATAAATGCCTTTCTGCTTGCCTCAAGGTCAACCATTACCAGACGCTTGAAGCCGGCATCAAGAACCACCGACATAGCGTGAGGGTCACGAAAGGAGTTAAATTCGGCATAAGGAGTTATATTCCCCGCTCGTGACGATCCGGATGCAATAACAATCTGCTTTATCATTTCGGTCAGGGCGGGATATTTTAGCACCGCCGTAGCAATGTTGGTGAGCGGACCGAGCGCGATAATTTCGAGATTGCCGTCCGCTTCCAACGCACGGCGATAGACAAGCTCCCACGCAAGTCCGCCGTAAAGTGACATTTCGGGACGCTCATAGCTGTAGCCGGCAAGTCCGTTTGAACCGTTGGTTTCCTCGGCATAGGGCATTCCGCTACGCACCATCGGTCTGCTTGCTCCTATAGCCGTCTCTGTCCTTATTCCGTACAGCTCGGAAAGAAAAAGAGCATTTACGGATGTCTGCTGAAGCGAGCAGCTTCCGTCGAGAGTAGTTATTCCCATTATATCGAAAGCTCCGCTTGCGGCTAACATCATAATCGCCTGTGCATCGTCAATTCCCGGGTCACAGTCGATTATGAGCGGGCGTTTTTCCATAGTTATCCATCCTCATACATAGTCAGCATATTTATTGATAGTATAATATGCTTTCTTAACAAAATCAATGCTAATGTCGCTATTCCCTGCATATTGATTAAATGTAACCGATTTTTCGACATAATATATAAAGGCGGTAATGATATGTTTGTTTCGTTCAGAATAAAGCGTTCAATGATAATAGCTGTGATGCTTGCGCTTTCGGTTATCCTTTTGGCGTTAATCGGGCGCGGCGGAAGCATTGCAGCGGCTTCGGTGCAGACTGCCGATAAGGTCGCTTATCTTACGTTTGACGACGGTCCGAGCAGCATTACAGCCGACATTCTCGATGTCCTTTCCGAATTCGATGTAAAGGCGACGTTTTTCGTTACCGCTCAGAAGCTTGAATATCTTGATATGATATCGCGTGCCCACAACGAGGGACATTGTGTCGCAATCCACACCTTTTCTCACGATTACGGAAAAATTTACAGCTCGGTTGACAGCTTCTTTGATGACATAGAACTGACTCAGAAAATGCTTGTTGAGTACACCGGCAAGGGCAGCAGTGAAATCAGATTTGCAGGCGGCAGCAGCAACACGGTGGGTGAACGGTATGCCGGATTCAAAATAATGCCGAAGCTGGTAGAGGAATGCGATCGACGCGGCTTGCGTTATCACGATTGGAACGTCGATACCCGAGACGCTGTAAACGCCCCTCTGTCGGTATCCTCTATTCTCGACAATGTGAAAAAGAGTATTGCAGACAAAGATACCGCCGTTATTTTGATGCACGATATTACATCGGCTTCGACAGGTCCGGACGCAGTGCGTGCCGTAGTCGAATACCTGAAAAATGAGGGTTATAGATTTGACACCGTCGATAATTTAACAAATCCAGTACATCACAGTGTTAAATAGACAAACTGCCAAGGCAAAAAACATATATCATTTTTTCGGTTCTTTTGTCAGGTATATTCCGTATTTACAATACGGCGGCACATACGTCAGACCTCGAATTATGACAATTTACTCACATCTCAATTATCGGATGCATAATTTGCATTTATGATTACATCAACATATTGCGGTGTATAAAAAATATGATATAATTTTGTTAATAATATATTTTTGAGGAACAATTATGGCTAAAATATACGGGTCTATGGAGGAACTGATAGGCAGCACGCCTCTTGTTGAGCTGAAAAGATTCACCAAGCAAGAGGGTCTGCACGGAACTATACTTGCCAAGCTTGAAATGTTTAATCCCGCCGGCAGTGCCAAGGACAGAGTTGCACAGCGAATGATTACCGACGCCGAGCTTGCCGGACGGCTGACCCCCGGTGCGACGATTATCGAGCCGACAAGTGGCAACACAGGTATAGGAATTTCCGCCGTAGCCGCCGCAAGAGGATATCATGTAATACTTACTATGCCCGATACAATGAGTGTAGAACGCAAAAATCTGCTCAAAGCTTACGGTGCAAGGGTTGTATTGACAGAGGGTGCCAAGGGTATGGCGGGAGCTATCGAAAAAGCCGAGGAGCTGAACCGTGAAATAGAGGATTCTGTTATTCTCGGTCAGTTTGACAATCCTTCCAATCCCATTGCTCACGATTTTACTACCGGTCCCGAGATTTACTCAGACACAAACGGCAAAATCGACTACTTTGTCGCGGGAATAGGTACCGGCGGAACAATTACCGGCACAGGTCGGTATCTCAAGCGTGCCATTCCGTCGATAAAAATTATCGGAATGGAGCCTGCCGACTCTCCGCTCATCTCTAAGGGTTATTCCGGTCCGCATAAAATACAAGGCATCGGAGCAAATTTCATTCCGAAGGTTCTCGATATCAAGGTTATCGACGATATACTCACGGTCACAACCGAGCAGGCATATTCCACCTGCCGCAAGCTGACCGCCACAGAGGGGCTGCTTGTCGGTATCAGCTCCGGCGCGGCACTGTATGCTGCCGAAATGATCGCTTCTCTTCCGGAAAGCGAGGGTAAACGCATAGTCGTATTGCTTCCCGACGGCGGAGAACGCTACCTTTCCACTCCCGGATTCGTCGAGGATTGATTTATATGTTTAAACGTCTCATCGAAACCCTCGACGCATACAAAGCAAACGATCCCGCAGCGCGTTCACGGCTTGAGGTTTTTTTGCTTTATCAAGGTGTTCACTCCATAATTTACCACCGCATAGCACATTTCTTTTATACGCACAGAATGTTTTTCATCGCAAGACTTATCTCGCAGTATGCACGCCGCAGAACGGGTATCGAGATACACCCCGGTGCGCAGATAGGGCGCAGATTCGTTATTGATCACGGAATGGGCGTTGTAATCGGCGAAACGACAATTATCGGCGACGACTGCCTCATCTATCAGGGAGTGACGCTCGGCGGCTCCGGTCATGAAAAAGGCAAACGCCATCCGACGCTCGGCAATAATGTAATGGTCGGCTGTGGCGCTAAGGTGCTCGGCAGCTTCACTGTAGGCGACGGAGCAAGAATTGCCTCCAATGCCGTAGTTCTCAAGGAAGTCCCAACCGGCGCAACCGTTGTCGGTGCTCCCGGCAGAGTAATCAGAATTCACGGAGTCAAGGTTACCGACCCGCTTGATCATACTCATATTCCCGATCCTGTTGCCAACGAGTTGAACGAGCTGAAACGCCGCATTGCGGAATTGGAAAAAACATAATCGTTTTTTAAATTTAAAATACAAAATAAAAAACCGTCGGAGCGTTTGCTTCGGCGGTGTAATTTTTATCAGGCGGCATTGCCGCTTAGTATGGAGAACATCTATATAAAAACGCTTTCGCGTGAAAAGCTGAAAAGCCGAAGCTTTTACTGAACAAGAAACTTTTTTACTCTCTTGTAAAAGTGCTCGTCCTCGGTTACGCAGTCAACCGGCTTGCTGATGTCGAGTGTAAGCAGACCGAGCAGCGACTTGGCGTCCACCATAATCTGTCCCTCGTGTACGGCTACATCGGCTCCGAACTCACTGGCAATGTTGTTGAACTCCTGAATGTCCTTCATGTTGTTAAGCTTAATTTCTTTTACCATTGTAAATTACCTCCATGTAATTTTCTTTTTTATTTCTCTCTTTTCAACAATTGCATTGTATAATATTTGTGCATTATTGTCAATGCATTAGTCATAACTTCTATATTTTATCTCAATTATTTGTTACTATTGCCTTGGTTTTGTAGATATTATCAATATTTAATTTAAAACAGTAATAAAGAATGTTAAACGAATAACAAACGTATTGTTCGGAAACAATAACAAAGAAAAACATCTAAAAAGTGAAAGGATAAATAATGAACAATACAACAGAACTGCTGGAAGCAATGCACAAAAGTGCGGAAATGGGAAAAGGTTCACTTGACAAGCTGATAACGCATATTGATGACCCTGCGTTCAAGACGGTAATTGCAAGTCAGGCTGAGGACTACAACAGAATATATATGTCATGCGACGCTTTGATCAAGGGCGAGGGCGGCGATGACCGTGGTATTCCTCCGATTGCAAAGGCGATGTCGGGTATGATGATGGACGTTAAAGGCTCAATCGACAGCTCAACCGAGAATCTTGCCAAAATGGCACTGAAAGGCACTCAGATGGGAATTAATGAGCTTGACGATGCTCTGCGTACCTGCCCCACATCCGACCAAGGCGTTATTAACCTCGCACGGGAGTTTTCCGAAATGCTTGAGCGCAACAAAAAAGCTCTCGAAAGATATACCGAGAGCTGAACAAAAGCATAAAGACAGCAGTCGATTGTCAAGAAATCGCAAGCAAATCGACTGCTGTCTTTTTATTTAAAACATTAACTTATAATGCACCGCGGACCCAATCTGAAATTCCGCATAAGAAGGCGATTTTGTCAATACGGTGCAGGAGCTAAGGGCTTTTATCTGCAATCAAATCACGACAACATTGCGGAATTTGATTACCTGCCGTTGTCAAAATACATGAAAAGCTGGCAGTTTATCATACCGTTATACAGCTTGCGCCGACGATTTGCTTTGCTGCCGAACATTTTTTCGAAATTTTCCGAAGGACTGATAATGTACAGTCCCTTATATTTTTTGCCGTTCAGCTGTTTCCCGAAATCTGCCATCAACTTATCGCTGGAGGCGGCGTCGAGCAGTCGCTCGCCGTAGGGCGGATTGGCAAGTATTATTTCATCGTCAAGCGGAATGAATTTTCTCGCGTCTGCGACTTCAAAGGTGATAAATTCCTCTACGCCGGCGCGTTTAGCATTAGCTCGGGCAATTTCGACCGCAGACGGGTCAATATCAAAGCCCCGCGCTCTGAACGAAACACCCCGGTCAATTTTTTCTCTTGCCTCGGCACGGACAGTGTCAAACAACTCCTTACCCAAGAAATCATATTCCTCGGCGGCAAAACGGCGGTTAAGTCCCGGAGCGATACCTGCGGCACGCTGTGCGCTCTCGATAAGAAGTGTTCCGGAGCCGCAGAATGGGTCGGCAACATGACTGTCGCTTCGTATCCTTGCAAGGTCGGCAAGTCCTGCGGCAAGGGTCTCCTTTATCGGAGCCTCGTTGAGCAAAGGACGATAACCGCGCTTATGCAGACCGTCTCCGGTTGTATCGAGCATTATCGTGCAGATATCCTTTGTAATGGAAAAACGTATTCTCTTGGTTGAACCGCGCTCGGGCAAAAACTCGGTATTGTGGTCGATTTTGAGCCGTTCAACCATAGCCTTTTTGACAATAGACTGACAGGCCGGAATGGAGGTCAGCGTGCTTTTGAGCGAAAACCCTTTGACGGGGAAAGCGTCGTTTCGGTCGACAAATTCACCCCACGGCAACGCCTTAACACCGTCAAACAGTGCATCAAAGGTAGGTGCGGGAAATTCCCCTACCGAGATGAGAACACGCTCGGCGGTGCGAAGCCAAATGTTTGCTTCGGCAATCATATTGTCGTCGGCATCAAATTTTACTCTGCCGTCATCGGTTTCGATATTCTGCGCATTGAGTCGTCGAAGCTCGAAGGAAAGCACCGATTCCAAGCCAAACGCGCAGGTTGCTATTGCTCTGTACATTGTTACTCCGTTTATTCTTTTTTATTTTACACGCTTTATTATAACTCAATCGTCAAAATCGGGCAACAACAAAGCCGCGGAAAAGCCGCGGCTTTGTATCATATAACAGGTTTTTACCTATGTGAGTGTACGGAGCAAAACAAATATTCTCCGCAAAAAATATTTCGGTCAATTCATTGCGAAAGAGTAAAAACATCAAGTCTGAATTATTACTTTTGCAGAGGATTGAGCAGACCGTAACCCTCGTCGCGTCGTTTGTAAACGACGCTGATTGCATCGTTGGAGATATTAGTGAAGATAAAGAAGCTGTGACCGAGCATTTCCATACGGTATATTGCATCATCAACCGACATCGGCTGTATCTCAAAGGTCTTTTCGCGCACAAGGTTGTACTGCTCGTCATCCGGCACCGTTGCAGAAGGCTGTGCAGGCTCAACAAATGCTCTGCTCTTTTTGGCAAAGCGTGTTTTGTTTTTGGTAATTTGACGGTCGATGATGTCCGCCGCTTCTGCAAAAGCTGTTTCCATATCGAATTCCGTGCGCTC
Organism: Faecalibacterium sp. UBA1771; assembly: GCA_002315315.1. Classification (GTDB taxonomy): domain Bacteria; phylum Bacillota; class Clostridia; order Oscillospirales; family Ruminococcaceae; genus UBA1771. The sequence continues at coordinate 22,571 of DCGT01000012.1, forward strand.
GGCTCGATAGATGTAGCCCCTGTTTTTGACGGTGATTTCTACGGTCTGACGGTTACTGTCCACGGTAACCGTCACGGTTCCCTCTGCATCATCATCAAAATATTTGTCGAATTTGGCCATTCTCTTTTCCGCAAGCGAAAGAAAATTCTGCTTGAGTGTTACCTTGCGTCCGACTGTTTTGAGCTTCATAAATAGACCTCCTTGCGTTTTGCGACCCGTATACGGGTCGCGTAAATATATTTATTATATGCCGTATTTCGGCACATAAACTACAACGCTGACACAAAAAACGGTATGAAAAAACGCAGTCCGTCATTGTGACAGACTGCGCCGTAAATAATTATTTGTCGATTTCGTAGATAACGGGCATACATTCAAGGACGGTTTCGTCGTAAGGAGCTTCCATCGTATCAATGGGATCTCCACCTTCGATTTCCTCGCCGACCGCGCAGGCAAGATAATACTCGCCGAGGCAGTAGCTCATACCGACCTGAGTGAGACGTTCAATGTTCTGCAGCAGGATAAGTCCGCCGCCGCCGATGAGTTGGTCACGATCCGCCTTGGCTTCATTTTCTTCGCAGAAAGCAAACAGATTCAGCTTATCGTTAATCTTGATGTGGAAGCAGGGCTCCTCAACCATCGGATAGGTCTCAACCATGCGGAAATGCTGGGCAAGTCTTTCCTCAAGACGCTTCTGGTCGCCCGGGTCGGTGCTGCCGGCGAAACGGGCACGTATATTTTCCTCTGTGATGAGCGGCAGACGGTAGAGCGTCTTGCTGTGGTAAACATGGGGTACCGCCATAGCGGGGTTGTAGCGCCATGTAATATGCTTGCCGACGGTAACATCGGAGAAGCTGTGACGAATGGTGGGCAGGTCGTGGTCGGCACGCTTGATGGCACCGAAGGTCGGAGTGACCTTGATAAGACGCTTGACCTCGGGGAATAAATCCTCTTCGGTCTCAACGCGGGTAACAAGCCACTGACCGAGGTCGATGACCCAGCACTGATTGACCTTACCCTGACGGGCGCGCGGCTCGATGCGGACGAAATAAGTATCCTCATCTGCCTTGAGGCACTCGTAAGTCTCGGCGCGATACAGACCGCCGAGCTCGGCTATCTGAACCGTTTCACCGTCGAGAAAGTTAAAGGACAGCTCTTCACCGTCATCCATAAAAATGTGGAAGTGCTTACCGCTCAGCTCGGTGGTGAACGGCTGACGATACTGACTATGACCTATAAACTTGGGATTTATTTTTGCCATTTTGTATAAATTCCTTCCTACCTTTAATGTATATATCATATCATTATGACTGTTTTTTTTCAATGCCTTGAACAATTATCGTCAATTTAAACATACAGCGGTAAATATATTCTCTGTTTTACCCATTACATATTTCGACCGTTTTTTTAAGGTAACGGCGGTAAAATTTAATTGCATTCCTCTTTTGATAAAAACAGCCGTTCGAAGCCTTAAGGTTTCGGGCGGCTGTTGAATTATGAATTATCAGGAACCTGCAAGGTCTACGAACACTCGTTCGTCCACTCCTGCATATCCGAGCTTTTCCCTTGCGATTCGCTCGATGTATTCGTCATTATCCTCGCTGTTAATTATCCGTTCAAGCTCATCGTTCTCGAGCTGTTGAATCTCAATTTTATTACGAATATCCTCTAAAACTCTGTTTTCCTTAAACAATTCTATACGGCAGGTGATTATTGAGGCGGTAAAATAAACACACAGACCGAAAGCTGCCATCTTGACCAGCTTATGTCGACGGACGACGGCAGGAGCGACGTTTTGATGTCTTCTGTCCATCTGTATTCCCCTCCTCTTTTTTATCGGCAAGATGATTATATCGCTTTCCGTGTTGACTTTTCAATAGACATTTTGTCGCAAAAAAACGAAAAAAATTAATTAAAAATCTGCAAAGGCGGAGCAGTCTGTAAAATATAATGTTCAGCACTCTGTAAGCAATACCGCAAATGCGCATAACCTGTCGGTCAAGCGTATTGAAGTATGCCGAAGCACCCGCCGCAAGCCCTACAAAACAGTAAGCTCTCGGCTCCCGGCAAAAGGTTTTGCCGATAATGAAAATAAAGCAAAGCATACCGAAAACGAAACCAAGAAGCGAACAAATAATATAGTACAATATACCGCGGCGGAATGGTTTGTAATATGTTGCAATACGAAACAGCGCGGCAAAACAAAATCCGAGTCCCGACATCGACAGCATATCGGCAAGGAATCCGGAATCTCCGTTGCTCATCTCAGCAGCCTTGAGAACAACGATTCGTTTCTCTTTTGCCTGACATACTCAATCAGGTCAACGCGACCGTCGAGAGATATCGCACCAGTTTCGTTGTCAAAGCTGTCGATATGCAGTGTCTCTCCGCGAATCAAAAGCTGTGAATCCTTCATTTCGAGCAGAATCGTCTGCGAATCGTAGCTTATAACGCTGACTATACCGTTTGCCGTGAGTTTTCTGCGTCCGTTGAGAGACAGGACCTCGCCCGATGTATTTTCAGTTTGTGACATAAAAACACTCCCCGCCGTTTTTTAACATTATATGCACGGCGGAAAGCTGTTAATACATTTTGCTTTAATATATTATCGTTTTTCGTTCAGTCCAACGCCTCAAACATATCCCGTGCGGCATCCTTGCCTACCTTCTCCTCTACAGAAGTCACTTTGAATCTGCGAGTAACGGGACCGTAGGTTACCTCAAGGATATCTCCGACCGACATCTGGTGCGACGCCTTGGCGGGGCGTCCGTTCACGGTAATTCTGCCGGCGTCCGCCACATCGTTAGCAACGGTTCTGCGCTTGATTATTCGACTGAGCTTTAAATATTTATCGAGTCTCATCTTTCCTCCGTGAGACATACATTTGTATAATAAAACGTTATTACTCAAAATTCCCCCGAACCGGTACAGTTCGGAGGATATAAACAATACACTGCTAATTATTCGGCAACGATATCTTTAAGAGCTTTACCTGCCTTGAAAGAGGGGACACGGGTTGCTTTAACCGTAATCTTTTTCTTGGTGGCGGGATTGATGCAGGTTCTTTCGGGGCGATCCTTGGCTACGAATGTGCCGAATCCGACAAGCTGTACCTTATCGCCCTCTTTAAGAGCATTGCTGATGCTGTCGAAAACAGCGTTAACCGCCTTATCGGCGTCCTTCTTTGCTAATCCGGCGGATTCCGCCACTTTGGTAATGAGTTCTGCCTTGGTCATTGTTAATTATCTCCTTTATTTTCTTGTTGTGACAATTGCGCCTTGGCTTGTCCCCAAAGCTCATTAAGTTTGTCGATGCCACAGGTTTTCATGTCTATTCCACGCTGTTCGGCAAGCTTCTCGACAATACCGAAGCGTTTTGCAAACTTTGAACACGATTTGTCGCAGGCGAGCTCGGCATCGAGCTTAGACAGTCTCGCCACGTTCACAGCAGAGAATATAAGGTCACCGACCTCTTCCTCGATTCCCTCTCCCGACGCTATTGCGGCTTTGAGCTCCTCAACCTCAGAGCACAAATCTCCCATTGCCATATCTATATCGGGATAGTCGAAGCCTACATAACCCGCACGCTTCTGAACCTTCTGACTGCGCATAAGCGAGGGCAGGGAACGTGGAACATCATTAACCGCATCTGAACCTGTCTTTTGATTTTTTTCCAGTCTCTTTATATCTTCCCAATTTGACAGCACCTTATCTGTAGTGTCGGCAGTAACATCGGAAAATATGTGCGGATGGCGGAGAACCAGCTTTTTGATGAGGCGATCGGCAACATCGTCGATACCAAATGTTCCGTTTTCTCGCTCCATTTCGGCATGAAGCATTACCTGAAGCAACACGTCTCCGAGCTCTTCTCTAAGCAGCTCCGTGTCCTTGCGGTCGATAGCCTCAACAACCTCGCAGGTTTCCTCAATGAAATTCTGGCGTATCGAATCGTGAGTCTGTTCCTTGTCCCAAGGGCAACCGTTTACGGGATCACGCAGAAGCGTTACTATCAGCGGGATATCCTCAAGCTTATAGCTGTCCTTTATTGCAAATTCGCTCATTATTATTCTACCTTATAATCCTTAATTTTTCAAGTATTGCTGCAATTTTTGTGCCGCTCGGAAGTCCCTCAACGTCCTCCCTGCTTACGGTTTTGAGAATACCGCACAGGATAACGTAAACAACGGCGGCGGCGGCAACGGATGCGAAAACGGAAACAGAATTACCGAGATAACGGTGAAAAACATTATAGATAATCACGGCGAAACCACCGCAACCGATACCGGCAATCAGCGGCTTTACCATTGTGCCGAAAATATCAAAATTAATCCCGGTGGTGCGACTTAACATCGCAATGCTCAGAACGGAAATCATCAGATAGCACAGCAGATTTCCGGCAGGAGCCGCTTTAATATTGAGTGACGGTATGCCGATAAGAATGTAGTTCGCCACTATTTTTACAATGCCGCCGAATATCATCAGCTTTACGGGAACGTCGATTCTGCCGACAGCCTGAAGCATCGAGCTGACCGGACCGACAATTGCGACAAATATAGCCGCAACCCCCAGTATAGCAAGCATCGGAATCTGTATTTCGGTACCGACGGGATTTTTACCTGCAAACAGCATTCTCGAAATCGGTCCCGCAAGCGCTGAAATTCCGAAGCCTGCAGGAGCCGCAAAAAACATTGTAAGGCGCAGAACCGATTCGATATTCTTTTTGGTTGCGGATAAATCCTGCTGCTGCCATGAAGAGGTAATATGCGGCAGACTGCTCATACCGAAGGAGCCGGTAAGTGTCGGAATAAGATTAAACAGCGTTATTCCGAGTCCGTATGCTCCGTACAGATAGTTTGCTATTTCTTCTTGATTAGAACCGGTAAAAAGTCTGCCTGCCTGCTCGAGCAGACCGCCGTGCGACGCATACAGTGCCGCAGAATCGGTGTTAAGAGCGTGAGCAAGACGATTGAGCACCGATGCACCGTCGATAAGTCCGGTCAGCGATACAGACACCGACGACAGCGCAATGGGAATGCCGATGGACAGTATCCTGCGAAGAATTATCCTATCCGAATACGGCTCGGGGCTGTCGACAAGCTGTTGTGAGGTGATTCCGTCGCCCTTTATTCTGCCTCTGATTGCCAAAAAAACATATCCCGCAAGCACCGAAACGGTTACTCCGAATATTGCGCCGGCGGCAGAGTAGGACAAAATTACGATGTGTGCCTCGGTGTCGTTTGCAAAGCTCTCACCGAACACGGTACCGAGAGCTTCGTATTCGTTCATTGCGTAAGCCTTTATGAAATAGGACAGCACGAGTCCGCTCGCCATTTTAAAGATGACCTCAACAACCTGTGAAAGAGCGGTCGGGGTCATATTGCTCATACCCTGATTATAGCCTCTGTGGGTCGACATAAGACAGCTGAACAGGATTGACGGTGCAACTGCCACAACACACCACAGCGCACGGGAATTGTTGACAAACGAAACATAAGGCTTTGCCAAAAGTGCAAGTGTTAGCGAGCCGATTATACCGACAACAAGGAAAAATAGTGTCGAAACGCTTTTGACGCGTCTAACATCGCGATAACGACCCTGCGACAGAAATTCCGCCACGATTTTGGATATGGCGACGGGAAAGCCGCTGACCGCTATCGAATATATAGTGCTGTAAATATTGTAGGCGGTGGTATAAAATCCGTTGCCGTCTACCTCGATAATTGCGATAAGCGGTATGCGGTAGATGGCGCCGATAATCTTGACAACCAGCACCGCTACCGTCAGTATAAGAGCGCCCTCCATAAAATTTTGTTTGGTTTTGCTCAAGGTAAATTGCTCCCTTTAAGGAATTATTTGGCTTCTGCCGTTTTTAGCTGTTCCTTCAATGCACCGATTTCGTCAAGGAGCTGTTCCCTGCGTGCAGTGTCTGTTACGCCTTCACGCTCGATGCCGTATTGCAGCTTGCCGAGCTGACGATAAAGCTCGCGGAGCTGCTGCTTCATCTTGGATATATTCCACTTTTCCTTGCCGATATTATAGGCATCGGTTGTGACATTTACTACTTCGTTTGCAACATTTTTGGCACTGTCGGACAATGTTTCCCAAAAATTACTCATATAAATTGTTCCTTTCAAGTTTATTCCCCAAAGGGAAAATTTATTCATACCGCAGATAACGTATCTGCGGATCAGAGGCGTATCATCTGTCGTAAAATTCGGCAATTTTACCCTTGCGTTCTGCGAGCTTATCAAAGCCGTTGATATAATCGGCAGGATATTTATAGTTGAAAATACGGTTGATAAGTCCTGTCTGCTGATTTTTCAGCTTACTGACCGCTCCGGCACCGCAGGCTAAAATGGTATGAAGCTCGTCCATTATGAAAATATTGTACAGACCCTCGTAACCCTTTTCGGAATATCCGACATTTTCGAGTGAATCGACCGTACCCTTTTGCTTATACATATAGTAAGGACGGTAGCCGTTTGCCGTCAGCTCCTCGAACGCATAATCGACCATAGCCGCCGCATCGTCTGACGGCTTGTCCGCTTCGGTCATATCGGAGGCTCTCTTGAGCGTGAGCGCGTGAACGGTTATACCGGTCGGTCCGAGACTCTCAACCCATTTTACCGAGTCCTTAAAGCTGTCGAGACAGTCACCGGTAAGTCCGGCTATCAAGTCGGCGTTTATGTTTGTTATTCCCGCCGCGTGTGCATCGTCAAACGCGCGCTCAACATCCTTCGCGGTATGTGTTCTGCCGATAATTTTCAGAACCTCATCGTTGCCTGTCTGCGGATTTATCGAGATTCTCGTAACACCGCCCGCCTTAAGAGCATTCATTTTGTCGCGGTTAATAGTGTCGGGTCTTCCCGCCTCGACGGTAAACTCAAGCGAGGTTGACATATCAAAATTTGTATTAATACATTCACATAGCCGTGCAAGCTGTCCGGCATCGAGCACGCTCGGAGTACCGCCGCCGACATACGCGGTTTTGAGAGTAAGACCGAGTGATTTCGCTATATGTGCAGTGTCGGCAAGCTCTACAAACAGCTTGTCGAGATACGGCTCAATCAGCGAACGGTCACGCTGTACCGAACGCGACACAAACGAGCAATAGCGACAACGCGTAGGACAGAACGGAATCGAAACATAGAGTGAAAAGGCATCTGACGTATTCAGAGCCGCAAATTCCCGCGAGCAATTTGCCGTTTCGACACATAGCCGAGCCTTTTCTTTTTTTACATAATATTCCTCACGAAGGCGCAAAACGGTCTGTTCGCTCGACAATCCGCCGTCCATAAGCATACCGGCAAATTTGGCGGGTCTGATTCCGGTAATTATTCCCCACGGGGGACGAAATCCGGTCAGCTCACCCATAACGACATAGAACATCTGAGCCAATGTGCGTTCGCAGACGGCGTCGGCGGTATCGGCAGGCAAGGATGCTGTTTTACCGGTTTCGTTGCCGTTCCAACAGCATATACACAGCAGACTAATACTCTTTTTGCCGCAGACTCGCCTCAGCTGAGCATAGTCACCCTGACGTTCCGATTTTGTCATATTTTTTTCAACAACAGTAACATCGCTCGTGAACATCCGCGCGACATTTTCCATTTCGTAGTTAAATTTATGTCCGGATAAATATAAAATCATTTCAAATACTCGTTGCACTGCCGTTCATGGGCGAGTGTAGACTCCTCCTCGTGTCCGGGCAGTATGCGAAGGTCATCAAACGGTAAATCGCGAAGCTTGCGAAGAGAACTCAGCATAGCATCGTGATCACAGCGCGGCAGATCGGTCCTGCCGATATCATCATGGAAAAGCGTATCACCGGTAAAAAGCGTATCGCCAAGTCGATAGCATACTCCGCCGGGCGAGTGTCCGGGAGTTTCCGTTACATAAAATTCCATATCCCCGACCTCAATTCTGTCGCCCTCACGGGCAAAGAAATCGGCGTCAACGGTCAATCGGTCGGCATCTCCCTCACCGATATACAGCCTTGCCCCGCTCGTATGCATTAGCGGCACAACCGCACCGATGTGGTCGAAATGTCCGTGTGTTATCAGTATGGTTCGGACAAAAAGACCATTGTCGGTTATATACTCGTTTATTTTATCAAATTCATCACCGGGGTCAATGACGACAGCTATATCGTTATCGTCACTCACGACATAGCAATTCTCGCGCAGATACCCGACGACTATCGTCTTTATCTTCATTTTTTCCACTCCTTTGTATCGATAATCACGGTAACGGGACCGTCATTTTCAAGCTTAACACTCATATCGTCGCCGAATTCACCTGTCTTAACGCTTTTAAGTCCCTTGCCCGCCATATAGCGGCAGAACTCGTTATAGGCATCGAGCGAAAACGGTTTTTTGGCGGCATAGGAAAAGGACGGACGCATACCGCTCTTGGTATCAGCAAACAGTGTAAAATTCGGAACTATCAGTACCTCATAATTCAAGTCGAGTGCCGAAAGATTCATCTTGCCGTTTTGGTCGGAAAATATACGCAGTCCTGCGATTTTGTCGCAGAACTTTGGTATTATTTCGAACGTATCATCTTCACACGAAGCAAACAGCACCAACAGACCCTGACCTATCGAGCGTGTTTCTCCGCTCTCAACCGTTACCGAAGCAGATTTGACTCTTTGTATTACAGCTCTCATATCATACCTGTCTTTCGACCGTGAGCACATCACTTATCTTGCGAAGCTTTTGCATAACCGTTTTCAGATGTTCGGTGTTGCTTATTCCCACCGTAGTCACAAAATACACCCTGCCGTCGTTGGTCGTGCGGACATTCATTGCGTAAATCGGAATGTGCATATTGGAAAGCTGTGTACTGACATCGGCAATAAGGCCGTCTCTATCCATACAATTAATATCAAGCGTTGCCTTAAAGCTCTCACGAACATTGGCGCTCCACGAAACCCTGACCCAGCGCAGTGAGTTTTCGTCAAGGTAATGCGCCGCAGTTACGTTGCGGCAATCTCGTTTGTGTATCGAAACTCCCTGTCCTCTTGTGATAAACCCGATTATTTCATCACCCGGGAGCGGATTACAACAGTGTGCAAAACGGACAAGGCAGTTATCGAGACCCTCGACTATTACGCCGTCCGACGATTTTTCCTTGGCAATGGGGACGTCGAAAGCAGTTTTGGTATCCTCGGTTTTACACAGCTTGGCATATTCGTCGCGGACCTTGGGCATTATGCGCGACATCAATATTCCGCCATATCCGATTGCGGCGTACATTTCCTCAGCCGACGGGAACTTTTGACGCTTTACTATCGTGTCGATAAAATCGTCATACTTGTCGGCGGGTATGCTTATCAAATGGCGGCGAAGCTCGCGGTCGAACTGCTGCTTGCC
>DCGT01000012.1:32042-41180 GCA_002315315.1 Faecalibacterium sp. UBA1771
TTCAGCCAGTCACGGCTCGGTCCCTTGTCGGCGGGACCAGTCAGTATCTCGATAAATTCACCTGTTTTAACACGGTAAGTTATCGGCACAAGCTTGCCTCCGACCTTGGCTCCTATCATTCGGTGACCGACGGCGGAGTGAATGGCGTAAGCAAAGTCAATGACCGTTGAACCTGCGGGTAGATTGATAACATCGCCCTTTGGTGTAAAGACATAAACCTCCTCCGGCAACAGGTCGCTCTTGATGTTGCGGATAATGTCGACGGCGTCCTCCGACTCCATCTGACTCTCAAGGAGCTGGCGCACCCATGCAAGACGTTCCTCAAGTCTGTCCTTACCGTTTATGCCGAGCTTGTATTTCCAATGCGCGGCTATGCCGTACTCGGCATTGTAATGCATTTCGTGAGTTCTTATCTGTATTTCAAACGGAACACCCTTGCGTCGAACAACAGTTGTCTGCAATGACCGGTAACCGTTCGGCTTTGGCGTAGATATATAGTCCTTAAACCGGTGCGGGAGCGGACGATACATATCGTGGAGTATTCCGAGCGCGTTATAGCACTCGTTTACCGTATCCAAAATTACACGAACCGCATAGATATCATAAATTTCTTCAATGGACTTGTTCTGAATGAACAGCTTGCGGTAAACACCGTAATATGACTTTACCCGACTCGTTATCACCGGCTCGACATTCATCTCGTCGTGCAGTCGTGTTTTAATTTCTTCGGTAATAGTATCGATAAAACTGCTGTCACTGTTAAGACGCGCGAAAATTCCGTCGATTTCTCTGTACCCGACGGGGTCAAGATATTTAAGAGCTGTATCCTCCAGCTCCTCCTTTATCGAGTTCATACCCAAGCGGTGAGCTATAGGGGCATAGACCTCCATTGTTTCAAGTGCCTTATCACGTTGTTTCTGCTCCGGCATCGAGCTTAGTGTACGCATATTGTGTATGCGGTCACACAGCTTGATAATCATAACACGGATATCGCGGCTCATGGCAAGCAGCATTTTGCGGACATTTTCCGCCTGACGCTCCTCGACTGATGAGAATTCAAGCTTTGTCAGTTTGGTTACACCATCCACCATTTCGGCGATATCACTGCCGAAATCCTTTGTTATCTCGGCAAGTGTTACATCGGTATCCTCAACAACGTCGTGCAGCAGTGCTGCGGCAAGACTCTCGCTGTCCAGTCCCAAATCCACAAGCAGTGCCGCCACCGCAATAGGGTGGATTATATACGGCTCACCGCTTCGTCGCTTTTGGTCGGAATGTGCTCTCTCGGCAAGGCAGTAAGCCCGCTCGATAAGCTCCATATTATACTGACGTCCGCTTGCTTCGATAAGTTGTTTTAACTGCTCAAAGGTCATTATTACTCTTCCTTTATCCCGTCTGTAAGCTGACGGTAAAGAGGTGAATCGGTAAGCTGTTTCTTTTCGGGGTTATCGGACGCTATCAGCCGTCTGTCGCCCTCGTCCATACATTTGCCGTAGACAAGTCCGAGCTCGAGCAAAACGCCGAGCGCAACAATCGACTTGCCGGCGTTGATATCACGGCATCGGTAGCACAGATATTCACGGTCGAATGCGGGGAGTGTTTCCTTTTGAATAATTCGGTACACCCTTCCTATTTCAGCTCGCGTGGGACAGATTGTTTCAAACTGATCCCTTGTCAGCTTTCTGCCGCAGCACATAAGATCGTAAATCTGCATTGTATTGAGCGATTCGTCGGAAAAAGAGGACGGCTTGATTGTTTTGATTTTTGCCGACACATAGCTTCTTCCACCCGACGAAACATATATTGACAGCATAAGCGCAACATCGACAATATCTCCCGCCTTGTAAACCAATGCAGAGGGCGGTGTGCAGAACAATGCCGCCTTGAATGTATGACCGTTTTTGCGGAAGGTGAATCTCGAATGACCGTCTCGAAGCGGAGATATTTCGACAACCTGCGCTTCATTTACGGCAAATACCGGCTCCTCGTTGCCGCATCCGAACGGTGCGAGCAGCGACAGCTCTCTGACCTCCTGCTCTCCCAAATCCTCAAATTCCACCTTGGCGGTAATCCTAACCGAGCGGAACGGAACACCGCTGTCGAGAGCTATACAGTATTCATTGAGCCGTCTGCGAAGCTCGTCTATGCGGTCTGTCTTAATGGTAAAGCCCGCCGCCATATCGTGACCGCCGTAATTCTCGAAAATATCCGAACAGCTGTTGATTGCATTGTAAAGTGAAAATCCGTCGACGCTTCTTCCCGAGCCTTTGGCTTCATCACCGTCTATCGACATAATCAGCACCGGACGACCGAAGCGCTCAACAAGACGGGAGCATACTATTCCCGCTACTCCGGCGTTGTAATTCTCACCGGATATTACCAAAATCTGTCTTCTTATCAATTCGGGACATTCGACGATGCTGTGCATTACCTGCGCAAGCATTTCCTGCTCTATTGCCTGACGCTGACGGTTAAGCTCACACAGCTCCTCGGCAAGACTGTCTGCCTGCTCCTCATCCTCGGCAAGAAGCAGATGCAAAGCGGTAAGCGCCGTACCCATTCTGCCTGCGGCATTTAATCTCGGTGCAATCACAAAAGCCACATCACGCGCCGTCAGCTCCTTACCGGCAAGACCCGAATGCCGCATAAGTGCCATAAGACCGAGATTATCGGTATTTCGGAGCATTTCCACACCGTTTTTGACTATAACGCGGTTTTCTCCCATGAGCGGCATAACGTCGGATACCGTGCCGAGCGCAACCAAATCGCCATACAGCTCAAGCATTTCTTCAACCGTACAGCCCTCAACGGCGCACGCAAGCTTCATGGCAACACCGACACCTGCAAGCGACTTAAAGCTCGACTTATCATCCTCACGCAGGGGGTCGACAACTGCATAGGCGGCGGGAAGCACAGGCGGTACCTTGTGGTGGTCGCACACTATTACGTCGATTCCGTGCTCGTTGGCTCGGTCGACCGCCTCGTGTGCCGAAACTCCGTTGTCAACGGTTATGATAAGCGTTATTCCCTGCGAATTCAAATCGTCGACCGCGGGAGCGTTCAAGCCGTAGCCGCAGCCGTCTCTCGTGGGCAGACAATATGAAATATCCGCTCCGAGATTGGAAAGATATTGGTACATCAGCGCAGTCGAAGCCACTCCGTCGACATCGTAGTCACCGAAGATGGCAATTCTCTCACCGCCGTCGACAGCACGCACGATGCGCTCCGCCGCGCGGTCGATATCCGCCAAATTGCACGCCTGCTCGGGATAATAGTCGCACTCAATAAAGTGCCTTGCCTCTTCAACATCGCACACGCCCGAGCTAACGAGCGAGCTTGCGACAAGCTTGGAGATGCCAAGACCCTTTTCCAGCTCCGCAACCATTGCAGGAGAAATACTCTGATATACCCATCGTTTAATTGACATTAATTTATACCTTTTGTTATATACTTATCGGGCGGTACTCCGATATAATCACTTTTGCCGTGTTAATACCGTCGGTCGCCGAGCTCATAATTCCTCCGGCGTATCCGGCGCCCTCTCCGCAGGGGTAAAGACCGTCGACGTTTTCCGCCTGACGATTATCACGGCGCAATATTCTCACCGGGCTCGACGTGCGGGATTCAATGCCGGTAAGCACCGCTCCCGCATTTCCGAAGCAGGAAACCTTGTTCGCAAAGGAGCGAAGTCCGGCACGAATGCAATCGGCAAGCTGTTTGCCGATGATGTTTTCGAGATTGTGTTCGACCACTCCGAGAGGATAGGTAGGCTCCACATAATCGGTACGCAGTCCCGACCTACCGTCGAGGAAGCTACCCACATCGCTCGCAGGGGCACAGTAATTGCTTCCTCCTGCAGTAAAAGCCGCGCTCTCCAGCCGCTTTTGGAACTCGACGCCGGCAAAGGCATCGGTGCCGAAAGTGCTTGTATCTACCGATACTGCAACGGCGGCATTGGCGTTTTTACCGGCTCTCGCACGGTTGCTCATTCCGTTGGTTACAACCTGACCTCTGTCTGACGCACCTGCGACAACCGTGCCGCCGGGACACATACAGAAGGTGTAAACCCCGTGACTGCCGATATGCTCGCTTAGCGAATAGTCAGCGGCGGGAAGCCTCGGGTCACCCGCCATTTTACCCCACCTGCTGCGGTCGACATCGCTCTGCAGATGCTCTATGCGAAACCCTACCGAAAAGGGCTTGGGGACAACACTTGCGCCTATCCCCTTTACCATTGTAAAAACCTCACGCGCGCTGTGACCGCAGGCAAGGATAACGGCGTCGGCGGGAATTCGACTGCCTCCCGCAGTTACCGACTTCACGGCGCCGTTTTGAACATTTATGCTTTCCAGCTTGGTATTGAAGTTGATTTTTGCACCGAGACGAATCGTTTCGTTTCGGATATTGCGTATTACATCTCTCAGGATGTCGGTGCCAATATGTGGCTTTGCTTCAATTAACAGCTCTCTCGGCGCACCGAATTTGACAAAGGTTTCGAGCACGAAATCGCAGAGCGGGTCATTTATCCGAGTGGTGAGCTTGCCGTCGGAGAACGTTCCCGCGCCGCCCTCACCAAATTGAATGTTGGATGAGCGATCGAGCATTCCCGATGTAAAAAACTTGTCGACAATCGCGGTTCTCTGCTCAATCGACGCTCCCTGCTCGATTACAACGGGGTTGTATCCGTTCAGAGCAAGTATATACGCCGCAAATATTCCGGCAGGACCGTAGCCGACGACCACCGGCGGAGCAGACAGCTTTTTACTCCCTATTTTCTGCTTTTCCGCGGCGTCCGAGACATAGACAAACTGCCCTTTCTTTTTGTCGGCAACTGATTTTTCAAGTGACGCATTGGCAAGTCGAAGCGAAACGGAGCAGACCAAATTGACCTCACCGTGGCGGGCATCATAGGATATTCTGCGCACGCCCGCTTCCTTGATATTCTGCTTTGCGACACCGCTTTTTTTTACGGCGGAATCGACTATTTCGCTGTCGGAGCTGCCGAGAGGCAATACCAATCCCGAAGCAATCAGCATATTTTCTCCTTTTTATTTCGGCTGAACAGAGATAAGAGCGGAATACTTGCCCGACACCCATACGGTACTGTCGGACGGAATTACAAATCTGACCGGTACGCTGAATTCGCCCTTATCTATATTGATTTCGTTAATATCTATTACCGCAATAACCGACCCCGACAGCATATTGTCAATCCTGTCGGAAGGACCTATCAGAGTGACGTTGTTGATGGTATCTGTCAAAATTTCTATATCGTAATTGGACGGAAGATTATCGAATCGAATATCGTCCACCTTAATACTTCTCGTTGCAAGACCCTCCTTGGGGAAGGTGACGGTCACGGTGGCGATGTTGTCGAGGTTGACGATTCCGCTCGGCAGTTCAAGCTCAAAGGTATAGGTTTTGCCTATCTCGAAATCGGCAAGGTCGACATATCCGACGATTTTGTCCGAGAGGTTGTCGATCGTCGCTTCGGCGGCGGCAACAGGTATACTGCTGTTTGACATAACATAGTCGAGCGTAGAGGTATCAAAGCCGTCAGGCTCGTTTATAAAGCCTATTTCGAGATTGAGAATTCCCTTTTTATAAACGGGAATTGTTATATCGGCGGTATCGGAGCTTAATACAAGATTATCCGTCGGCTGAATCTCGCCCGACTCGCCGATAAGAACAATATCGCTTGTAACTACTGTAGTCGCAGTCAGCGGGTCACCGTTCAGAGTGACGAAAGCGGAAGCGCGGCTTATCTTGGCAAGCTCGCTCTCAGGTCCGCGAATCGTTATCTCCTGCGGCGTGGCGGTAATACTGCCGACAAGGAATCCGTCGGCAACATCAAGCCCCTCTATTGACGGTTCCACCGTCAGCTTTTTGGTAGCGGCTATATCGAAGTCGAGGGTTATGGATTCAGGTGCTATGGAAATGATATTGTAAACCTTTAACGAATTGTTTTTGGTTGCGACAAGCTTCAGCTTATATGTTCCCGCCTGATTTACCGCTGTAAACGTGGGCGTTACGGTAATATCGTCTTTGGTAAGCGATCCGATTACATTTCGTTCACCCGATACCTCAACGGTCACGGTAAATTCGCCCTCATCGACTATTTCAAGTCCCAAGCTGTGAAACGCGGCGGTGGGAACGTTGAGATTTACGGGAATATCGGTAATATGTCTTGTCGTTTCGGGGCTTACATTGAACGCGACTATTGCCCAAACGATAAACGCTATAACCACCGACAGCAGAATATTAAACCAGCGTTTTTCGAAAAGCTTGCTCAATTTACTGTTTTTCATTTTTGAACACGCTCCATATAGATTTTTTGCTGTTCTCGCTTTCCTTCTCCTCCGGCATCAGTTGATCGTTGAGAAAACGGAGCGCATAATCACGGTCGATGTTTCGGACAATTGCGCCGTTATGCACAAACGAGACAATACCCGTTTCCTCCGACACGACGAGAATTATGGCATCGGAGTTTTCGCTCATACCGATTGCGGCGCGGTGTCTTGTGCCCATACTGCGGCTTATATCGTATCTCTGCGACAGGGGAAGCAGACAGCCGGCGGCGATAATTCGACCGTCACGAATTACCATCGCTCCGTCATGCAACGGAGAACCCTCGTAAAAAATCGTTTCTATCAAATCCTTGGCAACGGCAGAATCAATGACGGTGCCGGTACCGATGATTTCGTTCAGCGGTGTGGTGCGTTCGATAACTATGAGAGCACCGCACTTTTTCTTTGACATACTCTCGACCGAGTCGCAAATCGAGGCAACGGGTTCATGCCATGTTGCAAATTGCTCCGAAGCGGAAAAGCGACCGGTCAACAGCAGAAGCGAGCTGATTCGTCCTCTTCCGACGCGTTCGAGAGCGCGGCGAAGCTCAGGCTGGAAAATAATAACAACTGCAATAAGACCTATCTGCAGGAATTTATCGAGAATGAACTTGGTGGTTTTCAGACCGAGCTCTATTGACAGAATATAACCTATAACAAGTATTATTACTCCCCTGACAAGCTGTATTGAGCGGGAACGGCGCACGAGCGCCAAAAGCTGATAGACGACGTAAGCAACAAGAGCTATGTCGATTATATCTATCCATTTGAATGTATTTACGACGTTGACTATCGTCTGACTAATATAATCGAAAATCACTTTCTTGCCCTCTTTCCGTATATGTTAATCGCAAAGCCGCGATGTTGATTAAAAGCTGACGAAAATACTCTATAAGTAATATGATATTATAGCATAAACAAGCACATTCGGCAATGCTTTGAAGCCTGTCAAATGTGCTTAAATAAACAATAATTATCTTGTCAGCAGTACAACGGCGTGAGCGCTCGCTCCCTCTCCGCTTCCGGTAAAGCCGAGCTTTTCCTCCGTAGTTGCCTTTACACTTACCGAATCGGGCTCAACTCCGAGCGCGTCGGCAAGATTAACGGACATCTGTTTCGTAAATGCGGAGATTTTGGGTCTTTGCATTACAAGAGTAGCATCGGCATTGACAACTTGGTATCCCTTTTCACCAACAACCCTCACCGCCTCTTTGAGCAGAACAAGACTGTCGATGCCGAGAAACCGGTCATCGTTGTCGGGAAAAAGCTTGCCTATATCGCCGCAGTTGGCTGCACCGAGTACCGCGTCGGCAACGGCGTGAGTGAGAACATCGGCGTCGGAATGACCGTCCAAGCCTAATTCGTAAGGCACCTCTACACCGCCGAGGACGAGCCTTCTGCCTTGCTTGAAACGATGAACATCGTAGCCGTGACCAACACGAATACCGATATCACCGAGCATTGTCCTCGCCCTTGAAATATCCTCTGTCGTTGTTATTTTAAAATTTGTTCTCTCTCCGTCCACTATCTTCACCTTAAGTCCCGCATTTTCGAAAATCTGTGCATCATCAAAAGCATCGTGCAGACCGGCAATCAGCCGGCGGTATTCATCCGCCCTCAAAACCTGCGGAGTCGACGATGCTCTTAACAGCGAGCGGTCAGGCGTTGAAACAATATTCCCGTCATTGTCGATAATTTTTATCGTGTCAACGGCGGGGACGGCATTTACCGAAGCACCGTACTCAAATGCTGCTTCAATAGTCCTCGTAACAAGGTCATCGCTTGCAAAGGGTCGCGCGGCGTCGTGTATACAGAAAAACTCCGTATCGGCACCTGAAGCGGCTGTTCCGTTTTTTGCCGATTCGAGCCGTGTCGAGCCTCCCGCCGTTACCGCCCTCAGCTTGCTCAGGTCGGACAGCATATTTCCAACCGTTTCGATTCTGTCGGGTCGAGTAACGACAACGAGCTCGGTGACTAGCGAATTGCCGTTTAGAAGCTCTGCCGAACGGCGCAGTACCGTCTTGCCGGCAAGCTCTATCATCATTTTATCTTCACCCATACGCGTCGAGCTGCCGCCCGCGAGCAGTAAAGCCGTGACCTTTCTCTGCATATCAAATCCTCCCGAAGGGAATCAAAGTCATTTTTCGATTACAGTTTATACCGATTCGAGCAAAAATACAAGCCGCCGAAGGACACGGTGTTTATGAAATATTCCGAAAAGCTCTCAATCAGAGACAGCAAGTATTCTTTTCTCCTTCGGTTTGACTCAGTCTGCTGATTTACTGCGTTTATACTTATGGTTTTCGATTTATATCAAATTTACACGTCAAAAAACGAATTGAAAAGGCAGCACCGTAACTTGCGATGCTGCCTTGAAAATATTAAACGTGAGGGTCATCGGGGACGGAGGTCCAGCGTGCTGTGTTGGGGTCGGGATTGGGATTGAACTCCGGTTCACCCTGTCCTATTGTGCCGTTGCCGAACACCATGGTAAAATTGTCGTCCTCGGTGTATGCGCGCCACTCGGGCAGACCCTTGCCGTCCGGCTCGCCGTTTTTCATAAAGTTTGTCCAATAGGTGACCATTGTGTCGGACAGCTCATAGTCAAATTTTTCAAACGGACGCCAGCATCTTTCCAGCGTGCCGTGAATATGCCAAAGCTCGCTCGAATGCCATGAGCCGGAATCATCGCCCGGGAGAGCGCGGCAGAAGAAATAGAGGTAACCGGGCTTTCTGCCGAGCCTTTGCTGATTGAGCAGGAATTTGCGCATTCCCTCGTTTATTGCCATTT
>DCGT01000012.1:41196-41392 GCA_002315315.1 Faecalibacterium sp. UBA1771
ATCCACGGGAGCGGCGCGCCGCCCGCCATATCGTCCTTGGTAGAGCCCATCATAAACTGTACGTCGTTGTAATCTCCCTTTTCGAGATATTCATCATAGCTCTCGGTAAGCGCATAGCCATCGACATACGGCCCGAAGGCGAGCCGTACACCCTTACTGCGATCGATGAACGGCGTAAACGAGCCGTAATATTCCT
>DCGT01000012.1:41457-73098 GCA_002315315.1 Faecalibacterium sp. UBA1771
AGTGCTCGGCGAACTGTCTGCCCATATCGTAGGCAGCCTCTTTGGTGGAAAATCCACCCAAACCGCTGTGAATAACAGCCTTGTGAATCATTCCCTTGGTAAGAGGTGAGCAGAACATAGAAATGGTAGAGCTTGCACCTGCCGACTGACCGAACACCATAACGTTATCGGGATCGCCGCCAAAGGCGGAAATATTCTCGTGAACCCATTTGAGAGCAGCTGCCTGGTCAAGTGTACCGTAGTTGCCGGATCTGCCGTTTTCGTCCTCAAGAGATTTATCGGCGAGGAATCCGAAAACGTGCAGGCGGTAGTTTATCGAAACATAAACAACATTTTTAGATGCAAACGCTTCACCGTCAAATTCTCTCTCATGAGCGAATCCGGACATAAATCCGCCGCCGTAAATCCAAACGGCAACGGGCAGCTTTTCATCGGCTGTTTTTGCCGGAGTCCAGACATTCAGATACAGACAATCCTCACTGCACTCGAACGGCTCGTTCTGCCACTCGTGGTCATAAAAAGACCCTTTTGTGTGCGGGAACTGCCACGGCGCGGGCATAAACTTATCGGCTTTTCTGACTCCATCCCACGGTTGAACGGGCTGAGGAGCTTTCCAACGAAGCTCTCCGACAGGCGGGGCGGCAAAAGGTATTCCCTTGAAAACTGTTATGTCCTTATCGGGAATTTCCACACCGGATACTGCTCCGGCTTTGGTCTTTGCAATAGTAATTGCCATAAACTTCTCCTTGTTGTCGATAAATACAGGATTTTGTTTTCATTATATCATTCCGAATAGAATACCGTCAATTTCGATTTGATGCTTTAAATTCAGCGGAAACCGCGAAAGCTTGAAAACAATAAAAATCACAGTCTCCGTTATCTGAAATGAAGACTGTGATTATGTTAATTAATATTATTCAAGACCCTTGCCGAGCTTGATTGCTCTTATGTTGGCGTCCACCAAATCGGCGTGCTTTGCGGAAACACTCTTGCGAATGCCCGCTTCGACCGATTCATCGCTGACAATCCGCACGGCGGCAAGCGCACGACCGAGCAAAATGATATTGGCAAGACCGTTCAAGCCCTCTTTTTCGGCAATAGCTGTCGCAGGCACCTTGATTACGGTGATGTCAGCTCGGTCACATTCTCGGTCAATGAGTGTGGAATCCATAACTACCACACCGCCCGGCGCAACGGCGTCGATGAATTTGTCGTATGACGGCAGATTCATAACTATGAGCAGATCGGGATTAAGTACGAGCGGAGAGCCTATGGCACGGTCGGAGATAACGACGGAGCAATTAGCCGTGCCGCCTCTCATTTCGGGTCCGTAGGACGGAAGCCACGAAACCTCCTTGCCGTCGCACAATCCCGCGTATGCGGTAACCTTACCGGCGAACAGTATTCCCTGTCCGCCGAAGCCGGCAAATACTATATTCTTCGGCATATTACTTACCCTCCCCGGTTATATCCTTGTAAACTCCGAGAGGATAGTAAGGAATCATATTTTCGTCTATCCAGTCGAGAGCCTCGGACGGAGACATTCCCCAGTTGGTCGGACAGCTCGAAATCACCTCGACAATGGAGAAGCCCTTGCCTGCAAGCTGAGTTTCAAACGCCTTTTTTATAGCCTTTTTGGCGGCGATAACGTTCTTCGGCTTGTTTACGGCAACGCGTTCGGCATAGGCAACACCGGTAAGCGTAGACAGCATTTCACATACGCGGACGGGGTAACCTGCGATTTTGGGGTCGCGTCCGTAGGGTGTTGTCTGCGTAACCTGACCGGGAAGAGTGGTCGGAGCCATCTGACCGCCTGTCATACCGTAGATGGCATTATTTACAAATATTACCGTAATGTTCTCGCCGCGGGTAGCGGAATGAACTGTTTCGGCAGTACCTATTGCGGCAAGGTCGCCGTCGCCCTGATAGGTGAAAACGCACAGATCGGGACGGGTACGCTTTACGCCGGTAGCAATAGCGGGCGCGCGTCCGTGAGGAGCCTCGATCATATCGCATCCGAAATAGTCATAAGCCATAACGGAGCATCCGACCGGCGCGACACCGACCGTTTTGCCCTCAACACCGAGCTCATCCAGCGTCTCCGCGACAAGACGGTGAATTATGCCGTGGTTACAGCCGGGGCAGTAATGGGTGGGAACATCGAGTAATGCCTTGGGTCTTTCAAATACTACCGCCATTATCTGACACCTCCCGCAATTTTCTTAATATTTTCAAGTATTTCAACCGGTGTGGGAATTACTCCTCCCATACGTCCGAAAAATTCGACCGGAACGGAGCAGTTGACTGCAAGCTTAACGTCGTCAATCATCTGACCGGCGTTCATTTCGACGGTAAGGATAGCCTTGAGCTTTTCGGCACGCTCGGAAATAAGCTTGCTTGGGAAAGGCCAAAGGGTAATCGGACGGATAAGACCGACCTTGATTCCCTGTTCCCGCGCCATATCAATGGCGGTACCGGCAACGCGTGCGACAGCGCCGTATGCGACAATGGCATACTCAGCATCATCCATCATATAGAACGCGGCACGCGGTTCTTTTTCGCTGATAATCTTGTATCTCTCCTCGCGCTCGAGGTTTTTGACCTCAAGTGCGTCGGGCTGCAGATAAAGACTGTTTATGATATTGTGAGCGCGTTTGTCCTCATGACCGCTTGTCGCCCACGGCTTATCCGCCATAACCGGCTCGCGCTCGGGGAATTCTACCGGCTCCATCATCTGACCGAGCAGACCGTCGGACAGAAGCATAGCGGGGACACGGTATTTTTCCGACAGCTCAAAGGCGTCGAAAACAAGGTCAACCGTTTCCTGAATGGAGGACGGCGCAAACACGAGCAGGTGTGCTCCGCCGTGACCGGGCGCCTTGGTAGCCTGCCAATAGTCACCCTGTGCAGGCTGAATACCTCCGAGTCCCGGACCGGCACGCTGAACGTTTACGATGAGACACGGAAGATCGCTTCCCGCTATGTAGGAGATACCCTCGCTCTTAAGGCTGATACCCGGAGAGGATGAGCTGGTCATTGCTCTCGCACCGGTCGAAGCCGAACCGAGTACCATATTTACCGCCGCAAGCTCGCTTTCCGCCTGCAGATATACGCCGCCGTCCATTTTGGGAAGCTTCTTCGCCATATAAGCGGCAAGCTCTGTCTGCGGCGTAATGGGATAACCGAAGAAACGGATACAGCCTGCTCTTATCGCCGCTTCACCGAGTGCTTCGTTGCCCTTCATAAGAAATTTTTCCGACATATCATTCACCTCTTTCCACCGTCAGTGCAACATCGGGACACATAAGTGCGCACATTGCACATCCGATACATTTTTCGGCATTCACTACGGATGCCGGGTGGTAGCCCTTGACATTCAGACGCTCGGAATTGAGCGCAAGAACACCATTGGGGCAGAAGCGTGTACAAAGACCGCAGCCCTTGCAGCGGTCTTCGTTTACCGTTACACTACCTTTTGCCATACTTTTTCTCCTTATTTGCAGACCTCGCACCTTAGCACAAGGTCATTTTTTACTTTTTCTACCGGCAAAATTTACATTTCCCACGGCAGACGGACAAATCGCTTTACATTGAAAAGATTGCCGACCCGAGGCGTGATACCGTCAAGCGTAAGCGTTGCGATGATAGGTATTTCGGTAAGACACGACAGCTCGTTTGCCGACGGAACTGAGCTTTCGATATCGGAAGCCGTGGTCGCAGATGATAAATTGGATGAATTTACCAGATATGTAACCCGCTGTCTCGAAGTCGCCTCGACCGCCGCTATATGCTCGGGTACCGTAACAACATCGCTTGTCTGCGGACGAAATGCGCTGAACAGATAGAGCATATCAATATTATGCAGTTCGTTTGCATATCTGCCGAGCACCGCCGCTCCCGCGTCGTCTCCGCCGAGGTCAACGATTACTCGGCTATCTCCGTCAAAAGCTCCCGAGATTTCACGGGGCAGTGACGGAACATCGAGCATAGTGTTGGCAAAATTAGGCTTGAGCAGCTTTACGCCGTTTTCGGCAAGCATTTTATCGTGGTCAGCCGTGCGAAAATAAGGATTTACAATGTCGAGGTCAATAAGAATGACATTTTCGCCGCGCGATGCGAACAGAAGTGCAAGATTCAGTGAGAAATTTGTCTTGCCGACTCCGTAATGTCCCGTCACGACGGTAATGCGTTTCAAATCCTCAAACACCGTTTCAATCCCCTCTCCGTTATATTGATATATTATATCATCAGAATAATTATACCGCAATGGATAAACAAAAAATAAGCGACAAATTATTGTCGCTTTAAAGGTATTATTTGATTGCTGTTTTGTGTTCATGCCGCCGATTTTTGCTTTGTACGGTCATTCAGCAGCATATTCTCGATGAAAATTCCGTAACCTTTTTCCGGCTCGTTTACAAAAACGTGTGTCACAGCGCCAATGATTTTGCCGTCCTGAACAATGGGACTGCCCGACATTCCCTGAACTATGCCGCCTGTCTTGGAAATCAAGTCGGTGTCGGTGACTCGAATTACCATATTTTTAGTCATACTGCGGTCGGACAAATTAATCTGCTCTATTTCAACATCGCAGTATTCAGGCTCGCTGCCGTCAACCGTAGTCAATATCTTAGCCTTGCCGGTGTGAATTTCCTGTTTTAAGCCTACCGGCATCGTCAAATCATCGCAATCGGTCAACAGCTTTCCGTAAATACCCGTTTCGCAGTTATAATCGAGCGTCGCGAACGGCGCATCCGTCACAAACATTCCTCTCAGCTCTCCGGGCAAACCGATTGAGCCTTTGCGGACGTCGGTTATGACCACATCGACAAATTCACCGCTGCTGACGGGATAAATTACGCCGGTATCAACATCGGAAATACCGTGACCGAGACCTGCAACCGAACCGTCGGAGGGATCAATGTAAGTTAAAGTTCCTATCCCCGCAGATGAATCGCGTACCCACATACCGATTTTGTATCCTCCGGAATCGCTGACGGGAACAACGTGCGTTGCAATCTCGACGTTGTCGCGCCGATATACGACCTCAAGCGGTCTACCCTCACTCGCGCTCACAATCGAGCTTAATTCGTCGTTGCCGGAAACTATTTTCCCGTCGACGGTAATTATTATATCACCTTCCTCAATTCCCGCCTCCTTTGCGGGACAGCAGGTACCGGAAGGAGCATAAATATCGCCGAATCCGACCGCCATAACACCCTGCGAAAACAGCTTGATGCCGAACGGCTCTCCGCTTGCGACAAGTGACAGCTCTTCCACTGAGGTTACTCTGACATTTTTGAGCGGTATCAATCCAAAAAGCTTCAGCCTGCCCTCAACCGAGTCACCCGTACTCACCGAAGCTTCGGCAACCTTGCCGATATCGGTCGACACCGTAAGCAGACCGTTGCGGTAGCTGAAGCTTTCTCCGTCAAATACCGTAACTCTGTCGGGCAGATAGGTTCCGACGGCAAACGACACCGCAAACATTGAAATCCAAGCAAAGGTAAAAACCGCAGTCAACCAACGCGCCAAACGTTTCATTTAAAGCACCTCCCGTCTGTCATACCGAATGTAGTATGCCCCGACGGGAGCGACAATAAACGGAAAAGGTGTCGAAAAAATATTACATAAACAGCTGACGAATAAAAATATCCGTCAATTCAATAATAACCGGCGATTAGAGCAACCGACTAAGATACACTCCGTGCGGAGATGATATAAATTTTCGACAAGAAAACCGCCGCTTCAATATGAAGCGGCGGTTTGATAATCTTGATTATACCGAATGATTACTCGGCAGCCTCTTCCTCAACAGGAGCATCAAGCTTCATAGTGAGGGAAACACGCTTGCGGTCGTAGTCGATACCGATAAGCTTTACGTTGACAGTCTGACCGACCTCGAGTACATCGGAGGTCTTTTCGACACGGTCGTTGGAAATCTCGGAAATATGGACGAGTCCATCGATACCCGGGATAACCTTTACAAAGGCGCCGAACTTGGTCAGAGAAACAACGGTAGACTCAAAGATGTCACCGACAGCGTAGGTGTTCTTGAGAACGGTCCACGGATTATCCTCTTCACGGCGATGACCGAGAGAAATTCTTCTGCGCTCGGTGTCGATTTCCTTGACATATACGTCCAAATCATCACCGACGGCTACTACATCGGCAGGATTGCGGACACGCTGCCAAGACAGCTCGGAGATATGAACCATACCGTCCACTCCGCCCAGGTCTACGAAAGCACCGTAGCTGGTGAGGGACTTGACCTTGCCGGCAAACTTGTCACCGACCTGAATCTTGCTCCAAAACTCATCACGCTTGGCATCGCGCTCAGCCTGCAGGATTGCACGGATAGAGCCGATGGCACGGCGACGCTGGGGATTGTACTCGATAATCTTTATCTTTATGTTGGTGTGAAGCATACCGTCAAACGGCTCGCCTCTGTAAAGAGTTGCCTGAGAAGCGGGAATAAAGACGCGGACACCCTTAACGGTGGCAACGAGTCCCTTTTCGACTACCTCGGTAACATAAGCATCGACGATCTCTCCGCTCTCGGCAGCCTCGGCAACCGCCGACAAACCCTCGGCGGAATCAACGCGCTTTTTGGACAGCGTAATGATTCCCTCCTGGTCGTTAACCTTAATAACCATAAGATTAATCTCATCACCGATTTTGACGAGATCCTCAAGCTTCGCATTATCGTCGCTCATTTCGTCAGCCGGAACAAAGCCGGTCTGCTTTGTACCGATGTCTACAACCACTTCGTTGGAACGAATCTCGGTAACAATACCCTTGACGCGCTGATTGCGGTGAACGGGTTTCAGGGAATCCTCCAAAGCCTCTTCGAAATTAAAGGCTTCGTCATTGATAATTTCGCTCATGTATATGAGCACCTCCTCGATTAGCGGGGCAGGCGTTGAAGCTCCGGCTGTTACACCGACGCTGTTCGCTCCCGCAAACATTTCTCTGCGCAGATCCCGACTTGACCCGACAAGATAAGTAGGCGCATATTCGGCGCATATATCCCTGAGCTTGCGGGTGTTGGAACTGTTACTGCCGCCTGCGACGATGCACACATCACTGCTTTGGGCAAGCTCCCGTGCTTCTCGCTGACGCATTGCAGTTGCTCCGCAAACCGTGTCGTATGTCTCAATATCGCTATACAGGGTCTTAGCGCAGTCCACGCATTTTCTATATTGTAACAGATTAAAAGTAGTTTGTGCAACTATTATACAAGGTATATCGCCTGTTTTTTTAAAAATTTTTTCTTTTAACTCAATTTCATTGCCGAAAACATACGATTTATCGACACAATGACCGATAATTCCCATTACTTCGGGGTGAGAAGCGTCTCCGGCAATAAGCACAGCTCGCTTTTGAGTGTTGTTTTCACCGACAATGCGGTGAATTTTTTTGACATGAGGGCAGGTTGCGTCGAGCGTTTCTATACCAAGCTCCTCACATTGACTGAAAATCTCTGCCGGAACGCCGTGACTGCGAATCACAAGCACCGAACCGTCGGGAGTCTGCTCGGGACTGTCGACCGCTATTGCGCCGCGTGCCGCAAGGTCGTCAACGACAATGTCATTGTGTATTATCGGTCCGAGCGTTGCAACGCTTCTGCCTTCGGACAAAAGCCTCTCAACCGAGCTGACTGCTTTGTCAACGCCGAAGCAAAATCCCGCACTCTTTGCAACGGTTATCCTCATACTGCCGCCTCTCTCAGGCGCAGAAAGCTCTTGCGGATAACGCCGTCGGCGGTGCGGTAGCCGTCAGCCTTGTGGTCTACGACTCCGAAATCCTCCGGATATATCATACTGCCGTAGATTATCGTTATTTTTTTGCCTATCTTAACACCGTCGGGGGCTATAATCTGTGCCGTCATAAGCGGAACTCCCGTAGAAATCGAAAGCGCCGCCGCGCCCGGCTTTAAGTCGAGCAGCTCACCGGTTACAGAGCGTGTTCCTTCGGGAAAGATAAGCACGTTTTCGCCGTTCTGCAAAAATTTCCTCGCCTTGCCTATGGCGTGCAGGTCACCGGTTTTACGACGCACTGCAAACGCTCCGAGCGATGTAAACAGCTTGTTGAGAAATTTGTTCTTGAACAGCTCTGACTTTGCCATGGTATGAAACTGCACACCGCTTGTCACGGCAAGCAGAACAGGGTCAAGCGCGTGAACGTGATTGCAGACAAGCAGAAAGTTGCCCTTTTTCGGTATGTTTTTCGCTCCGATAACTTTTATGCGGTAAAGGCAATACACAATCGGAAACACAATTATTCGTGAAAGCCGAAACATAAACATTTATTTACACCCTGCCGTTAATTACGACCTTAAGCCTTTCTATTGACTGCTCCATATCAAGTCCCGTCGTATCCACCGTAACCGAATCCTCGGCAGGCTTCAGCGGTGCGACGGCTCTGTTGGAATCGTCGAAATCTCTCTTTTCCATATCTGCCAGAACCTCGTCGTAGTCGGCGGTCATTCCCTTGGCAATAAGCTCCTCATAGCGGCGTCTTGCGCGCTCCTGCACCGATGCGGTGAGGAAAATCTTGACGTCGGCATTAGGCAAAACAACCGTTCCGATATCGCGTCCGTCCATTACAACGTCGTTTTTTGCGGCGATATCTCGCTGAAGCTGAAGCAGAAATGCCCTTACCGCAGGCAAAGCGGATACCGCCGACGCTGCCATCGAAACTGCCTCCGTTCTGATTTTTCCGCTTACGTCCACGCCGTTTAGGAAAACTCTCTGCTCACGGTCGACAAATCTAAGCTCGATTTGAGTACCCGCAAGCATTGCCGTTACCGCCTTTTCATCGTGCATATCAGCCGAGCGCGTCAGAGCATAGTACGCTATTGCTCGGTAAAGCGCGCCGGTATCGACATATATGTACCCGAGCTCTTTGGCAAGAAGCTTTGCCATAGTGCTTTTGCCCGCTCCGGCGGGACCGTCCAACGCTATTGCCTTCATTTGTTCTTTTCCTCCAAAACATTAACTCCCGCCGCCCTGCCGGTGGCAAAGGCTATGGTAAGGTTGTAGCCGCCGGTATATCCGTCGGCATCAATCACCTCGCCGGCAAAGTGAAGATTTTTTACAGACTTTGACATCATCGTTTTCGGGTCAAGCTGTGTCAGCTCAACGCCGCCCGCTGTGATTATCGCCTCGCTTGCCGGACGCAGAGATGTACAGCCGAGCGGGAAATCCTTAAGCAGCGAAACCACTTTACCGCGCTCCGCAGCGGTAAGCGAATTTATCTTTTTCTGCGGATTGATGCCGCTTCGCTCGACAAAGACGGGTATCAGCTTTCCGGGCAGAAGCGCGTCGAGCGAATTTTTGAAATCTCTGTTTAGATTCTGCGAAAAATCCCTTAATACCCTCGCATCGAGTGTTTTTTCATCAAGTGCGGGCTTTAAATCTATATGCAGCTTTACGCCGTCACATCCGATATCGGCAAGATACGACGACAGTGTAAGCACAATCGGTCCCGATATTCCGAAATGAGTAAACAGCATTTCACCGAGCTGTGAGTAAAACACCTTACCGTTCTTTTCGGCAGACAGCGTCACGTTGCGAAGCGACAGCCCCTGCATCTGAGCACAGCATTTGTCGGGGCAGACGACGGGAACGAGAGCAGGAGAAATATCGTTGACGGCAATACCCGCTTTTTTCGCAAACCGATAACCGTCGCCGGTACTGCCGGTGCCGGGATAGCTGACACCGCCGGTAGCGACGATGACGGCTCTGCACGGAACAACTCCAGCCGAGGTCTTTACGCCGGTGACGGCGCCGTCTGAAACCTCGATTCCCATTATCTCGGCACATACCCGTCTGACTCCGCAGTCGTCTGCATACCCTTCAAGTGCGTCGGCGATATCGTCCGCCCTGCCGCTCTGCGGAAAAACTCTCGCGCCCCGCTCGGTGACAAGCGGAACGCCGAGATTTTCAAAAAAGTTCATTATATCGTGCGGAGAAAAGGAACGGACACTGCTGTTAAGGAACCTTGCGCCGCGGCGAATACCGTCGAAAAAATCACCCGTTTCGATATCACAGGTAACATTGCATCTGCCCTTGCCCGTGATTCTCAGCTTTCTGCCCGAGACATTGTTTTTGTCAAAAGCGATAACCGACAGTCCTCTCTGCGCCGCAAAAGCCGCCGCCATGAGTCCTGCGGGTCCCTGACCTATAACAGCCACATCACAGCGCTCAATCATTTTCGTCCTCTTTATCCTTAGCGTAGACGTCGTATTCGTCCCAAATCTGTTCAAGCTCGGTAAGCGTGTTTCTCAAATCGTCCTGCCGTTCCAAGCCGACGGCAACGATCAAAGCGTTGAGTATCGACAGCGGAGCCACGAGCGAGTCGATAAAAGAGATGACCTCACATCGGGCAAGCAGCTTGCAGTCGGAATATTCTATAAGCGGCGAGCGCTCGGAATCGGTGAGCGATATTACCCTCGCACCTCTGCTCTTGGCAAAGCGGCAGGCATTAATTGTTCTTGATGAATAACGCGGAAAGCTGATGGCGATGAGAACATCGTTTTTGCCTATTTTATGTATTCTCTCGAACATCTCGCTTGCCGACGGACCGTTGAACTGAAACACGTTTTTGAACATCATCGAAAGATATGTGTAGAGAAACTCGGCAAGTCCCTGTGCGCTTCTCATACCAATGATGTATATATTCTCTGCGTTGACAATCTCGCGGACGGCGCGTTTGAAGTCTGCCTGTGAGATATTGCCGACCGTCTTGCGCACCGATTCGGCGTCGAGCGACAAAACTCTCGACAGCACGTCATCGTCGCCGATGACGGTTTTGGTAACACCGACACGCTGAACCGATGTAAGTCTCGATTTTACAACCTCATTCAAATCCTTTAAAAACTCGGGATAGCCCTTGTAGCCGAGCATCATCGCAAAACGAACCACAGTCGACTCCGAAACATCGGCAACCGCGCCGAGACGCGCGGCGTTCATATAAGCCGCCTCGTCGTAATGCTCAAGTATATATTCCGCTATGTACCGTTGTCCCTTAGAGAACTCCGACATTCTGTTTTTGATTGTTTCGAGCAAGTCCATGACATAACTCCGCTATATGTTCATTATTATTGTAATCCGCTGTTTTACACAGATATACATAATATATTATATATCGGATTTTACATTTAACAATATCAGTCGGAAAAGTTCACGACTTATTCACAATTCGGACAAAAAAAGGAACGCGGAACTTGCATCAAAGCCGTACACGGCGAAAGCACCTGTCACCCGATAATCGGCTGCAGCTGTCTGCCGCAGAGTGCCTCAGCTGCGGTATCGGCGCATTTATCCCAGCGGCAGGTGAGTGACGACGGTTTATTTATATAATCATCTTGATAAAACGGCACGAAATAATATCCTCTGCGATTCAGTAAAGTACCGATGTTGACTGCCGACGCCGACAGCGCATCGTTGGTCGACAGTGCAACAACTACCGGCTTACCCGAGCGCAGATGCGACTTAACAGCCATTGTAACCGGTGTATCGCTTATTCCCGCCGACAGCTTGGCAAGCGTTGTACCGGTGCAGGGTGCAACAAGCAGAACATCAAGCAGATTTTTCGGTCCTATCGGTTCGGCTTTGACAATGCTGTCAATAATACCGTTTCCGCTTATTTCCTCGATCCTTTGCCTTATTTCCGTCACCGCACCGAAGCGTGTATCGTTCTGTGCGGCGTTAAACGACATTATCGGTATTATTTCATACAGACTTTTCAGCTCCCGCATCGCATTGAGGGCATTTTCAAAATTACAGTGTGAGCCGCACAGAGCAAAGCCGAGACGGGTCTTCATATTTTTTCCTCCTCGATAATTTTTAAAACCGTATCGCACAGCACTCCGCCGGCCGTTTCGGGGAATAATCTGCCGGGCAGCGACGGAGCGGGAATAATGCGGCACCCGAGCATCCTTGCGCCGTCGATATCGACCCCTCCCGGCGAGGATGCAAGCTCTATATAAAGTGTGTCTCTCAGAACTCCGAGCCGTTCCCCTGACAGCACAATCGACGGAACGGTTCCGAATACTGCATCATATTCGTTTTTCATTCCCGCTATGTCATCAAAGTCTGCCGTCCGATAACCCGAAGACGCCGCTTCCTCCCGCGCCTGCGGATTCCTCGCCGCAACCGTTACGGTGCATTTCCGTTCGGCAAGCTGTCGGCACAGCTCGCGTGCAACACAGCCGAAACCGGTTACGAGCACATTTGAGGCATTCAAATCAAGACCCGAATATCTGCGGGCAATCATCACCGCGCCGCGTGCGGTGGGCACTGCGTTACCCTGCCGGTAATCGTCTCGCCTGCAATAGTCGAAAACACGATGACCCGAGCGTTCCATTTTCTTTATCAAGGCTTGGGGCATATTACCGCCGAAAAACACTGTTTCCGGCAAGGTGATATCAGACAGCCTTGCAACATTCCGCGCATTTCCTTCTCCTACAACCGACAGCAAAATACCGTCGGCGTTTACTATTCCTACATCAACAAAATCGACAAATCTGTTCACCTCAAAGCCGTATGAACGAAGCCTTACGGCGGCGAAACCGAGTCGTCGGTCATCTCCGACGACGGCAAATGTTTTTATCATAGTCACCCTCCTTTTCACCATATTATGACAAGGCACCCGCTTCGGATAATAAATCGTCACAGAGCATTGAATATACCGGAATTGAAGGCAAAGCTTGACGGTCATAATCTGATTTCGTTCTGTTCAAAGTAATATTTATAAAAATAATGTATCAAAACTCACAAATATTCTTATGCTTTTAAGCAAAATAAGTATAAATAGAGGAATAATAAAAAAACGCTTTACTTCATTTATGCTTTAAAGTATAATAACGCCATACCCCCAAAGACAGTGACCGGGAACAAGTAGCCGATGAATAAGACCGAACAGAGAGCGGCCGGGTGGTGAGAGGCGCATTAAGGTTGGCAATTGGTGAATACATCCCGCAGTTTCACGCTGAAAGTATCGGAAGGATACCGTGTAGGACGTGACGGGTGCGCCCGTTACAGTGCGAGAGTGTGTCTGCACTCGGTGAGGCATCGTTTGTGAGAGCGGTGCAAAATGAGGTGGTAACGCGAATTGCGATTCGCCCTCTGAGCTGTTTCAGGGGGCGATTTTTATTTTGTTCGGAGGATTCCCGTTATGTTTTTGAGAATTTTGATGATTGCGATTTTCGCCGTTGTTACCGTAGTAATCGGTATACTCTGCCGCCGCAAGGCAGACGGTGTGGACGGTTTCGTGCTCGGCGGGCGCAGTGTGGGACCGTGGATGTCGGCTTTTGCGTTCGGCACCTCCTACTTCTCCGCCGTTATTTTCGTAGGCTATGCCGGTCAGTTCGGCTGGCGCTTCGGTATTGCCTCGACATGGATAGGAATAGGCAACGCCGTTCTCGGAAGTCTGCTCGCGTGGATGGTGCTCGGTCGCAGAACAAGGGTTATGACACAGCACCTCGGCAGCTCTACCATGCCCGATTTTTTTGAAAAGCGTTTCGGAAGCAGTGCGCTCAAAATAGCCGCATCCGGAATAATTTTCGTCTTTCTGATTCCCTATACCGCTTCTCTCTACAACGGTCTTTCGAGAATTTTCGGTATGGCATTTGACGTCGATTACTCGGTCTGCGTTGCCGCCATTGCCGTGCTTACCGGTATATATGTAGTATGCGGAGGTTACTTTGCCGCCGCCGTCAACGACTTTGTTCAGGGTATTGTGATGCTGTTCGGAATCGTAGCGGTCGTTCTTGCGGTCATCAGGGGCGAGGGAGGCTTTTCTGCCGCCTTCTCCGATCTTTCTCAGGTTGTAGACCCTGCGATTTCGTCCGAAAATGGTATGTTCACCGCTTTGTTCGGACCTGACCCCGCGGGACTTCTGAGCGTAGTGCTGCTCACCTCGCTCGGAACGTGGGGACTGCCTCAGATGGTTCACAAATTCTATGCAATCAAAAGTGAGAAAATGATTAAGACAGGTACCGTAGTTTCAACACTGTTCGCCGTTGTTGTCGCGGGCGGCTGTTACTTCCTCGGCGGCTTCGGACGTCTGTTCTCCGACCGTGTCGACCTTGCAAACGGCTTCGATTCCATTATTCCGACCATGCTCGAGGGTCTGCCCGATATTCTAATCGGCATCGTTGTAGTGCTTGTTTTATCCGCCTCTATGTCGACCCTGTCCTCACTCGTAATAACCTCAAGCTCGACGCTGACACTTGATTTCCTGAAAGGCGGCGTTTGCCCGAAAATGAGCGAAAAAAAACAGCTCGGTGTTATGCGCGCAATGACGGTATTCTTTATCGCCGTTTCCGCCGCTCTCGCGCTTTACCAGTATAACAGCGGTGCGGCATTCATCGCCCAGCTTATGGGTCTGTCATGGGGTGCGCTTGCGGGATCGTTCCTCGGACCGTTCCTTTGGGGACTGTACCTCAAAAAGACCTGCAAGGCGGCTGTATGGGTCAGCTTTGCAACCGGAGTCGGATTTATGATAGGCAATATGCTGTTCTCGGTCGTTTCTCCGATTGTTGCGGGAGCCTTTGCCATGCTTCTGTCGCTCGTGGAAGTCCCTCTCATCAGCCTTGCCTGCGGCAAAATCAACGATTACTCGCAGAACGCCTTTAAATGCTTTAAATAAAAAAACCGACCGCAGTACCGAACAATGCTTCCGTACTGCGGCGTTATTTTATCCGTTCAAAAGGCAGTAAACAAATGTATCCTGCCAAATCGGATTGCCGTTATTATCCTTTTTTAACCAGATATTTTGAGTAAAGGTCGCTTTTTTTAAAAATCCGAAAGTCTTTCGGAGAAAAACAAATGTTACCGATTACCTTGTTATCGCTTTTCAGCACAATAGCGACAAAATTATCGGTGTTAATACTGTATTCCGGATGTGTTTTCCCGTTTTGACGGTCAATATCGGGGTAGCATTCAAAATCATCGTATTTTCTCTGCAACAAGAATTCGTACAAATCTTCATAGGCATTCTCGATAAAGTTGCGCAAAATCAATCGTTCGGTTTTCGATATATATATCTTTTCATTCCTCAATTTCACATATTGTATAGCCGTCGTCCGTCAATTCAAAACGGTCAAAAATCTCCGGTGTTGCCGAAATATGACCGTCATCGGAAATGAGTACCATTTCAAAATCGCCGTGTTCTCTCCAATAATCCTGCGCCCCGCTCTCACCCATAACGAACAGAGCGGTGGAGAGTGCATCGGCACGCTCGCCGTCACTGCAAATCACCGTAACGGCACGCAGACCTCCGTCGGCGGGATAACCCGTTTCGGGGTCGATTATGTGGTGATATCGCACGCCGTCACTCTCAAAATACCGCTGATAATCACCCGATGTAACTACAGCCATATCCTGCCATGACACAAATTTCAGACAGATATCACCGGGATTATCGGGATTCTCTATGCCGATATTGAATGCCATACCGTCGGTGTTTTTGCCGTAAAGCTGAACATTGCCTCCGAGCGTGAGCAGAGCCGCCGATGCACCGCTGTCCTTTATCATCTCAATCAATTTCTGAGCAGTATAGCCCTTGGCAATTCCTCCGAGGTCTATCTTCGCGCCGTTTGAGAGTGAGACAAAGCAATCGGACACTTCAACATTGTCGATACCAATTTGTGCGGTAAGCATAGCTATTTCATCGGCAGACGGTATGCGGTATTCTCCGCTTCTGAATCCCCATGCCGTCATAAGAGCCGCTACGGTAGGGTCAAACGACCCATCGGTCTCCTCACCGTATGACACGGCGTCGGCTATGAGTCGTGCTGTTTCGGGCGAAACCTCGGCAGAGCCGTTTTCATTTAAACGGTAAATGTCGCTGTCCGTATCGGTCATCGACAGCATTTTTTCAAGGCGATATATCTCGTTCTCACAGTCATCGAGCAATGCTTCACCGTCCGAGTCAGTGAACACCGAAATACGCATGGCGGTGTCCATGGCAAACACAATACGGTCGTAGCGTTCAACCGATGTAGAACACCCGACCGTCATTATCGTAAATGCAATAATTGCTGCAATAATAAATATTCTTTTCATAAGTCACCGATGCAATTCATCTTAATTAACATTTGTATTATACAAGATTGACCGCGAAAAATAAAGCAAAACGATAATTTCGACAAAACGGTTTATTTATTCGGTAAAATGCAATATAATATGATAATATGAGTGATAAAGTTAATTAACGGCAATACAACAGTTAAAATACAGATAATGGAAAGAGATATTTGTATGAAGGTTAATGTAAGTGAAATTCTCAAAAACGCAAAAAAACTGCATTTTATCGGTATCGGCGGTTCGGGAATGTTCCCAATAGTTCAGATTATGAAAAGCAAGGGCTATGAGATTGCCGGCTCGGATGTTCTTGAGGGTGACATCATCGAAAAAGAGCGCAAGCTCGGCTGTGACGTGAGCATAGGACACTCGGCGCACAATGTTGACGGAGCCGACGCGGTAATCGTTACAGCGGCACTGTTGCCCGGCAATCCCGAGGTCGAGCGGGCAGAACAGCTCGGTATTCCGATTATCCCGAGAGCCGATATGCTCGGATATATCACGGCGCAGTACGACAAGGCTGTCTGCATAAGCGGTACACACGGCAAAACCACTACCTCTTCTATGCTGACCTCAATTCTTGTGCTTGCCGGACGAAATCCGTCAGCAGTCATCGGCGGCAAGCTTCCGCTTATCGACGGCTACGGTCTTGCCGGAAGCGGTGACGAAATGGTCTGCGAGGCGTGCGAGTTTGTCGACACATTCCTGCACCTGTCTCCTGCCTATTCGGTCATTCTCGATATCGACAACGACCATCTTGATTATTTTAAAACGATGGAAAACTCGATAGCATCTTTTCGCAAATTCGCAGGTATGGCAAAATACGCCGTTATCGCCAACGCCGACGATGAAAACACTCTGAATGCGGTAAACGGTCTTGACGGCAAGGTTATATTCTTCGGACACGGAGACAACTGCAAATATCGCATTTCAGACGAAAAGCCGTATTCAAGAGCATTCTATTCATTTAAACTGACACATGACGGTGTGACCGATGAATTCCGTCTGAACTGTCCCGGCGAGCAATTCGTATGCGACGGTGCCGCCGCCGCGGCTGCAGCATTCGAGCTCGGATGTACGGCAGAGGATATCCGCAGAGGTCTTGACTCGTTCAAGGGTGCGGGACGCAGATTTGAAATCGTTGCCGAGGTTAACGGAATCACGATAGCCGATGACTACGCTCATCACCCGACCGAGCTTCGCGTAACGCTCCAAGCCGCCAAAGCTATGGGCTACAACCGTGTTTTCGCTGTCTTTCAGCCGTTTACCTATTCCCGTACCAAGCTGCTGCTCGACGATTTTGCCGATGCTCTGTCGGTCGCGGACCAAGTCGTTATGACAGAGATTATGGGCTCGCGAGAGGTTAATACCATAGGCATCTACACCAAAGATCTTGCCGAAAAAATACCCGGAAGCGTCTGGTACGAGGGCTTTGACGGCGTATGCGGATACTGCGCCGAGCACGCCGAAAGCGGAGACCTGGTAATTACGCTCGGCTGCGGCGATATCTACAAAGCAGCAAGAATTCTGAAAGGTATGCTTGAAAACAGATAAATTCATTCATATCCGCCTATGTCGAAAACGTATTCGACTACAAGCTGATATTCGGAGAGTAAAAACAAGCCTTGGCGGTTTTGAAGTTACCGTCAAGGCTTTTAAATTATGTTATTTCTGTATCTTTTCTATACTCTCGACAAGATTGGTCTGATTACGGAAAACATATTCCAAAATGAGGCTCAGATACTTAAAGACAAACGACAGAAGGAGAAACAATCCGAGCAGTCCCAGTGTCAGCACAAACATTGTAGTTGTCCAGCCCTCGATAGGAGTTCCGTTGAGATAGACAAGCACGGTATAGATAAGCTCAGCAAGCGAGCATATCAGCATTGCTGCGGTAAGGCCGAGGCTGAAGCGATATCCCGCGTCGGTATAAAGCACAAGGCTGTCAACCGCAAGCGAAAAACGGCTCTCTCTGATGGACGATGCCGAACCGAAATATGTAACCTCCGACATTTTAAGACCACTTGCCGCGTATGCCGCCTTTCGATATGGCAAGCGTGACGAAACGGCATGAACGCGGTTTATTGCCCTGCGACTGACAAGGCGGAATGTATCGGTACGCAGCTTATACGCCGAGCGGCTGTATCTGTTAAAAACACCGTAGAACATTCTGCTAGTCACACGCTGTTTATCAGGACATACCGAAACTATGTCACTGCCTGTTACCGCCGTGTCGTATGCCATATTAATCAGCTCGGCGTCCCAGTCGCAAAAAGCGCGGTCAAACTCGTAAACATAGTCACCGATCGCGCAGTCGAGTCCGGCGTTCATTGCAATCTCAAGACCCTGATACAAGCTCATATGTATTATCGTAAGCGGCTTGGTCAATTCTTTTGCCCACTCTCTTACGACGGCAACGGTATTGTCGGTACAGCGATCATCGACGGCAACAATCTCGTACTGTTCAAATCTTTTTTCCAAAACCTCCTGAACCTTTTTCATAAAGGTCACGACGTTTTCTCCGTCATTATGAAGATATACAACTGCGGAAATAAAATTTTTTTCTTTGTTTTCAACCATTGTCCAGCACCTCGTCCAAATCATAAACGGTATTAATTTTGCCCGAGAGAACACTGACAAATGTCGGGCTGTCGGTAAATCTGCGAACGACGGTCGGACGGCTGTCGTCAATTTCGCTCGCTTTAAGTATCGGCTTCATACTGAAAAGACTCGAATGGTATTCAAAGCCGTATTCCTCACAAAGATATTTTCTTGCAAGGCGGCTCATATAAGGCCACGCGCTCGCCGGCTTGGCGGGACAGTCGTTACAGTTATAAAGATTGCCCGGACCGCATTTCCCTTCGCTCGCCTTCTGACAGTCGAAGGTAGCCTCACTGTCATAGCTTGTCGAATGAGGCGTGAAGGTAACGGCGCTCATGCTGTGCAGTCCCGTTCTGCCGAACGGCATTATCGAGAAAAAAGGTCCGTCCATAACGGTAATTCCGACATTTTTAAATGCAGGCGAAACGGTACAGAGGATCATCTCGCACAGCTCGTATTTTATCTTGAACGGCTCAAAGCCCATCATTTTGTGTATATCGTTTACGCCGGCGTATGTTGCGTTGAGGATAAACGGCGCTTCATCGATACCGTGCGCACTTTTTACCTGCCAAACATTTCCGTTTTTGCATACGCTATCCGGCTTGGTGCAGTAAGCGATTTCAACACCCGTACAACCTGAAATTCTGTCGAGCAGCCAATCGCGAAGGATAGCCGCATCATAGGTGTATTCGGTGGTCAGAAAAGCGCCGTCGCACAGTCCGGGCTGAAAATATTTATTATGGTCCACTCTCTCACAACGGATATGCGCCGCATCGCAGAATTTCTGAAATTCCTCGGCGTTTGTCCAACTGAACTGCGCTCCGGTAGCGTAGATTTGGTCAAATTCTTTTAAAAGGCAAAAATCATAGTCTCTGCAGAATCGCTCAAAATAATGTGCGCTCTTGACGGCAGTAGAGTAGCTTCTCGGATAGTGGTAGCCCTGATGAACCCGTGCCTGATTAATGGAGGTTGCACGACGAAACGGCGTTGAATCGCGTTCGAGAACAAGTATTTTCTCTCCCCGTCTCCCGCATCGCTCGGCGGAATACAGCCCGTAAAGACCCGCACCGAATATTATTTTGTCGTAAACCATAGTCAATCTCCCATCGCAACCGGCGAACAACCGCAAAATCATCCAAACACCGATATCAATATGAATTCTACACTAATACCGAGTTAAAAACAAGCGGCAGGCAAAATGCGGTACAAAAAACAAATTCAAAAAGGTCACTCCGTGCAAAAGCAAAAATTGCTCTGACGAAATGACGCTTCCCGTGAATATCAAATCATAATCACACAAAAGGGCGCTGTGACGTTATGCCTTAAGTAGTCGATATCAAACCGAGACTTATTTGTATTGCCTCATCGACTTTTTCCATCGAGTTGTCGTCCACCGCACCCATTCGTTCGCGCAGACGCTGCTTATCAAGCGTGCGCATCTGTTCGAGCAGCACCACGCTGTCCCGCTGCAGTCCGCATTCTCCCGCGCTTATTCCTATATGCGTAGGCAGTGGATTTTTTTCGGTACGACTGGTGATTGCCGCCGCTATCACGGTCGGACTGTATCGGTTTCCAACGTCGTTCTGCACAATCAGCACGGGGCGAATACCGCCCTGCTCCGAGCCGACAACGGGGCTTAAATCCGCATAATATATATCTCCTCTTTTAATACTCATCTTATCCGTGTCTCCATTGTGTTTTTCGGCTTAAGCCGTCACAGCTATTATTGCCCTTTAAGATGATTTTAAACCGATAAAAAAGTAAAATTTGTAAAAATAAGGGCGGCATACTCAAACGAATGCCGTCCGCAAATATTTTATAAATATCCGATAATACTGCCGTCAGCCGTTCTGCTCGAAGCGTATTTCGGAAAAGTCGTAAAACTCAAATACCGTTCCGCGATATTCACCCGAAACGGGGATATTATCACGCATAACAATTTTGCCGCAATCGGTAACTATACTAATCGTTTCACCGTTGTCATTCATCACCGCCGACCCTGTCGATGCCGATGCGATAAGCTCCGACAGCATTCGCACGGGGTGGTCATATTCCAGCGAAGCAAGATCGACCGTATCGGAGATGCCGGCATATTCGACCTCAATGTCCGAGCCGCGTACCGTCAGCTTCATTCCCTCAACCCCGCTCGGAGCATCGTAGCACAGCTCGGTACGGTCGGGAGCGCGAGTATAACGGAAAACAATGCCGTCGTATTCTGCCGTCATATCAAAAAACCTTTCGCCGAGTGCCGTATAATCGGTCTTATCAGGTTCGTTCGGAGCGGTGCAGGCAGTCAGCACCGCAAGGCACAGAAGCAACGCGAGTATCTTCAATCAATCACTCTTTTTTGCCGAGAAGATTGGTAATGGCGGGGGCTATGTATCCGGCAACATCGGTAGTGAGCATCGAATACGGGTTGATATCCTCGGCGCATAGGTCGGCGGCGGCGGAATGGAGGTAAACTCCGAGCCTTGCGGCGTCAAGCGCGTTTTTGCCCATTGCCGCAAAGCCGCCTATCATACCGCTGAGCAGGTCTCCGCTCCCGCCCTTGGCGAGTCCCGAATTTCCGTTTGTATTTACATAAACATCTCCGTCCGGCGCGGCAATTACGGTGTTTTCGCTTTTCAAAACGAGAATGCACTTGTTTTTGAGTGCAAAATTGCGTGCAATTCCGACACGGTCGGCAAGGATATTCTCCGTTGTTTCTCCGCTGAGACGTGAAAATTCTCCGATATGCGGCGTCAAAATGTAGCTTTCGGCATTACCCTCGGTAATTAATTCTATGCGCTCGGACAGCAGATTAAGACCGTCGGCGTCGATAACAACCGTCTTTTTTGCGCTTTTCACCGTTGCCTCAACCAGAGCGGATGCAAGGTGCGATTTGGAAAGCCCCGGTCCTATTACTACGGCGTCAGCTCGCTCGACGTCGACACCGTATTGCGCTCTGTTCTCGGTCAAATCAAGCATAGTCGCCTCGGGCAGACGGTTAAGCACGGTGGTAATTACCGGCTCGACAGACGCAAGCTCTACA
This sequence comes from Faecalibacterium sp. UBA1771, assembly GCA_002315315.1. Classification (GTDB taxonomy): domain Bacteria; phylum Bacillota; class Clostridia; order Oscillospirales; family Ruminococcaceae; genus UBA1771. The sequence continues at coordinate 63,184 of DCGT01000012.1, forward strand.
AGTCCTGCTCCGGCTCTTAGCGCGCCGAGCGTGCAGAGTACCGCCGCACCGCGATAGCTTTCACTGCCCGCGGCAATAACAAGCCGACCCATATCGCCCTTGTGACATATCTCCGGCTTCGGCTCAAGCAGTCTTGAAACGGTTTCGACGGAATTTTCAAAGGTATCGTATTTTATACCCGAATACGCTTCACGCGGTATTCCTATATCGACAAGCACAACTCGTCCGCACCATTTGCGCGACGATTTAAGAACATGGGCAGTCTTAGTGCCGATAAAGCCTATCGTCACATCGGCTCTCACCGCGTTTTCATCGCCACCGCCGGTATCCGAATCGACTCCGCTCGGTACATCGAGAGAAACAACGCCGGCATTCGAGTTGTTTACACGCTCGAAAAGCTCGCTCAATTCGTCGGAGAGCGGAGCATGAAAACCGATTCCGTACACGGCATCGACAATCAGCGCGCTGTCTGAAATCAGCTTGGCAATCTTTTCCTGCTCAAAAATCAAATCGACAATGGGAACACCCTCTACAACGGCGCGGCGATACATCGTAGCCGCAGGCTCGGACGAAGGAGTCGCACCGCAGAGGATAACCGACGGCTTGGCGCCGTTCTGCTTGAGGTGACGTGCAACGGTAAAGCCATCACCGCCGTTTCCGCCGCTTCCGCACATAACGGCAACCGTCATATCCTTAATGTCGTAATGCTCGTATATGTAACGAAAAGCCGTTCTGCCGGCATTTTCCATAAGCGTAAGAAGAGGCACGCCTCTGACCTGCGCCTTTTCCTCGATTTCGCGCTGTTGATTGACGGAAATAATCACTTTATGCCTCCAGGATAACCGCCGCAGCGGCGTAATTATCGGTATTCGTAATTGTGACAAAGGCTCTTGCACCGAGTCTGTCGGCAAGCTCGGCGGCTCTGCCGGACAGCTCGATGTACGGCTTGCCTTTACTGTCGCGCAGTACCGAAACCTCGCTCATCGCAAATCCCGAAATACCGGTGCCTAGTGCCTTGCCGAACGCTTCCTTGACCGCCCAGCAGCCGGCGTACTTGGAAACACGGTCACGGCGCGCTCCGAAGCTTTCCCGCTCAGACGCAGAGAAAACAAGCTGTTCAAAGCGCCCGCCGCCGAGACTCTTTTCCATCCTGTTCAGCTCGACAACATCTATTCCGATACCGATTATCATCAGCATTCTCCGTTTCGTCGGCACAATCCGACTATCTGAATTTATTTTATTATACATAACATCAATATAGCTTGCAAGACGAACAATAATCTCCGTGCAATCGTGTCAATAACAAAACGCCGTATGCCGTTGAACACTATTGACATAGATGGTACAATGATTATATAAACGCTGTGACCGGGAAAAGTAGGCGGTTGACAAGGCAGTAAAGAGACGTACTCCTCGGCTGAAAGAGTGCGGACGCCGCAGTAACCGAACGAAGTTCGCCCGTGAGCGGACACCCTCAAAGCCTTTGCGAGTAGGGGTGTACGGCAGGCGCCGTTATCGCCGACGGAGTGTTTGCTCTTATAAGCAAAAATACGGGTGGTACCGCGGAGTCATTGTGCTTCGTCCTGTGTTAAGGACGAAGTTTATTTTATTCTAGGGGAGAATTACAGGCTATGAAAGAAAAACTTGAACAAATTCGCCTTGCGGCACAAGAGCTGCTCGACAAGGCGACCGAGCCCGCCGCCATTGAAGAGCTGAGAGTTAAGTTCCTCGGCAAAAAGGGCGAGCTGACCGCCATTCTCAAACAGATGGGACAGCTTGCCGCAGATGAGCGCCCCGCCATGGGACAGCTTGCCAACACAGTCCGTGAGGCTATCGAGAGCAGTATCGAAAAGCGCCGCAAGGAGCTGACCGATGCCGCGCTCAACAAAAGACTCGAATCCGAGCGTCTCGACGTTACACTGCCCGGTGAACCGACCGTGCGCGGTGAGCTTCACCCGCTCGACAAGGCACTCGAACAGGTCAAACAGATATTCCTCGGAATGGGCTTTGACGTTGTAGACGGTCCCGAGGTCGAGTTCGACCACTACTGCTTTGAAATGCTATGTATGCCTAAGGGTCATCCTGCCCGTGACACGCAGGACACCTTCTATATCGACGATAATATTCTGCTTCGTACTCAGACCTCGTCCGTTCAGGTGCGTACCATGCTTTCCCGCAAGCCTCCCATACGCATTATCTCGCCGGGACGCGTCTACCGTGTCGACCCCGTCGACGCTACACATTCGCCTGTTTTCCACCAGGTCGAGGGTCTTGTCGTCGACAAGGGCATCAGAATGTCAGACCTTAAGGGAACGCTTGAACAGCTTACCAAAAAGCTGTACGGTGAGGATATGAAGGTTCGCTTCCGTCCGCACCATTTCCCCTATACCGAACCGTCTGCCGAAATGGACGTCACCTGCTTCCGCTGTCACGGCAAGGGCTGCCGCCTGTGCAAAGGCGAAGGCTATATAGAGCTGCTCGGCTGCGGTATGGTTCACCCGCAGGTGCTTGAAAACTGCGGAATAGATTCGACGGTCTACTCCGGCTTTGCCTTCGGTGTCGGTCTCGAGAGACTGACAATGCCTCGCTATGATATTGACGACCTGCGCCTGTTCTTTGAGAACGACGTTCGTTTCCTCAAACAGTTTTAATGGGAGGGTATAAATTATGGATGCACCTTTAAGATGGATTAAGCAATACTGCGATATCGACACCACCCCCGCCGAATTCGCTTCCAAAATGACAATAGCGGGACAGAAGGTCGAACGCTATTGGTCGTATGCCGACGAAATCAAAAATGTTGTTGTCGGCAAAATTACACATATCGAAAAGCACCCCGATTCCGACCATCTGCAAATCTGCAGTGTGGATATCGGAACAAAAAAGCTCGTAATCGTAACCGGCGCCGCCAATGTTAATGAGGGCGATGTCGTTCCCGTTGCACTCGACGGCTCAACGCTGCCCGGCGGCAAAGAGATACACACAGGTGAGCTGCGCGGAGTAGTCAGCGAGGGTATGATGTGCTCTATCGGCGAGCTTGGTATGACAATACACGATTTCCCCGAATGTATTGAAAACGGAATAATGATTCTGCCCGCCGACACCCCGCTCGGCGAGGATATCTGCAAGGTTACCGGTCTTGACGACACCGTTGTCGAATTTGAAATTACGCCAAACCGTCCCGACTGTCTTTGCGTTAGCGGTCTTGCACGCGAAGCCGCCGTTGCCTACGGTGTACCGTTCAATTTCCCCTCCCCGCCCGCTAACGACGCCGACGGAGATGTAACCGAGCTTGTTTCGGTCAGCAAGGAAACTCCTAACTGTATGCGATATATGGCGGCGGCAGTCAAAAACGTGCGCGTAAAGCCGTCACCGATGTGGATGCGCGAGCGTCTGAGAGGGTGCGGCGTTCGCCCCATCAACAACATCGTCGACATTACCAACTATGTAATGCTCGAATACAATCAGCCGATGCACTCATTTGACGAGCGCAATATCGCCGGTGGCAAAATCGTTATACGACAGGCGCGTGAGGGCGAGGGTATTATGACTCTCGACGGTACCGAACGCAAGCTAAATCCCTCTATGATGGTAATTGCCGACGCCGAAAAGCCGATAGCGGTTGCGGGTGTTATGGGCGGTGAATTCAGCGGAATTACCGACGATACAAACACAGTCATTTTTGAGTCTGCCTGCTTTGACGGTCAGACGGTGCGCTCCGCCGCCAAAGCTCTCGGTATGAGAACCGATGCCTCGTCAAGATACGAAAAGGGACTTGACCCCAACAACACCGAGCCGGCACTGCTTCGCGCACTCGAGCTTGTCAAGCTTCTTGACGCCGGCGACGTTATCGGAGGAATCATTGATATCAAGGACGAAATCAAGCCAATGCCGATCCTCACGCTCGAGCCGGACAGAATCAACGATTTCCTCGGTATCAAGGTCGACACCGAATTTATGGTAAAAACGCTTCGCGATTTGGAATTTGCGGTTGATGACAAGCTCAATGTCACCCCGCCGACCTTCCGAGGCGATATCGCCTGTATGAATGATCTTGCCGAGGAGGTTGCCCGCTTCTACGGCTACAACAACATTCCCAATACGCTTATGAGCGGAGTCGCTACCGCCCGACCGACCGAGCGCCAGCGCTTTGAGCGTGAGCTTAAGGATATCTGTACCTCGGCGGGACTGTTTGAGATAGAAACACTGCCGTTTATGGGCAAAAAACAGCTTGACGCTCTGCGCATTGCCGATGACTCATACCTTCGCAGTGCAACAATAATCAGCAACCCGCTCGGTGAGGACACAAGTATGATGAGAACGACTATGCTCCCGTCAATGCTTGACACCCTCGCCCGCAATTACAGCCTGCGCAACACCAATGTCGCGCTGTTTGAGCTGTCGATAGTTTTCCTGCAGGGCGGTGACAACACCAAATTGCCCGAGGAACGCAAGCACCTTGTCATAGGCAGCTATGACGCTCTCGATTTTTACAAGCTCAAGGGAATCATTGAGGATATCTGCAGATACTCTGCCATCGACAATGCCGAATTCAGCCGCCTTACCGACGACCCGACATATCATCCCGGACGCGCCGCTTTGGTAAGTGCAAACGGTGTCGAATTTGCCCGCATGGGTGAGCTTTATCCCACCGTTTCCGAAAGCTACGGAATTAAGAGCAGAGTATATGTCGCCGATATTGATATCGAAAAGCTGTTTGAGCTTAAAGGCGAAGAAAAGAAGTTTGTTTCTCTGCCCCGCTTCCCTGCCGTAACCCGCGACCTCGCGCTCGTCTGCGACCTCGACACCGAGTCCGGAAGCATCGAAAAGGTAATTAAAAACGCCTGCGGCGATCTGCTTGAAAATATTAAGGTTTTCGACGTTTATGTCGGAGCCGGTGTTGAAAAGGGCAAAAAGAGCATAGCATACAGTCTTGTACTGCGCGACCGCGAAAAGACCCTCACCGACGATGTTGTCGACTCCGCCGTAACTCGCGCCCTCAACGAGCTTGCCGCTCTCGGCATTAAGCTCAGAGGCTGATTAGTTCGACACACTGTATTAATAATTTGCAAACAGTATGCCATTCCCGTCTCTCAAGGAATGGCATACTGTTTTTGTGCTATACATAACTCAATAAACACCGCAGACAAATATTGAAAGCAAAAACAGGAAAAATGTTTTGTAATTAAAAGCAGCTTCCTTATGTAAATCGGAAGCTGCTTTTCAGCGCATTTATTAGGCTTGAGTTTGTCAACTCTTAGTATATATGCTAAAAGTTATACTAATTGTATTATTCCCAGCCTTTTTGTTTGCGGTATTCGGAGATATATTCAAAAACCTTGGGAATATAGATGTTCCACGAATCCCAATCATGGAAGCCAGGCTTGGAGTACCATTCGATGTCGATTCCGAGCTGTTTTGCGAACTCGGTAAACTCGATGTTGCCGTCGCGGGTGAAGTCCTGCTCACCCACGCAGAATTTTATCATAGGCAGGTCGACACCCGCTTTTACGTTCTTTTCGAGCAGCCAATAGATATCCTCATCGGAATTAAGCACCTCGGAGGGATTGTCCTCATGACCGTAGATATCGCGGAACATAGTATTCGCGCTTGCTCTGCCGGTGCCTGCGGCGTAGTTTCGCAATACCTCAATACCGGGTGATACCGGCACTGCGATGCAGAATTTCTGCGGGTCAAGCAGCGCAAGCTTCATCGCACCCGCTCCGCCCATCGACATACCGCTTATGAAATTATCCTCTCGGCGACGGGAAATCGGGAAATGGTTGTAAATATACTCAGGCAGCTCACTGCGGAAATAATCGAGCCAATTCGGACCGTAAACCATATTTGCATAGCTGGAAAGCTGTGCATCGGGCATTACAACCGCGTAATTATACTTATCGGCGATAACCTGTACCGGCGTGCAGTCGTGCCAATCGGCATAGTTGTCGGTGCCGCCGTGCAGCAACCAAAGAACAGGCAAAGGCTTTTTATTGCCGAAAAGCTCCGCAAAATCCTCGACTCCGGTATTTACGCCGGTAGGGAGGATAATGCGCACCTGTGTCCAGATACCGATTGTTTTTGCATTAAAACGAAGAGTCATTACCGCCATATTATTTCACCTCCGGATTCAGAAGCCACGCGAGGAAGCTCTCGATGTACTTGTCCCAAATATCATAGGAATGTATTCCCTCGTCGTACAAATCGGTAAGGTCACAGCCGATGGATTTGAACTTTGAGATGGCGCCGGTGACCTGCTTAATGCCGAAATCGTTGTTGGCGACAAACGACCACATACGCGGGCATCTGCCTTCTGCAACGAGATTTTTCGCCATATACATAAGGTCACCGTCGGTGTTGCGCAGACGGTCGGCAGATCCGAAGGCACAGGCAAAATCCTTGGGCAAAACATCAAAACCGTCGCTCGCAGTACCGGACAGAATGTTGATGATGTCGAGCGCACCGCCGAATGCTCCGCAGGCGCAGAACTTGTCGGGATTGTTGAGAGCGAGACGGAACGCGACATAAGCGCCCATCGACGCTCCGCCCGTAAAGTTATCCTCGCGCTTGTCGGACAGACACGGAAGCATATAGCGGACAGCGGGAACAAGCTCCTTGTTGACCATTGTCCAATAATTCATACCGTGAACCATATCTTGACCGTGACCGTTGCTGACCGTCGGCATAACTACGGCGATACCTGCGTTGTCGGCGTAGCGCTCGATTGAGCTTAAACGTGTCCATTCCGTGCAATCGGCATTGGCGCCGTGGAACAGCCACAGTGTAGGAATAGGTGTGGAAATCGGCTTGTCAGGAAGCACGATCGAAACTTCCTCATGGAAGTTGAGCGCACCCGAACGGAAATCAAGTTGGATAAGTGCCATAATAACTCCTTTCGGAATATCTTAATTTTAGTAAATATGAATATATTATAACCGATATTCCGTATTTCGTCAAACCTTGTTTTCGCGTAAATTACTGCTTCCCTACTGCAAAAAAGATTTTTACAATATTGAATTTTGCTTCCTATCGTTGCAAAGTGATAGGCTATATTACACACTGATAAAATAAATATGATATTGTCGGATGCGTACAGTTAATAATATCCATTTTTTATCATATAAAACGATAAGTTTGATTAATAATCGTATCTCCATGTCATCATTTATATACCTTATCCTTACAGACGTCTGTCAAACGTTTATTTCATCGTTACACAATGAAGGTACAAAAACAGCGGCACTCCGATGCACCCTGCGCCGTTGCAAAAATATGCATCGTTGTATAATGGCGTTGAGGGCGAGCACTCCGTCATCGTTTTATAAGTCGCGATATTACGCCGTATTTTATCCGATTTAAGCGGTTATTCAGCTCTCTTTATTTTATATATGATGAATAATATACGATGTTGACATTTTGCTGACAAAGCATTATTCTTATAATAGAAGTAAATGAGGAGGCTGTTATAAATTACCTGACCGCAAAGGAAGCTGCCGAAAAATGGCAGATAACTCCGAGAAGAGTCGTGATGCTTGCATCGCAGGGGCGAATATACGGCGCTGTTTTAAAGGGCAAGAGCTGGCTTATTCCCGAGAACGCCGCCAAACCCGCCGATGAGCGCAGAAAACAGTCTACCAGCGACCCGTCGGAATATTTCTTCCCGCTTGTTTCCTATTCCGTCAACTCCTCATACCCCGTCGACCGGCTGAGCGCAAACGAGCAGGCGCAGTATGAGACCTACAAGCTGTTTGAGTCGGGCAATTATGAGGAGTGCTACCGCAAATCAAAGTATTTTTACAACAGCTCCGAAAACCGCTGCCTTCGTTTAGGCTCGCTGTATAATCTGTATTATTCCTGCGTGGTGCTTCACAAATACGAGGAGGCCAACCGCGTGAAGGTGCTTTTGCTGAGTATGAGCACCGAGTTCACCGAGCACAGGGAGGAAATTGCTCTGATAGGGCAGGAGCTGGAGATTTTCAAAGAAAATAGCCGAAGAATCAGCGGCGGAGTAAGCTATAACCCGCTGGTCGAAATGTCGGACGGCGCTCTTGCCTTTATATCCGAATACAGCACGTACAGCGACCTGGTGTCATTTAAATTAGGTCAAAAGCACATCAACATTCCCCTGCACGAAATCAACTGCATAAATCTCGAACGCGCCGGCTATGACTCGGTTGCCATGCTCAGTCATTTCCTCCTTTCGGTAATGTATATTACGGTTGACAATTCCGAAGCTGAGCAATATCATCTGAAAAAAGCATTTGAGCTGGCGTTTAAAAACAACGAGCTGACCACCGTCGCTATGTTTATCTCCTATATACCGGACGTCGCATTCAGAGTATTAAAGGAGTATTTCCCGGACAAAAAGGAAAAATTCACCGATTTAGTCGAGATTACCTCATCCGCCCACACCGGCTATCTCGAATATTGCGGCAATGTGACTATGCTGTCCAAAATGACGCCAAGCGACTATCGGTTTGTTTCCTACTGTCTGCACAACGACACAATAGCGAGAATTTCCGAGCTGGAGGGTCTCTCCGAATCGGCGGTCAAGCATCGTCTCACGGCACTGTACAAAAAGATAGGCGTTGCCGGCAAAAAGGAGCTGACGGACAGTTATTCGTCGACCATCTACGATTTCTCCTCCGGTTGCGAATAACGGCTCCTTGTCAAAGCAGTCATTTTTTGCCTTTAAAAGTATACACCGACGCAAAAAGCGGCAGACCCGAAAAGAGTCTGCCGCCGTTTTTTGTGATTATTTCGTAATGCTCCCGAATCAGCCGTTAAAAACGTTCTCCTGCGGATAAGGCAGAGAAGCGGGCTGATTGTAGGCGATATCCTGTACGCCGAAGTACTTGAGGACCTCAAAGAGGTACTTGCCGCAGTGAGCGAACGCAACGGCGCCGTGATGCGGATAGCGCTTGCCGATGAGGACATGGCGATAGAATCTGCCCATTTCCTTAATGGCAAATACACCGATGCCTCCGAAGGAGCGGGTAGCTACCGGCAAAACCTCACCCTCTGCGATATAAGCGTGAAGGGTGGTATCGGGAGCCGACTGCAATCTGTAGAAGGTGATCTTACCCGGAGCGATGTCCCCGTTCAGGGTACCGCGGGTAAAGTCGGGGTCGCCGGTCTCCAGTAGGCGGTGCATGATCAGCTGATAGGAAAGCTTACCGTCAGCCAGCTTTTTCATAGAGGTATTGCCGCAATGGAAGCCCATGAAGGTATCGGTATGCTCATAGGGGAACTTGCCCCGAATATCCTCTTCATAGAGATCACGCGGCACCGAGTTATTGATATCCAGCAGGGTCACCAGATCACCCGACACGCAAAGACCGAGATATTCCGAAAGAGCGCCGTAAATATCCACCTCGCAGGACACTGGAATACCCTTGCTCATCAGGTGGGAATTGACATAGCAGGGTTCAAAGCCAAATTCCTTCGGGAAGGCCGGCCAGCACTTATCGGCAAAGGCAACATATTCGCTGGCACCCTTGTGTGCCTCCGCCCAATCCAGAAGGGTCAGTTCAAACTCGGCCATCTTCAGAAGGAAGTCGGGATAGGTGTTGCCCTTGCTGCCCAGTTCTTCTGCCATTTCTTCGGCAATCTTCTGTGCTCTGGGGTCTCCCATATGGGCTTTGTAGGAAAGCTGCATATCCAGCTCGGAGTTTTCCTCAATTTCCACACCCAGATCATAAAGCGCCTTGATCGGAGCATTGCAGGCAAAGAAATCAGCAGGACGGGGACCGAAGGTGATGATCTTCAGCTTTTTCAGACCGATCAAGGCTGTGGCAACCGGCATAAACTCAGCAATCAGCGCGGCACCCTCTTTTGCCGTAACCACCGGATATTCGGGAATAAATGCCTTGATCCTTCGAAGCCCCAGATTATAGGAGCAGTTCAGCATACCGC
>DCGT01000011.1:0-12997 GCA_002315315.1 Faecalibacterium sp. UBA1771
CTTGAGCTCGTTGAGATGGAAATCCGTGAGCTGCTTTCCGCTTACGATTTCCCCGGCGACGATATTCCTATCATCAAGGGTTCCGCTCTGCAGGCTCTTGAATCCGCCAGCACCGATCCCAGCGACCCCATTTATGCTCCTATCCTTGAGCTGATGGACGCTGTTGATGCTTATATCCCGACCCCGGATCGTAAGGCTGACCTGCCGTTCCTTATGCCTGTTGAAGATGTCATGACCATCACCGGTCGTGGAACCGTCGCCACCGGCAGAGTTGAGCGCGGCACCATCGCCATCAATAACCCCGTAGAGATCGTCGGTCTGTCTGATGAAAAGGGCAAGTCCGTTGTTACCGGTCTCGAAATGTTCAGAAAGACCCTTGATATGGCTCAGGCCGGCGACAACATCGGCGCTCTTCTGCGCGGTGTTCAGCGTACCGACATTGAGCGTGGTCAGGTTATCTGCGCCCCCAACTCCATCAACCCCCACACCAAGTTCCACGGACAGGTTTACGTTCTGAAAAAGGACGAAGGCGGTCGTCATACCCCGTTCTTTAACAACTATCGTCCGCAGTTCTATTTCCGTACAACCGATGTTACCGGTGTTGTTGAACTTCCCGAGGGTATCGAGATGTGTATGCCCGGCGACAACATCGAGATGGACGTTGAGCTGATCACCCCGATCGCTATCGAGGAAGGTCTGCGCTTCGCTATCCGTGAAGGCGGTCGTACAGTTGGCTCCGGCGTTGTTGTCGGTATCAACCAGTAATTAAAACTTTTATTTAATCGAAAGACTTCCGCAAAAGCGGGAGTCTTTTTTTTTATAAATTTTATTTATTGCCGCAGTATTATTTCATTCAATAATTATAATTTGATTGACAATGTCGGCTATGACGAATATAATAGTATTGGTTTCGGGGCGGGGTGTGAATCCCCACCGGCGGTAATGCGCAGAAGCGACGAGTCCGTGAGCGAGAGCCGATTCCGGTGCGATTCCGGAGCCGACGGTATAGTCCGGATAAAAGAAACCTGATTTATTGTGTTTGCCCCCATCAAATGGTGGGGCTTTTTTATTTGTAAGGAGTTTTATTATGGAAAAAAACAATTCAAAGATTTCACTCAAACTTCTTGTCGAAACAGCGGTCTTTTCGGCACTTGCGGCTGTAATAATGCTGTTCAAATTTCCGTTACCGTTTGCACCGATCTTCTATAAGTTTGAGCTGAGTGAGGTAGTTGTTCTGCTGGCAGGATTTTCTCTTGGCATAATCCCCGCAGTTGCGGTTGAGCTGATAAAGGTTTTGCTCAATCTTCTTATGGATGGCACTGTGACAATAGGCATCGGTGAGCTTTCAAACTTCCTCATGGGCTGTATGTTCGTTGTTCCTGCTTCGCTGATTTACAATAGAAAAAAGTCGTTGAAATTCGCTGTTATCGGTGTAGCTGTCGGCTGTGCCGCAATGTCGATCGGAGCCTGTATAATCAATTATTATATGCTCATTCCGTTTTATGCCTCTGCTTATGGAATGCCGATTGACACAATAGTTAGTATGGGGACAAAAATCAATGCGAAAATAGTCGATTTGAAATCTCTTGTAATTCTCGCAACCTTGCCGTTTAACATTGTGAAATCCGTTTGCAGTGCTGTTGTGACGATCGTTGCATATAAACCGTTGGAAAAACTTCTCGATTCTATGTCAAAAAAGCATTGACAATTCAATCAAGGCGATATATAATTTCTAACTGAAAATTAAATACCTTATCAAGAGTGGTGGAGGGAAAGGCCCTGTGAAGCCCGGCAACCTGTGAAAACAAGGTGCTAAATCCTGCGGCTATGCCGACAGATAAGAGCTTGAAAAGCGTTTGTCGATTGCCGACCTGCGCTTTTTTTATTGCCAAATCGAGGTATTTGTTTTTGACGGATGGCGGTGCCATATTGCATCGCTCGAAACAAATCTTACATATTTACAGGAGAAACGATGAGAAACTACTATTTTACTTCCGAATCGGTCACAGAGGGTCATCCCGATAAAATCTGCGACCTCATTTCCGATTCCGTGCTCGATGCGATTTTCGCCAATGACCCTTACGCCCGCGTTGCTTGCGAAACGATGATTAAGGGCAAGTATGTCACGGTTGCGGGAGAAATCACCGCCGCAGTAATGCCTGATATTGAGCAGATTGTGCGAAATACTATTCGCGAAATCGGTTATACCGATAATTCCTGTGAATTTTCCGCCGACAATGCGGTCATCACTCAGCAGATAGTCAAACAGTCATCCGACATAGCAATGGGCGTTGATAAATCACTCGAAGTTAAATCGGGAATTGATGACGACAGCACGGAGCTGGGTGCCGGTGACCAGGGTATGATGTTCGGATATGCCTGTCGTGAGACCGATGAGCTTATGCCGCTTGCCATTTCGCTTGCTCATCGGCTTTGCCGCAGACTCACCGAGGCTCGTAAGAGCGGAGAGCTTGATTATCTGCGTCCCGACGGTAAGTCGCAGGTTACGGTTGAGTACATAGACGGCAAGGCAAACCGCATCGACGCGGTAGTAGTCAGTACACAGCACAGCGCCGACGTCGATATCGACCGTCTGCGTGCCGATATAAAGGAAAAGGTCATCAAGCGTATTCTTCCCGCCGATATGATTGATGAAAACACCAAATATTTTATCAATCCGACGGGACGCTTCGTTATCGGAGGTCCCGAGGGCGACAGCGGACTGACAGGACGCAAGATTATCGTTGATACCTACGGCGGAGCGGCGGCTCACGGAGGCGGAGCCTTCTCCGGCAAGGATCCCACTAAGGTCGACCGCAGCGGAGCATATATGGCAAGATATATTGCCAAAAACGTCGTTAGCGCAGGTCTTGCCGACCGCTGTGAGCTTGAGCTTGCTTATGCAATCGGCGTTGCCAATCCCGTTTCGGTCAGCATCAAGTCCGATGCAGACGATGAACAGTGTGAGAAAATTGAAGCGGCAATCAAACGGGTTTTCGATATGCGTCCCTCTGCCATTATCGAGCATCTCGGTCTGCGTGCGCCCATCTACCGTCAGACTGCTGCTTACGGTCATTTCGGTCGTGACGATCTTAATGTTGCGTGGGAAAGGACCGATATGGTCGATAAACTGAAAAAGGCTTACGCCGAGCTTTAATACATATTTTTTAACACCTCTTTGACAGCGGCATACAATAATGTCAAAGGGGTGTTTTTGTATGAATTATACGGATATGGTGTTTTGCTCTGTATTGTCCGCTTTGGGAATATTATACATCTGCGAAATGCTTGTTCGTCTGCTGCTGTCAAAGGAGCTTCGGAACAGCGTATGCGTGTTTTTCTCCGACAGCGACACGCAGGACGAGGAAATATTGCGCCTTCTGCGGCTTGCAGTACCGATTGAAAAGCTGACGGTTATAAAAAAATCAGACAGTGCGAATATATCGGAGCAGATTAATTTGATTGTTCGTATGCTGGAAAAAGAGGATAAAAAATAGTATAATTATTATAGTGACAAGGCGATTGTTTTCGCAGTCGGCTATTTCAGAATTTTATCAATAAGCGGCATGGACCGCCACGGAGCAGAGATGGACACCAAGATTACCGGCACAGTTGAAAATGTTGTCTATTCAAACGAAGAAACCGGATTCGGCGTAGTAGAGCTTGATGTTCGGGGTGAGTCGGTCACGACGGTCGGAGAATTGAGCGGAACGAATGTCGGCGAGGAATTAACCGTGTTCGGTGAATATGTCAACCATCCCAATTTCGGTTTGCAGTTTAAGGCTGCCGCCGTGCAGAGGATATTGCCCTCGACGTCGGCGGCTATTTTAAAATATCTGTCCAACAAGGCTATTAACGGCATAGGTCCGGCGCTTGCAAGGGCGATAGTGTCGAGCTTCGGTGATGAAACGCTGGAGGTTATTGCCAAGCAGCCCGAGCGTCTTGCACAAATTAAGGGAATTTCAAGGAATAAGGCGGAGGAAATATCGCAGGAGTTTCGGCAGAAATACGGTTTGCGGGAGGCTATGGAAAAGCTGATGAGCTATTCTCTCGATACCGCCGAGGCAATTTCGCTTTACCGTGTTTTTTCCGACTCGGCGGTTGAGCTGATAGATGATAACCCATATATGCTGTGCGGCTTCCCGCTGTACAAGGATTTTGATTTTTCCGATGCTATTGCGCTGGACAAGGGTTTTTCACAGTCAGATGAGCGTCGGATAAGAGCCGCGATTATATTCATTCTTCGCCATAATTTAAACAACGGGCACACCTGTCTGCCTGCCGAGGCGCTGATTGACAAAGCTGCCGATTTTCTCGAGATTGACCGTGACAGCGTGGAAATTGCGCTGTGGCAGGGGGTAGAGGATTCGACATTCGGAACATCGGACCGACAGGACCCGAAAATTTTTTTGAGCGATATGTACTCGGCGGAAAAGTATATTGCCGAGCGCATAAGCTTGCTGATGTCACTAAAATTCCCCGATGACGGAGATATCGAAAAGAGGATTTCCGCTATCGAAAGACAAAACGGCATAGTTTATGCAGAGCTTCAGCGAGAGGCAATAGTTCATTCGCTGTCGAGCGGAGTTCTTGTAATAACCGGAGGACCGGGTACCGGCAAAACCACTACGCTTAACGCTATTATAGAAATCTGCGAGCAGTACGGCGACAAGGTTATGCTATGCGCTCCGACGGGACGAGCAGCCAAGCGGCTGTCCGAGCTGACCAACCGCAATGCCAAGACAATTCACCGTGCTCTCGAGGTGGCATACGGGTCTGGCGACGAGCTGAAATTTGTGCACGATGAGAACAATCCTCTTAAATGCACTGTTGTAGTTATCGACGAAATGTCGATGGTTGATGTTAAGCTGTTTTCATCACTCCTTCGCGGAATTCGCCCCGATTGCCGTCTTATTATGGTAGGTGACAGTGACCAGCTTCCGGCGGTCGGCGCGGGTAACCTGCTGAGAGATATTATCGACTCGCAGTGCTGTCCCGTCATTGAGCTGCAGGAGATTTTCCGTCAGGCGGCACAGAGCTTGATTATTGTGAATGCTCACAGCATAGTCGACGGTATTAAGCCCGATTTGACTGCCCGTGACCGCGATTTCTTTTTCATAAAGACAAATAAAGAGGAGGGCGCAAAGCTTGTCTGTGACCTTGTAGCGCGCCGTCTGCCTAACTATTACGATATCGACCCGATGACCGATATTCAGGTTCTCTCCCCGCAGAGGATGGGAATGATGGGTACCGGCTCGCTAAACGACGCTCTGCGCGAACGGCTCAATCCGCGTGAGCAGACCAAGTCCGAGATGCGCTCTATGGGCAGGATTTTTCGCACAGGCGACAGGGTTATGCAGGTGCGTAACGACTATGATATAGAATATGAGCGTGATGACGGCGAAAAGGGAACGGGTGTTTTCAACGGAGATATCGGCATTGTCGAAAACGTAGATTATCTGAATTCACGAGTCGTCGTCCGATACGATGACCGCAGAGTCAAATATAACTTTGAGCAGGTCAAGGAGCTGGAGCCTGCCTTTGCGGCTACGGTGCATAAGAGTCAGGGCAGTGAATTCCCCGCTGTTGTGCTGGTATTATGCGAGGTTACCCGCCGTCTTTGCTATCGCAATCTGCTGTATACCGCCGTGACAAGGGCGAAAAATCTGCTCGTTATAGTAGGTGATGAGCAGACTGTCGATGCAATGGTTGAAAACGATCGCAAAAACCTGCGCTATACCGGTTTAAAAGGTATGCTGTGCGGTGAATGATATGAAACGAAGCTTTGATTTTATACTGCACACTTTTCACCCGAGAATTTGTATCGGATGTCTTAAACCGCTCACGGTAGACGGTCGCTGTCCTGATTGTGATACCGCGCTTGGCAGAGCAAGATTGACTGTGCCGGTGCTTGAACAGTCTTTTAAGGTAAGGATACATACCGACCTTGAAATGGTTTGGTCTTGCTACGAATACAGCACGGTAAGCAAAACAGTATTTGTCTGCAAGAACAATAATTACCCGTATATAGTTAAAGAGGTTGCCGCCGTCGCGGGCGATTTCTATTCGGAATACTGTGCCGGAATGAGTTTTGACGGAGTTCTGCCTATGCCGGAGTACGGCAAAAACAACGGAGTGTTTCCGCTTGCGGAACGTTTTGCGGCACGAATAGGTCTGAATTGCCGCGATGATATTTTGGTGAAAACCCGTATGACGGCAAAGCAGCACCTGCTTGAGCGTGAGCAGAGAATCGTGAATTTGAAGGACGCATTTATTGTTGCAAAGCCGGAGCTTGTCGAGGACAGGCGTATTTTGCTTTTCGACGATGTGACCACCACCGGAAGCTCGCTCAACGAATGTGCCAAGGTTCTTAAAAAGGCGGGAGCGAGGTCTGTTTGCGGCTTCACCTTTGCCGCGGCAATGCTTAATCGGCATTGAAGCGACACGGCTTTTGTGATATAATGTACTAAATAAGATGTTTTTTTAACTTGATTTTTGCAAACAATCGTTAAATGGAAAGAACGGACATATAAATGGCATTGACACGTACGGAAAACAGCTTTATTGAGCTGAGAAAACAATATATCGAAAAACGCTTTTCCAATCTCAACCCCGTTCAGCGCTCTGCAGTATTAAAGACCGAGGGTCCTCTGCTTATACTCGCCGGTGCCGGCAGCGGCAAGACAACGGTTGTAGTCAACCGTATCTGCTGTTTGCTTGAATTCGGCAACGCTTATGAATCGGACGAGCTGGCAAGACCGGTCACCGATAAGGATGTTGAGGAGCTGCGCAACGCGCTTGAAACGGGCGAGCTGACTTCCTCTATCCGCCCGCTTATGAAAACCGGCGTTATCAAGCCGTGGAATATTTTGGCAATTACCTTTACCAATAAAGCGGCAGGTGAACTGAAAAACAGAATTGAAGCGGCGGTGGGCAGCGACGGTCTTGATGTTTTCGCATCGACCTTCCATTCCGCTTGTGTTCGTTTTCTGCGCTCCGACGCCGAGCTTCTCGGATTTCCGCGTTCCTTTACGATTTACGATACCGACGATTCCAAACGGGTTATGAAGGAGATAATGAAGGATTTGTCGATAGACGACAAGCTGTTTCCTCTCAATCCTCAGCTTTCCAAAATCGGGAGGTATAAGGATTCCATGACGTCACCCGAGGAGGTCACCGCGACCGCAAAGGAATACCGCGACCGCGTCACCGCCAAGCTGTACAGCGAGTATCAAAAGCGGCTGAAGCAGGCGGGTGCATTCGATTTTGATGATTTAATTTATTTCACGGTTCGTCTTCTGCGTGAGCATGAGGAGGTGCGTGAAAAATATCAGCGCCGATTCAAATATATTATGGTAGATGAGTATCAGGATACGAGCTACGCTCAGTCGTTGCTCGTGCGTCTGCTTACCGGTAGCGAGCGCAATCTGTGTGTGGTCGGAGATGATGACCAGAGCATCTACCGCTTTAGGGGCGCAACAATTGAGAACATTCTCGGATTTGAGAACACATTTTCCAATACCAAGACAATTCGTTTGGAACAAAACTACCGTTCCACCTCACATATTCTCAACAGTGCCAACTCGGTAATCAAAAACAACAAGGGGCGCAAGGGCAAAACGCTGTGGACAAACAACGGCGACGGTGACAAAATCAAAATTATATGCAGTGACACCGAGCAGGAAGAGGCAGAGCTGATAGCCAAGCAGATTACCGACAACCTCAACAGCGGAATCCGGCTGAAAAATCAGGCGGTGCTGTATCGCATGAATGCTCAGTCCAACGCAATTGAAAATTATTTTGCCCGTGCCGGCATACCGTACCGTGTTATCGGCGGTCAGCGCTTTTTCGACCGTGCCGAAATCAAGGATATGATTGCCTATATGTGCATTGTGAGCAATCCTGCCGATGATTTGCGCCTTCAGCGTATTATCAATAAGCCTTCAAGAAAAATAGGAGCCGCTACCATAGGCGAGCTGTCAAGGATAGCAGACGGTTTGGGCGTTCCTATGCTCGAGGTTATCCGGGACGCAGACGACTTTGAAACACTTTCCAAGGCATCCAATGCTTTAAAGAATTTTTACAGGATATATCAAAAGCTCTGTGATACATTGGAAAACGGAACACTTGAGGACTTTGTCCGCGATATAATCGACAGCACCGGCTATCGTGCAATGCTGACAGCCGAGGGCGATGAGGGCGAAACCCGACTGCAAAACGTTGAGGAGCTTATCTCGACCGTTAAACAGTATGAGCAGGAAAACGAAGACGGAGATCTTGACCGATTCCTGGAACAGGTTGCACTCGTCAGCGATATCGACAGCTACGATGAGAATACCGATGCCGTTGTGATGATGACGCTTCACAGTGCAAAGGGCTTGGAATTCGATTGTGTATATATCGCCGGTATGGAGGAGGGAATATTCCCCGGAGAGCTTTCGCGCTTTGATGAGAGAGAGACCGAGGAGGAGCGCCGTCTTTGCTATGTCGGCATAACGCGTGCCAAGAAAAAGCTTACGCTGTCCTACTCCAAGAGCCGAATGCTTTTCGGACAGACACGGCGAAACCGCATTTCTCGATTTCTTGATGAGCTTCCGCCCGAATGTGTCGAGCTGCCCGTCGAGCCGGAACGCAAAATCGAGCGTACCGACTATCGCAGTCGAAACAGCGGTTCGGTAACGCTCGGTTCGCAGGCAAGCTCCATAAGACAGCCGAAGCCGGCGGTTAAAAACAATGCCGTTTATATGGTCGGCGATCGAGTCAACCATCGTGTTTTCGGTGACGGAACGATTCTGTCGGTCACCGAATTAAGTTCGGATATGCTGCTCGAAATAGATTTTGACACAAGAGGCGTTAAAAAGACGATGGCAAATTATGCTCCCCTGAAAAAGCTGTAAGTGTTTTTGCACGCAAAAAACAAATTTCAGGTCTGATGAGAACGCCATCGGTCGAACGGAATGCAGTCGATTCGAGGCAAAGCGTTTGAACGATGTGCCTAATACGTTTACAAGGTAATACATTTTCGAGGTTTTTATGGGAAAGCTCATAGTAATTGAAGGTCTGGACGGATGTGGCAAGGCAACGCAGACCGCATTGCTCGCCGAGTTCCTTGCAAGGCGAGGTACAGAAGTTAAATCGCTCGAGTTCCCTTGTTACGACAGCGATTCGTCGGCACTTGTAAAAATGTACCTGTCGGGTCGTTTCGGAAGCAGGCCGGATGATGTCAACTGCTATGCGGCGTCAATGTTTTATGCCGCCGACCGATTTGCAAGCTACAAATCAGATTGGCAGAGCGCGTATATAAGCGGCGGAATAATGATTGCCGACCGCTACACCACGTCTAATGCCGTGTATCAAATGGCTAAGCTTCCGCCCGAGCAATGGGAGAGCTATTGTGAGTGGCTGTGGGATTTCGAGTATGTGAAGCTTGGGATTCCGAAACCCGATTTTGTCATTTATCTCGATATGTCGCCCGAGGTCAGCGAACGTCTTTTGGCGGTACGTTACGGCAACGACGACAGCAAAAAGGATATTCACGAGCGCGATCGGGATTTTCAGCGTCGATGCCGCAAGGCGGCTCTGTGGTGTGCCGAGCGCTTCGGATGGCGGGTTATCCGCTGTGACGTCGACGGTGAACCTAAAACGATCGAGGAAATTTCGGCACAGATTATCGCCGCAGTAAATTTGTAATTAACAATTATTGCAATGATTGTCCGCTTTTTTCGGACAGAGGCATATATGCTTGAATTTAGTAATATAGAGCTTAATGACCGATATATGTTAGAGCCTGTTCTTCGCGCTGAGCGGGACAGGGGCTGTGAGTACACATTCGGAAATCTGTATATCTGGCAGAGTGTTTATAATACAAGGCTTGCGCTGAACGGTAAAATGGCTGTAATT
Source organism: Faecalibacterium sp. UBA1771 (assembly GCA_002315315.1). GTDB lineage: Bacteria > Bacillota > Clostridia > Oscillospirales > Ruminococcaceae > UBA1771. Next base: position 9,901 of record DCGT01000011.1, read on the forward strand.
CGCTTTGACAGCGTGAGCGAGGGATATCTGTTTCCGATAGGTACGGGAGATTTAAAATCAACCGTTGAGCTGATGATGAGTGACAGCGAGTCACTCGGCAGACCGTTTCATATCATTGCCGCTTCAAAGAGCGACTGCGATGAGCTGGAAAGGCTTTTCCCCAGTGAATTCAGCTTTCACCCCGTAAGAGATTACGGGGAATACGTTTACAATACCGTTGATCTTGCCGATTTGGCAGGACGTAAATATCACCAAAAGCGCAACCATATTTCGCGCTTTGAAAAGGAAAATCCCGATTATTGTTTTGAAAAGCTCGACTCCGGCAATATTGCCGAAGCCGCCGCGATGAATGAACGGTGGTACGCGGAAAATATAGCGAACGGTGCAGATGACGGACTCTCGCTTGAGCACGAGGCGGTGAAAAGAGCATTGGCGGAATATGACAGACTCGGCTTCAGCGGCGGAATGATTAAGCTGTCAGACGGCAGAGTTGCGGCGTTTTCGCTCGGAGAGCCGATAAACGACAATACCTTCTGTGTACATATTGAGAAGGCATTTTCGGAGATAAACGGAAGCTATACCGTGATAAACAGGGAATTCGTCCGCGCATTCTGCGGCGATTATGCATTTGTGAACCGTGAAGATGATGTGGGCGACGAGGGACTGCGAAAAGCAAAGCTGTCATATTATCCTGTTGAAATTACCGAAAAATATTCAGTAAGGAGGAAAAAGGAGCAATGATACGACTGGCGACAGCCTACGATATTCCGGCAATGAAAAGTATCTGGGACGACGGCTTTCATGACCCGCTGAACTATATCGACTTCATTTTCAGCGAGGTATCGAGAGCGAGCGACGCCGTTGTCTTTGAGGAAAGCGGTTCGGTTATCGCAATGCTTCTTATGATTCCGACAAGATTTGTAAATAAAGGCGAGTACACCAACGCACTGTATATACTCGGCGCCGCAACACTAAAAAAATACCGCGGCAGAGGTATTATGTCTCATCTGCTTGAATTTGCCGAACAGCGCGCCAAGAGCAACGGAGCCGAGTTTTCCATACTCGTGCCGGGGGAAAGGTATCTGTTCGACTTCTACAAAAAGAGAGGGTACAACGCCGATTTCGGTGTGCGCTCGGTCAAGCTGAGAACGGGGATTTTGAGCAGCATAGATCCGTTGCCCGACGATGCCGTGAAGATAGATGCGCTGACCAATGAGGAATTGTTTATACTGCGTGACAGCTCACTTGTCGATATTCCGCATATTGAATGGAGTGCCGGTCAGCTGCGGTTTGTAATGAAGGATTCGGAGATCTACGGTGACCACATAGCCCATTACGACGGAGAAGCGGGCAGAGCTTACGCCGTTTATAACTGTCAGAACGGCAAGCTGAATGTAAAGGAGCTGCTTGGCAGCTCGGTAAATGTTCAGGAATCGCTCCTTCGCGAAATTGTAGTTAAAAATGATGTGTCGAGAGCGGAGCTTCGATTGCCGATACGATCTAAGGTTCTTCCGCATGAGGGGTCGACAATTCGCTATGGAATGGCAAAGCCGCTCGGCGACAAGGGATTTTTACATGACATCGAGCCGTATATGAGCTTGATGCTCGACTGATAATAGGAGTAAAATTATGGTATATGTTTTTATGGCAAACGGCTGTGAGGATATGGAGGCGGTTTGCCCCATTGATCTATTCCGACGTGTCGGAATTGAGGTTATCACGGTAGGTGTCGGCTCGAAAAACATTGTCGGAAGTCGCGGAATAAGGTTTGAAACCGATATTTCGACCGATGAGCTGCCCGACATATTGAACGCTGAAGCGGTTGTATTGCCGGGTGGTCTGCCGGGTACATACAATCTTCGCGACAGTGCAAGGGTCACCGATGCTGTTATGCAGGCGTATAACAGCGGAGCAATTGTCGCCGCCATATGCGCCGCTCCGATTGTGCTCAAGGGCTTGGGTCTGCTTGAAGGCAGACGCGCAACCGTCAATCCCGATTTTCGCGACGTATTGGGTGACAGCTATGTCGGTGGTCAAACCGTTCGCGACGGGAATATAATCACCGCCGAGGCTGCGGGAGCGGCTGTGCCGTTCGGACTTGAGGTCATAGCGGCGTTAAAGAATAAGCAGACTGCCGATTCATTAAAAGCCGCAATATATTTTAAATGAGCTTTACGCTAATCCTTTTATCGATATTGTTCGCTGTTTTCACGGCGTACGATATTATACAGACAGTAAATAATTATTGCCGCCATACAATTTGTATAATTAATGTGTATGATGTCGGCAGAATGGAGAAGATATGATTTACCGCACTGAGCCGGAGGAACCTAAGAGAAATAATAATGCTCCGAAGTACAAGCCTGCAAAACAGAAGAAAGGGCGCAGAGGCTTCAACTCCACCCCGATAATAATTATTGCAATCGTAATTCTTATCTTTGCTGTTGCCGGCTTAGGCATTAAGTATTATCAGAGCGACATTAACGGAGACAGAGGAAGCGGTAAGGAAATTTCGATTGAGGTCGAGCAGGGCTCGTCAACCGAGAAAATTGCCGACCTGCTCAAGGATGCCGGAGTCATCAAGAGCGCCAAGCTTTTCAGAATTTACTCGAGATTTATCTCGATGTCCGACGGTACATACCAATATGGCACGCATAGTCTGAACGACTCGATGAGCTATCTTGAAATTATTGATGTTCTTCAGCGCTCCGATATGCCGTACCGTGAATCCTTCACAGTCACCTTCCCCGAGGGAAGCACCGCACTCAAGATGGCGCTCGAATTTGAGTCATTAGGCTTCTGCACCGTTGATGAGTTTGTCAACTGTTGCAACAACGATACCTTCGATTTGGAGGTTATGTCATATATTTCCGATACAGACGATAAGTTTATTCGTCTTGACGGTTTCCTTTATCCCGATACCTACGAATTCTACATCGATGCAACCGTTCATGACGTTGTGGAGCAGATGCTCCGCACCTTCCAGAATAAGGTTATGACCGACGATATTATGGCACAGGTAAACGAGAGCGGCTTGACGCTTGAGGAAAACATCATTCTCGCGTCGATAGTGCAAAAAGAGGCACTCGGTGAGGAT
>DCGT01000011.1:13021-16882 GCA_002315315.1 Faecalibacterium sp. UBA1771
GAGGATGTTTACGGTATGGTTTCGTCGGTATTCCACAACAGACTTAACAGCGATGATTTCCCCAACCTGCAGTCCGATACCTCGGCGGAATGTCAGCTCGGCAACTTCATTTACGGAGTTATGGGTCTGTACTACAACGGTGATATCGACCCGTATGTCAGGAATATTCCGTCAAACAAGGTCTGGGCTTATGATACCTATACTCATGAGGGACTCATTGTAGGAGCAATCTGCAACCCCGGTATGAAGGCTATTATGTCGACGCTCGAGCCAGAGGAAACCGATTATTACTTTTTTATTACCGATGATAATCATAAATTCTATTGGGCGACAACCGACTATGAGCATACGCTTAATATAGCTGAGGTGCGCCGTGTCAATTCGCAGGGCTGATGAACAGTTTTGAGAGAATTTACCGTGTTGTTATGACAGTTCCGAGAGGCAGGGTTGTAACTTACGGTCAGGTTGCGCTCGCCGCCGGAAATCCTCGATGGTCAAGAGTGGTGGGATATGCGTTGCACGTTAATCCGAGTCCCGACATAATCCCGTGTTTTCGGGTAGTCAACCGATTCGGTCGGTGTTCCGGCTCGTTCGCATTCGGCGGTGAAAACGGACAGCGCAGGTTGCTTGAAGAGGACGGAATCGTGTTTGAGGCTGACGGGAGCATTGACTTGAAAAAATACGGCTTTGAACTGAAATCACTCGATGAATAGATTATCTCGCACAGTGAAATTTAATCTTGCCGCAAAGGGAGGAATGACGAATGGCAGACAGGAAATCGAACGACGTAAAACGCCACAGATTTTGGTTCTCATTTTTTGGAGGACTTGTCAAGCCGATTTTACATATTAAATTCCGATTTTCTTCACAGCCCGTTGAGCCGCAGTTTTCACCGTATATACTGCTTGCCAATCACACAACCGACTGGGACCCCGTGTTTATAGCTTCGTCGCTCAAGGATCATGTTTATTTTGTGGCGAGCGAGCACGTTATGCGGCTCGGGAGTTTTCTGAGCGGTGCAATCAAGTACATATTCAATCCCATAATCAGAGTTAAAGGTATGACCGAATCCCGATGTGCTATGGAGATTCTCAAGACACTGCGCCGCGGGTCGAGTGTGGGAATATTCGCTGAGGGCAATCGCTCTTATACCGGTGTGACGGGTGCGATATTGCCGTCAACCGGTAAGCTGGTCAAGAGAAGCGGGGTCGGGCTTATAACCTATCGTATGATAGGCGGATACCTCACCAGTCCGAGGTGGAGCCGCAGAATGCGCCGTGGAAAAATTACGGGAAATGTTGTGGGACAGTACAGTGCCGAGCAGCTTGCCGGAATGACCGATGATGAGGTTAACGAGCTTATTGCACGCGATTTACACGTCGATGCCATTGCAGAACAGCGCACTGAGCCGGTTGCGTTTAAGGGAAAAGGAATAGCCGAGGATATTCAGGTAGAGCTGTATACCTGTCCGAGATGTGGCAAGCTCGACACAATCGACAGCGGCGGAGACCGATTTTGGTGCCGTGAATGCGGCGCAAGGTACAGATACAGCGAGTACGGATATATTTCGTCCGACGATGACAATGACGTCGAGTTTGAAACCGTGCTTGATTGGGACAGGTGGCAGGCAGAGAAGCTTCGCGGGCGCATAGAAGCGTCGAAAGACGGGGAACTGTTTGCCGATAGCGGGTTGACACTGCTCGAAATCAAGTCGGCTTCGGAAACGGAAAAGGTATCGGACGGCAGACTTGCCTTCTTCAGGGACAGAATGACATTTACCGACAGTGTCGGAAACGAGATACCGTTTAAATTTGCCGAAATCGGGGATTTGTCGGTGCTGGGGCAGATGACGCTGACCTTTGTAACGTCGGATAACCGGCACTACGAAATTGTTTCCGATCACCCTTACGGTGCGGCAAAATACCGCGAGGCATTTTTGATTTTGAAATAAGTGCAATTGACTTTTTGTTTTTTATTTGATAAAATAATATCCGTTGCCGATAATATACGGTAGCGGTAAATACGGAAAGATGGTCGAGCTGGTCTAAGGCACCGGTCTTGAAAACCGGCGGCGAGCAATCGCCCGTGGGTTCGAATCCCACTCTTTCCGCCAAAATCAAAAGGACATCCTCGCGGATGTCCTTTTTGAATTTAAAATTCGGAATTTACACACAGACGACAGCTTCGCATTGAAATAACAAAACAAAAGTAATATAATGTTTAAAATTATCAAGAATAGGGAAAACGATATGAACCTCAGAGCATTTGAAGACAGCGATGTGGAACTGATGCGAAAATGGCTGGAAGAGTCTCATATTTCCAAATGGTTTGAACATCCCGGTAGCTGGATAAAGGAAATCGAGCTTCGTGCAGCCGAATACAGCTTCATACATCATTTTATTATGGAGCAGGACAGTCACCCGTTCGGCTTCTGTCAGTATTATAAATATGCCGAAGGCGGTGAGGAATGGCAGGGAACTGTGCCGATTGACGGCACCTACAGCATCGACTACCTTATCGGAGACACCGATTTTTTGAGCAGAGGTTACGGAGCCGAGACAGTGAAGCTGTTGACGGAAAGAATTGCAGTCGATACCGATGCAAGACGGGTTATCGTTCAGCCTGAGCCGTACAACCTCCGTTCCCGAAACACCCTGCTGTCGGCAGGATATGTCTACGACAGCCGCAATGATTTATACCGCTATGATATCGACAGGTGATGTCAGTTATGAGTAAATACGCGCCGCTGTGGGAATATGTTGAAAATTCGAGAGAAGAAAAGCTGATGCTGACATTTTCTCAGATTAGGGATATTCTCGGATTTGATATTGACCATTCCTTTTTAAGCTATAAAAAAGAGCTGACCAACTACGGATATTCGGTCAAAAAGATTTCGATGAAGAACAAAAACGCGGAATTTGTAAAGGAGAATCGACAATGATTTTCAAAACCGAACGTCTTATTTTGCGCCCGTGGCAGGATTCCGATGCCGAAAGTCTGTACGAATATGCAAAGGATCCCGCAGTAGGTCCTTTTGCGGGTTGGCCAATACACAAAAGTGTTGAAAACAGTCTCGATGTGATTCATGGTGTGCTGTCCGAGCCGGAAACCTACGCCGTATGTCTTAAAGAAGATAACCGAGCGATAGGAAGCATATCTCTGATTATAGGTAGTCAAAGCAGCAGAAATCTGCCCGATGGCGAAGCCGAAATCGGTTATTGGATAGGTATGCCGTTTTGGGGACGCGGTTTGATTCCCGAGGCCGCAAGAGAGATTATTCACCATGCCTTTGTTGACCTGCATTTTGATATGCTGTGGTGCGGGTATTTTGACGGCAACATTAAGTCAAAGCGTTGTATGGAAAAGCTTGGGTTTACTTATCACCATACATTGACAAATGTTGAGCTGAAGCTGCTCGGTGAAGTCCGTACCGAGCATATTACAAGACTCACAAGGGATGAATGGAAGAACGGATTTATTGTACGTAGACTCGATGAGAGCGAGATTTCGTCAGCGCTCGACCTTGCGTGGCGTGTGTTCGGCGAGTACGAAGCTCCGAGCTATCCTGCCGAGGGAGTTGAGGAATTTCGCAAATGCTTAGCCGATGAAAAATACCTTGCCGGAATTGTTTATTACGGCGCATTTTATTCTGATGTGCTTGTCGGTGAAATCGGTATTCGCAGTGATTCAAGACATATATGCTTCTTCTTTGTCGACGGAGAATATCACCGCTTGGGAATAGGCACTAAGCTGTTTTCGGCGCTCAAATCCGACTACCCCGAACAGACAATTACGCTCAATTCATCTCCGTACGGTCTTCCGTTTTACCGTTCTCTCGGTTTCGAGCCGAGCGACGTTGAG
>DCGT01000011.1:16887-52169 GCA_002315315.1 Faecalibacterium sp. UBA1771
GTTGAGCAGACTGTCAACGGTATAATTTTTACACCGTTGATTTTGAAAAACGAATCCGAAATGTTCATCGTTAAGCTGATTGAACGCCGCGATTTAAAGCAGAAGGCGGCGGAATGGTTCAATTCAAAGTGGGGAATTTCGACCGAGGCTTATCTTGAAAGCATCGAGGAATCGTTTTCGGCTGTCGTTCCGAGCTGGTATGTATGTCTTGTTGACGGTAAAATCGTCGCGGGAGCAGGTGTTATCGAAAATGATTTCCATAACCGTAAGGATTTGACCCCCAATGTCTGCGCAGTTTATACCGACGCCGAATATCGCAGTCGCGGAATTGCCGGCAGACTTCTCGATTATATCTGTGCCGATATGAAATCTCACGGTATCGAAACACTCTATCTTTTGACCGATCACACGGGATTTTACGAGCGTTACGGTTGGGAATTCTTCTGTATGGTGCAGGGCGACGGCGAGGAAGAGCCGTCGAGAATGTATATCCACCGTTGATTAACAGGGGAGGGCTTACATATAAAATACGAAATAATAGAAAAAGAGAGCTTTTCGGTAATCGGAAAGCAGGGCTCAACAAGAAACGGCTACGGATTCATTGCCCGGCTGTGGAATGATGCCAACACGCATTTTGCTGAAGTGTCGGAGCTTGCCAAGCGTGACGGTAACGGAAATTTTGTCGGTTGTTGGGGAGCTATGAGCGATTTTTCACTTGAGTTTAAGCCGTGGGAAAATGATTTTTCCGAGGGGTTGTATCTTGCGGGAATTGAATGCGATGATTCCGCATCTGCGCCTGATGGCTGGACAAAATGGACATTGCCCGCATTCCGTTTTGTAAAAATCGAATGTGATGGAAAAATTACATTTCGGGACGGTCTTGCGTTACTCGAACAAAAGGGATATTCACTCGCCGGTGCGATACAGGATTTTACCGACCTCGTTTTCGGCAAAGATTATATCTGCTTACCCATAGAACGGATAAAAGGAACGGAATTGAAATGAACAGAATTGCAAGCTTTTCGGTTGACCACGACAAGTTGACCAAAGGAATGTATATCTCACGTATCGACGGTGACTGCGTGACCTACGATATTCGTATGATAAAACCAAACAACGAGGAGGATGTCTATCTTCCCAACGCCGCTCTGCATACATTTGAGCATCTTTTTGCGACTTATATGCGCAACACCGAGTACGCCGACAAGGTGGTTTATGTCGGACCAATGGGCTGCCGAACAGGTTTTTATCTTATTCTGCGAGACAGTATTTCCTATGAAAAGGCACTCGAGCTTGTGCGAAATTGCTTTGTATTTATCCGCAATTTCGAGGGAATTGTTCCCGGCACGCAGAGAAAGGAATGCGGCAATTACAAGGAGCACGACCTTGACGGGGCAAAGATAATTGCAGAGGATATGTCCGCCGTGCTTGCCGATTGGAGCGCGGCAAGAATGGATTACGATTACAAAGATTAAGGTACATGATAAAAGCCGACAGGTTCAAAAAGAATCTGCCGGTTTTTTATTTTCGAAATTATATTGTCAACTACGACAATATATTTCATAAAGCCGTAACGTAATATTTTAAATAAAGAAGGCAATAGATTATTTATCAAAATATACTGTCATTCGGAAAGGAAATCATCAGAATCACGTTTTTGCTGTCTGTCTGTCCACACCCAAAGCGCAATAGCCGAGCCAAGCCATATTATGCGGTAAATGTTGGTTGCTGTATTCCCCGGGAAGCTGTCAAAAAGCAAATTCCAATCATAAACCGCGCCGATGGCGTCAATAAACGAATGATAGACTGCACACGCGATGATGCTATCGGTCGCTTTATAAAGTGCCGCCAAGGCAAATGCCCAGATAAAGATTGTGATGCCAAAACCTATCAGGCTGTCTTCGTAATGATTTGACGTCGGGTCAAGCCACAGGTCCAAATGCCATACATACCAAATCGAAGCAGTCAACAATACCGAAAAAGGGAATTTAATCTTTTCTTCAAATGCCGGCTGCAGAAATCCTCGCCAACCGGTTTCTTCTGCTATCCCGACAAACGGAATCATAATCAGAAATCCCAAAGGCAGCATATACCACGATGAACCGTTCGGCGTTCCGTTTATTATGGCATAGATTAACGCCATCAGACAAAATCCCCCGGTAAGCAGGATTGTTTTACTCTTGTTTTTTGTTCGGAAAATGCCTTTCAGAAATTCCTTCAGCCCGATGTGTTCCTTGCATAAAGAAATCATCAGCATTGAGACAAACGGAGCAGGCGTGGAAAACAATAGCCCGATCACGGCATACAGGAAATATCCGGCAGTCATTTTACCTGTCTCGTTGAAGGCAACGGAATACGGCAACAGCCACAGCTTTAATGTAGCAAAGCAAAATCCCCATAATCCGACAATCAAGACAAGATAAAGACATATGTTTTTACTTGTGTTTTTCATAACTGAATTGCTCCGTAAAACTCGATTTATCATTATCTGCGACAAAACATTCGATTTCTAAGCATCAAAAATGCAGACGAACCAGTTCTGAATAGTGCCTTTGCGTCTGCATTTTCATTTTATGTTTTTGTTTTCAATTTGTCAATCCGAAAGGGTTTTACGAAAAAAGAAAAAGGCAGTAGACTTTTTGTCAAAGTCTACTGCCTTCTTTGGCGGAGATGGAGAGATTTGAACTCTCGCGAGCCTTTCGACTCCTACACCCTTAGCAGGGGCGCCTCTTCGACCTCTTGAGTACATCTCCAAAGTCAAAGTTTCTTAGCTTGATAAATTGTCCGCACTCACTGTGCAAGAGATATTATACTATACCCTTACCCGTTAAGTCAATGGTAAATTGACATTTTTTTATATTATCTTTTACAATCGCTTTACCGCCTTGACGAAATAGGGTATAATATATTAGTTAATTAATTTTTTGAAAGAGATGATTACAATGATTAAGGTTGATATTTTCTCCGGCTTTTTGGGTGCAGGCAAGACAACGCTTATCAAGAAGCTGTTGGCGGAAGCGTATAAGGGCGAAAAGGTCGTTCTGATTGAAAATGAGTTCGGTGATATTTCCATTGACGGCGGTTTTTTAAAGGACAGCGGCGTTATCATCAACGAGATGAGCGCGGGCTGTATCTGCTGTTCACTCAAGGGTGACTTTACCGTTGCTCTTAAAGAGGTTGCCGACCGCTTTGAGCCGGAACGAATCATCATTGAGCCGTCGGGCGTCGGCAAGCTGTCTGATGTTATCGACGCCGTCAAGGCTTGTGGAGATTATGTCGAGGTCAACGCCGCCGTCGCGGTTGCCGATGCCAAGAAATGCAAAATGTATCTTAAAAACTTCGGCGAGTTCTTCCAAAATCAGATTGAATCCGCCGGAGCGGTCATACTTTCACGCACCAATCTAATCTCTGAGGAAAAGACCGCCGAGGCTCTTGAGGTCATAAGGAGTCTTAATCCGCAGGCTACCGTTATCACTACCCCGTGGGATGAGCTTAAAGGCTCCGATATCCTCGAGGCCGCCGAGCTTAAGCGTTCACTGACAATGGAGCTTTCTGCTCTTGTAAACGAACAGGAGCATGAAGATGACGAATGTGACTGCGGCTGTGAGCATCATCACCATCACCACGACGATGATGACGACGAGTGCGAATGTGAGCATCATCACCATCACCACCATCACGACGCCGACGAGATTTTCACGACCTTTGGAACGGAAACCAACAAAAAGTTCTCCGAACAGAAGCTTCGTGATGCTCTTGCCGCCTTTGACAGCGGCGAGTACGGCAATATTCTGCGTGCCAAGGGATACCTTGACAGCGATGACGGCAACGGTTGGATTTGGTTTGACTACGTTCCCGAGGAGAGCGACATTCGCAGAGGCAGTGCCAATGTTATCGGCCGTGTCTGCGTTATCGGTTCTGAATTAAAGGAATCCGAAATTAAGAATCTGCTCGGTCTGTAATACAGTAAGGAGCTACCGATGGCAAAGGAAATACCGGTATATCTGTTTGTCGGCTTTTTGGAGTCCGGCAAGACACGTTTTATTCAGAAAACTATGGAGGATGAGCGCTTCAGCGGTGATGAGAGAACACTTCTTTTGTGCTGTGAACAGGGTGAGGAGGACTATACTCCCGACACCTTCGTTTCCTCCAAGGTTAATTTGGTCAATATCGACAGCGTTGAGGAGCTTACCGAGGATAATCTGAATGCTCTGATCAAGCGTTTTAAATCGGACAGACTGGTTGTCGAATATAACGGAATGTGGATGCTCAGCGACTTATATGCCGCTTTGCCGGAGGATTGCGTTATCTATCAACAGTTCACATTTGTAGATTGCACCACATTCACCGTTTACAACAACAATATGCGCAACCTTATGGTCGACAAGCTGCGCGATTGCGAGCTGGCAGTGTTCAACCGTTTTACCGATTCGACCGATAAAATGGAAATTCACAAGGTCGTGCGTGCCGCCAACAGAATGTGCGACATAGCATACGAGTACGAAAACGGCGAAGCGGAATTAGACGATATCGAGGACCCGCCGCCATACGATATCAACGCCCCTATTGTCAAGATAGAGGACAAGGACTATGCGTGGTGGTATCGCGACATTTCGGAGGATCCCGCCGCATTTAACGGCAAAACTGTCGAGTTCAGCTCGCTTGCTCTGCTTGATAACAAGTCAATGGGCAACAGTACCTACCTCGTCGGCAGACAGCTTATGAACTGCTGTGAAGCCGATACCAACTTTGCCGGCTTTGTGGCACAGCAGCCGCTGACTATGAACAAGCCCACGCATAAGGGATGGTATAATGTGGTTGCCAAGATAGATTACCGCTTCCACAAGGTTTACGGACAAAAAGGTCCCGTCCTCAACGTGACCTCGCTTACACCGATTGACGAGCTTGAGGAGCCGGTCGCAACATTCTATTAATTATTATACGGACTGTCGGGGAATCGGCAGTCCGTAATTATTTGTCAAAATTATCTGTATAAACGGAGGTCCGACAATACATCTTTTAGGTAAATAAACCTTAAAAGAGTATTGCCGGACTTCAATTATACAGAACCGAACATTACACGATGCCGGTTTGATTAATTTTTAGAACGGGAATGAGCCTTTTTCTTGGCTGATTTAACTATTGCCGTGACTATAAGGATGATAACGAAAATCAGAATAAACGCCGCTGCAAGCGCAATCCACGAAACGGCATTCCAATTTACCAGCATTTCGCTTATTCCAAGCTCGGTTGTGCTGACCTTGTGCGTCTTAGGCTGACGGTAGCTCTGCGGAACATCCGCAACGCCGTCGCCGTCGGTATCGTCAAAGGACATAAGATAGCTTGCAAGCGCAAACCATTCCTTGACCTCACTGCCGTCGGCGGCGTGCACGATACAGCTGTCATAGGTGCCGCCGTCATCAATAGGATTCCCGTTTTTATCCTTGGGCGTAACGCTTATCAGCCCCTTAGACAATGTTGTTACCTTGCCGAGCATTTGAACGCAGTTTTGACCGGTAACTATATGATACAGTCGGTTGTCCTCAATATCCTCTGTATTACCGTTGCTGTCGGTCAGCCAAATACGCGTGACCTTGTTCAGCAACATACGGTTAGTGCTCCAATTCCAGCAAAGACCGGTGCTGTAAAGCTGTGCAATCGACATAAGAGGGGAAATGGAAGCATCAATTTCGGCGGCAAGCTTCAACTCCTTGCCGGTGAGATAAATACTGACAATCGGATAACCCGCCGTGCCGTCAGCACCGACACCGAGCGAAAGAACATCGAAGGCATCGGAAACGGTTATGTCGCCCTCGGTAAAGCTGCCTCTGATAACTCCGCAAGGAATGAACGCCGCGTCGGGGTATGTGTATTCATCGCCGTCACTGTCGGTGCCGGCAAGCTCTGTAATGCCGTATATGTACGCCTCGGTCAGCAGATTTCCGAGAGCCTTGTCTGCAAGCTCACCGTATGCGCTGTCCATATCAAAGTCGATGTGGGCGACAATCTCGTCAAAATCGGTCATTCCCTCAAACTGCGAGAGATAGCTTTTGCTGACAAGATTTTTATAGCTGTCAATGACCCCTGCAGTGGTCTTATCTTCCGCTACCGTTTCGTCAACGGGTATCAGCTCGTAGTCTATCAGCTTGTCGCCGTTAAGACGCAGAACACCTAAATTTTCGGCATAGCTTCCGCAGCAGACAATATAGGTGCCGTTGACATACATCGGCTCAGTCAGTGTAGAATGGGTGTGTCCGCTTATGATAACGTCTATTCCATCAACGTTTTTTGCAAGCTGATAGTCCTCAGAGGACTTTCCTGTCATATCGTTATCATCAATACCGGTGTGTGAAAGACAAATAACGTAATCCGCACCGCCGTCGGCGTTGATTTCGTCGATAACACGTTTTGCGGCTTCTTCGATATCCTCGTAATGCATACCGCTGAGCGGGGAATCTCCGTCGGCATCGGCGCCGAGCAGACCGAAAACGGCAATTTTTACGCCTTCCCGCTCGATTATCGTGTATTCCTTGACACCGTAGCTTTCGAATGCGTCGCGCGCGATATCGTCGCTTTCGGTATAGCCGTCGCCATCGGTATCGGGCCAATAATTTGCCTGAACGATTTCCGGAAGTGTTTCGCCTGCACTGCGTGCTTTAGCTGCGGCGTTCAACATTTCGGCAAGACCTGCTTGACGAAAATCGAATTCGTGATTGCCGAATGTGGTGGCGTCGTAACCGAGCTGACCGAGGATTCTGAATTCGGCAGCGTCGGTTGTGAAAACGGTCTGGAAAAGTGAGCCCATACCGAAATCTCCGCCGTCAACGGTGACTATTGCCGAGTCGGAGTACTTTTTGCGTTGCTCGTTAAGCAATGATGCAAGCCTCGCATAGCCGCCGGACTGACCGCCGTCCTGCGTGTCGACCGGTAAAAAATGTGAATGCAGGTCACTTGTGAAAAGCACCGTCAGTTCGGTTTCCTCTTCCGCGCAGACTGCGGGAAGGCAGGAAAGAAGCAGTACAAGTGCTGTAATGGCTGATAATATTTGTTTGATTTTCATACCATAGATTCCTCTCTGTTTGTTAATAAATAAATTATAGGATATTTCAAAGCGTGAAGCAAGGGAATGACACATAGTGAGAGCTTTGAAAAAACAGCTGTTTGAAATGCAGTGTTTGTTATGATATAATCGAGACACGGGTTCGCCCGAATAAATTTATCGGAGTATGCTGTTTGAAGAAGAACAACACCTCAGAGTCGGTACTGTAACCGAAGGGTTGCGGTAATGACTTAATGCCCTTCGGAATATTCGGAAATAATATTTTGGAGGATTAAAAATGGATAGCGAAAATATCACAATTCGTCCGACCCAAATCGACGAGTATGGATTTACCGAGAATTTGACAAGAGAGGCCTTTTGGAACGTCTACCGTCCCGGATGTCTTGAGCATTATCTGCTGCGGTGTATCCGCTCTTGCGGTGACTATATGCCGGAGCTTGATCTTGTGCTTGAGCGCAACGGTACAATTATCGGTCATATCATATATGTCAGAGCCGAAATTGAGATTGACAGCGGTGATAAGCTGCCGATAATGACCTTCGGTCCGATAAGCATTGACCCGCAGTACAAAAGGCAGGGTTACGGTACAATGCTGTTGAGGCAGTCGATGGAGATTGCCCGTCGATTGGGAACGGGCGCACTTGCCATAACAGGCAACATTGACTTCTATGGCAATTCGAGCTTTTTTGTCGGCAAATCGTCGGGAATAAGGTATCGTGACGACCCGGACGCCGACTATTTTCTTGTTGCGGAGCTTAAAAAGGGGTTTCTTGACGGCGTGAGCGGAGCATTTTCCGAGCCGCCGTGCTACAATGTCGACCCCGCAGATGCGGAGGAGTACGACAAGAGCTTCCCGCCTAAACAAAAGCTGAAGCTGCCGGGTCAGCTCGTTTAATTCGTTTGGCAGAAAAGACAGCCGCTCATTCGGCTGTCTTTTCTTTGCCTTGACAGTTGACTCGGCGTTTGATACTATTGAAAAAAAGATTATATATTTGATTTTGAAAAGGTAATACAATAATGTATAACAATAATCGTCTTATAGGCGGATTTTTGGGAAATCGCTTTTTTGTGGCATATTTTGTCATCGGCACGGTGCTGTCGCTGAGTGCTCCGTTCAGCACCTTTCTTATTGCCGGTAACCCCGTAACGCTGTCGCAGGTTATTAAAAGTCTGTTCGGCTCGGCATCGTTTTTAAGTGCCGTCTGTGCTCTTGTACCGTTTGTTCTGTCAATCTCATCATTTCGCTCCAATCGCCGTGGAGATTCTACAGCACTGCTGATTATTCAGCTTTTGGTGTTTATTTTGATTGATGTTATCGGTATGGTATCGGATTATTCAACATGGATTGAAACGTATCGTTATTCACCGTATATCGACCTGACAACTCTTATCTACTTCGTTTTTACGCTTTCCTCGCATATCGGTTATCTGCTTATTTTTTTGCCGATGCTCTTTTCGGTCGGCAGTCACCGCAAACGCCGTCCTCCGGTTGCCTTCGCCGTAATAGGTGCGGTGCTGATGCTGTTAAATCAGTTGTACATATATATGTCGCTCATATCATCGGGATTATCTACGGTCACATACGGGAATATGGCGTTTTATTTCATATATGTGCTGAGCTACGACCTTATCGGGATTGCTCGCGTGCTGTCGGTGCTCGTTGCCGCCGTAATGCTGTGTATTGCCAAAAGAAAACAGAAGAACGAACAGATAGCCGAAACGCCCGAGATTTTGCCCGTTCAGCCTGCCTATTCATACAATGACCAACTGTCGGAGCAGACGGGTATCGCTTCGATTCCCGAGGAATACTGTTCAAGATGCGGGTCAATTCTTGTTCCGGGTGCTCAATTCTGTCACCGATGCGGAATACCTCTGGTGAAAAATAAATAAAAAAATCAAGCCGTACCACATCGGTACGGCTTTTGTTGTATTTCAGTCCTCGTTCGGATATATCGGTTTTTCCTTAAGCGGGAGCCATTCATCAAACGATTTTTTGAATAGTGCATCCCATGTAAAAAAATCGTGTTTTCCGCCGGGAAGCTCGTAGTAGGTAATGTCATAGCCGAGCTCCTTGAGGATTCTTTGGTCATTGTACACGCGGTCGTGGATAAATTCGTCACTGCCTTGCGCCATAATGATTCGGGGCATATCGGTACCGTCGGTAAGGCGCTTTTCGGCGAGAGCGTACAGATCGTTGTCGGTACCGAGGAATTCGTCCTTTTCTCCGAACATTGCATTAAGACGCTGTAAGCCAATGCCGAGCTGACGGTTCATTTCGTTACGGTCGAGCGTAACGCCGATACCGCCCGACATTGCAATTACGGTATTGAACATTTCGGGGTTAGTAAAGGCAAGCTGCAGAGCCGCATTTCCGCCCATAGCGAAGCCGATAAGGAAGTTGTCCTCGCGCTTGTCGGACGAAGCGAACAGCGAGCGGATAACTCTCGGAAGCTCCTGCGTGATATAGGTGTGATATTTAAAGCCATATGGGGTATCGAGGTAGAAGCTGTCCTTGACCTGCGGGGTAACAAGCATCAGATTGTGTTGTTCGGCATAGGTTTCCACCATAGTATAGCGATAGGGCAGAGTGTCATCGTCTCCGCCGCCGTGCAGAAGATAAACGGTTTGGAATTTCATACCCTCACGATAGGGACGTTTGCCCTGTTCGGTCGGAAATCCTCTGAGCGACGGTTCGCCGTTTTCCCACGCGGTCAGTGCGCCGGTAGGATAGACAACAGTGATGTCGGTGTTGAGGCTGAGTATTTCGGAACGGTAGTTGAATCGAAGAATGCCCATAAATAACCTCCGTAATTTGTTGTTTTATATGTATTATGACATAAAAAATGCTGTTTTTCAACTTGGATTTGTCAATAAATTCGCATCGCCCTCGATAATCCTTCTCACAAAATGCTTTTACGCTCCATTGCTTTATTGACTTTGAAACAGCAAAAAGTGTATAATTAAAATAATAATCAAGATTGGAAGATTACGAATGACTCAAATTCGCAACACAAATCAGCGCAAGATGGTACTTGATGCCGTTCGCAGTCGACACGACCACCCGTGTGCCGACGATATTTACGCTGATGTTCGCATTGTTGACCCGAGAATCAGTCGCGGCACGGTTTATCGCAATCTGCGTCTGCTTGCCGAACTGGGTGAGATAAAATTCATTTCCATACCTAACGGTGCCGGCAGATTCGATTTCAGAACCGACAATCACTATCATTTTTGTTGTGAGCGTTGCGGCAGGGTGATGGATGTCGAGCTTGAGTATCAAAGTAATCTGAATGATATGGTCAAGCTGCCCAAGGGTGCAAGAATATCGGGACACAGGATAATCTTCAACGGCGTATGTGCCGAATGTTCAAAATAAATTTTATTGTAATATTTAATCGGCTGTCGAAGCAAATCGACAGCCGATTTTCAATGCTTTATTTTACAGCTTGAATGAATAGGTATAACCGCTCTGAACGGTGAGGGTGGAGCTGCTGTCGACATACTTGCCGTCGGGACCGAATTTGGTGGAGCGCCCATACCATTTGGTACCGAATGCATAGCTTATGCTGTATGTTCCGGCAGGCAGGTACACAGTGTAGCTCTTGCCGCCATTAATGTAAACTCCGAGCTTATCGGTGCCGTTCTGAGAGAAAACGACATAGTAGCTGCCGGAGCTGTCGCTGGTACTCACCGTTACGCTTTGTCCGCTGCTGCTGTTGCTCTTGCCGAAAACGATTCCCTGACTCTGAGAGATGGACTGAACAAGGTTGTTATTATTGATTCTTGTCTGAGCATCCTCGCCGGCCTGATTTCTTGCAGATGCAAATTCCGCAGCATAGTGTTGGTCGGTGCTTTCATCGACGGCACAAAAAGCGGTGTATGCTACCGAGTCAAGATTGGAAAGGTCAATTTCACTGTAATATTGCTCCCAGCTGAAGCTGTCGCTTGTCGGACGCACAACAAATGTTGCGGTCTTGCTGTCGGTGACCTGTGACAGTGCATCGGCGTAATCGTCGCTGTTGCCGGTAAATCCCTCGATAACGAGCGGCTCATAAAGATCGTCGCTAAAGGATTCGACATATTTGTCGGCAAGAATTGGGAAAAGCTGAACAGGGTCGGGGTAGACTATGCTGACCGAAAAGGCGTTGCCGTCCTTGGGAGAGATATCGGTTATCTTGACAGCGTCTATATAATTGTCGTCGATAACGCCGAAAAGGTCGCGGAGCATATTGTATTTAAAGCTTGCCAAAATGACCTTTCTGCGGTCAACGGAGTTTGCAAGAAGCTCGTCGTACTTTGTATCTGACAATGACTTAAAGGTAGTGATGATGCGCTGAGCATCGCCGCTGTTCATTACGGCGGTATAGCTGTTATCATCGGAGCGGGTTACGACAAAACGTACTGTTTCGTATGTAAAATCACCGCTCGTATCCCCAAGAGCCGAATTGAGCGCGGCTTTGCAGGTCTTAATATATTCGGTATTGAACTTGACCGGATCGGGAGAATTAAGGTCATATTCGGGCACGGATATTTTCAATTCTTTTTCCGTGATATTGGTAACATCACGGATTTTAACGCTGATGGAATATTCCGTGCTGGTTTTGCCGATGGGAAGCTTCTCACGAAATTGCAGTCTGACCTGCTGTTCGAGATTGTCGCAGATAAGAACGGGACTGTCAAAATCGGATATCGTCTCGGCTATTGCCTTACAATGACCGGATTCAAGACTGCCGCAACCGCAGAAAAGCAGAGAAGAAACGGCAATCAGAAGAAAAACCGTAATAAATTTTTTCAATTAGTGCCTCCGAATGATGCAGATAATTATCTTTATATTATCATAGTAATATTATATCGGTCAATATATAAAATATATGCCGAATAAAGGTTTAAAAGTATATCAATTCGCACTCTGATTTATATTAAATTCAGTCAATAGGTCGAAAATAAAGCCAAAACGAAAATCGGCTTGTATTTAGTGATTTTCGGTTGTAACATTATGATGAATTAAAATGTGAATGTATTACTGTTGTAATTTTGAAGGGAGAAAAGATGGCTTCGGTAGTTATGAGACGCCGCGATGTTAATATGACGCAGGGCTCCATCGTGACGAATATAGTTAAATTTGCTCTGCCGCTGTTGGCGGGTAATTTGTTCCAACAGCTGTATAATATGGTTGATACGTGGGTAATAGGTCAGACGGGTGAAACGGGCGCATACGCCGCCGTCGGCTCGGTAGGACCGATTATCAACATATTGATAGGATTCTTTTCCGGTCTTGCAAGCGGAGCGGGTGTTGTAATCTCACAATACTACGGTGCAGGCAATGAAAAAAAGGTTCACGATGCAGTGCATACCTCAATGCTGTTTACACTGGTTATGGGCGTGTTGTTTACGGTGCTCGGAGTTACGCTGTCGCCTGTGTTGCTCCGTCTGGTTTTCAATTCCGAGCAGACCAAAAACGAGGTACTCGGTTTTGCCAATACCTATCTGAGAATATATTTTTCCGGTGTAATGGGGCTGATGATTTACAATATGGCCGCCGGAATACTGCGCGCAGTCGGAGATTCGCAAAGACCGTTCTATTTCCTTGTAGTGTCGGCTGTGTCCAATATCATTCTCGATCTGCTCTTTGTTTTCCGATTTAATATGGGTGTTGCGGGTGTTGCGTGGGCAACGGTTATTTCGCAGGTTTTGTCGGCGGTTTTCTCCGTCTTTGCTCTTTTCAAGAGTGACATCTGTATTAAGCTCTATATTAAGGATCTTAAATTTCACGGAGATATGATGAGCAAGATAGTGTCGGTTGGTATGCCGGCGGCTATTCAGATGGCATTGACGGCTTTTTCCAACGTCTTTGTGCAGTCATATATTGCCGGTGTTAATACAGACCAGACCTATTGCCTCGGCGGTTGGACGACCTACAATAAAATCGACCAGCTTCTTTTCCTGCCGATTCAGTCGTTGGCTCTTGCCGTTACCACGTTTGTGGGACAGAATCTCGGCGTAGGTGACATAGAACGTGCAAAAAAGGGAACATATATTGTCCATGCGCTGTCTTCTGCTGTTACCGTTGTACTGATGATACCGATAATTCTTTTTGCTCCGCAGATATCATCGGTTTTCAACAAGGATGAGAACGTGATACACTATTCTGCACTGTTGCTTCGCAATCTAACGCCGTTTTACATTTTGCCGTGTATAAATCAAACCTATTCGGCATCACTACGAGGAATGGGCAGAAGCCGTGCGGCAATGATAATAATGCTTTGTTCGTTTGTCGGCTTCCGCCAGCTTTATCTGTATGTTATCACCAATTATGTCGCTAACGAGATACTTCCTGTCGGATTCAGCTATCCCGCCGGTTGGTTCGTCTGCTCGGTTACACTGCTGATTTTCTTCCATTCCTGTGATCTGTCTAAAAACAGACTTGTGGAGAAACACGAGGTTGTTACCGAAAAGAAATAAAACCCGTTCCGCTTTCGTTTTATGGTAAACAAGAAAATCCCTGCCGCTTCAATCGAAGTGACAGGGTGATTTTTTGTTCATTTTTTCTGAGTGTAGTCAACAATATTTATTACAGAGCCGTTCTCTATGTAGACGCGAGGCAGACGGCGCGAGAGTCCGCAGGCAAACTCGTAGTTGGAAAGTCCCGAGATACCGGCGAGATTTTCAAAGGTAATGGGGGAATCTCCGCCGAACAGCGTTATCTCGTCACCCTCATGAATATCGTAGCCGGTAACGTCGAACATCATTTGATCCATACACACCGACCCGACCTGGTGGATAATGCGCCGTTTAAACCACGCTACGGCGCGGTTGGAAAGACTCTTGGGGTATCCGTCGGCATAACCGATAGGAACTGTGGCGATTTTCATATCGGTGGGACAGCAGAAGGTTCTTCCGTAGCTTATCGGCTCGCCCGCTCTCAATTCCTTGACCATCGCAACGGTAGTTTTCAGTGTCATAACGGGGCGCAGATCCATGGCAACCGGTCGACTGCCCGGAGCAAGACCGTAAATCGCTATACCGCAACGAACCATATCGTGCTGAAATTCGGGGTAGTACATCGTAGTGGCGCTGTTGGCACAGTGAATAAGACGGAAGAAATAGTTGCTCCTTGCAAGGGAGGAAATGACGTTGGTAAACCGTTCGTGCTGTAATTCGGTAAATCTTGCCGAGCTGTCACTCATTTCGTCGGCAACTGCGAAATGGGTGAAGATACCGGAAATACGCAGATTCGGCAGATCGAATGCCGCCTTGATTTTCTCACAGCATTCCTCGGTGTCGCGGGAATCGAAGCCTATCCGACCCATGCCGGTATCAAGTGCAACGTGACAGTCCACCGTAACATTTTGCTCAACGGCGGCGTCGGAAAGCTCGGAGGCATAGTCATAGCTGACAAGAGTCTGTGTAATCCTGTTTTCACTCAGCTCCTTGGCATATTTAACAGGAGTATAGCCAAGAATCAGAATAGGCGCAAACGTGCCGCTTTCACGCAGATTTCTCGCTTCGAGTATATTGCTGACGCCGAATGCATCGGCACCCGATTTCTGGAGAGTATCGGCAATAACCTCGGCACCGTGACCGTAAGCGTCAGCCTTAACGATAGCCATAAGCGCTGTGCCGTCGTCGAGATTGTCCTTGATAGTTTTCACATTGTGGCGCAGCTTGTCAAGGTCGACTTCGACCCAGCTGCGATTAAGAAGCTCTTGCATAATTTTCACCTCTTACAATGTATTTGATCCGCACCGCAAGGTCTTGCCCGCGGTGCGGCTTGTGTGATATACAATAAAGCTACAGTGTGTTAATCCGTGCTAAATTGCTTGTAATGTCAACGGTTATTTCTTCAAATCAAGCTTTATGGACAGGTCCTCAAGCTGCTTGATGTCGACAACGTCGGGTGCTCCCGACATCGGTTCGCCGGCGTTCTGAACCTTTGGGAAGGCTATTACGTCGCGAATGGAAGGCTTTTTGAGCAGGAGCATAACCAGACGGTCAAGACCGTAGGCAAGTCCCGCATGAGGCGGAGCACCGTAGCGATAGGCATTGATGAGGAAACCGAACTGCTGTTGAGCTCTCTCGTCGGAAAATCCGAGAGCGCGGAACATACGCTTCTGTAACTGCGGATTGCTGATTCTCACCGAGCCGCCGCCCGCCTCGGTACCGTTGATAACGATATCGTATGCCTTTGCATAGCAGTTGCCCTGGTCGGTTTCAAGCTTATCATAATCCTCGTCACGCGGAGCTGTGAACGGGTGATGCTTGGCTTCGTATCGGTTTTCCTCCTCGTTGTACTCGAAAAGCGGGAAATCGGTGACCCACAGCAGGTCGAAGCGTTCGGGATCAATGAGACCGTATTTGGCGGCGATTTCACAGCGCAGAGCACCGAGCGAGGTGTAAACGGTATCCTTTTTACGGTCGGCTACGATGAATATAATATCTCCCGATTGTGCATCGGCATCTTTGAGCATATCGGCGAGTAATTCGGGCGCAACAAATTTGGAAAAGCTTGCGTTGATTCCGTCGTCGGTTACTCTTGCGTAGGCAAGACCGCCGGCACGGTAGGTCTTGACGAAATCGGTCAAACGGTCAATTTCTTTGCGTGAAATTTTGTCATTCAGACCCTTTGCATTGATAGCGCATACTCTGCCGCCGTTTTCGACTGCACCGGCAAATACGCCGAAGCCGGACGAAGCAGCCTTGTCGGAGATATCGACCAACTCAAGACCGAAACGGGTATCGGGCTTGTCGGAACCGTAGCGACTCATTGCTTCATCGTATTTTATGCGGCGAAGCGGAGTGGTGATATCCTTGTTGAGAATTTCCTTGAAAAGTCTTTTGAGGAAGCCCTCCTGCAGCTCGATGATGTCATCGACATCGGCAAAGGAAACTTCAAAGTCAATCTGCGTAAATTCCGGCTGACGGTCTGCTCTGAGGTCCTCGTCACGGAAACAGCGGGCAATCTGCATATAGCGGTCGAAGCCGGCAATCATAAGCAGCTGCTTATAGATTTGCGGAGACTGCGGCAGGGCGTAGAAATGACCGGGCTGAACTCTCGACGGTACGAGGTAGTCACGGGCGCCCTCGGGGGTAGACTTGATGAGCATCGGTGTCTCTATTTCGACAAACTTCTGCTCGTCAAAATAATCGCGTGCGCACTTTACGATTTTGTGGCGCATTACGATGGCTTCGGTCAGCGACGGCAGACGAAGCTGCAGATATCTGTACTGTAAAGCAAGGTCATCGCGCACCGAGACCTCCTCGCGGATTTCAAAGGGAGGCGTTTCGGCAATGTTTAGAATGCGAAGGTCGGTGACGAAAATTTCAATGTCGCCCGTCGGAATTTCTTTATTCTTGCTCGAACGTTCACGAATTACACCCTGAGCCATAACGGTACTTTCGCTTTTGAGCGTCTTTGCTTTTTCAACCAGGGCGGCGTCACTGCTGTCGTCAAAGGCAAGCTGAACAATGCCGGTGCGGTCGCGCAGGTCGGCAAAAACGAGTGTGCCGAGATTGCGGGAGCGGGCGATAAAGCCGGCAACAACAACGGTATCGCCTATCTTTGCATCGAGTGTTTCCAGAGCGTAGTGTGTACGTCTGAGGTTTCCCATAGTGTCCATTTTGCAAAATTCCTCTTATTTAATCATATTGATAATCGCTTCGGCAGTCAGCTCAACGCTTTGCTCCTGTCGATTCGACATATTGCGAAGTGCCGCACTTCCGCTTTCTATTTCGCCGTCGCCTATGGTTACGGTATAGCGCGAGTCGAGCTTGTCACTGTATTTGAACTGCGCCTTTAAGCTGCGTGCGTTCAAATCGTAGAGTGCATAGTAACCCGCTTTCTGCAGCTCAAAGGTCAGCGAGCGCGCTTTTCTTTTTCCTTCATCACCGATATAGCAGAAGAAAACATCGGGCCCGTGAGGCTTGGGAATTTCTATACCCTCGCTGTCGATAACCGACAGCAGGCGCTCTATTCCGAGTCCGAAGCCGATACCGGCACAGGCAGAGCCGCCGAGATATTCGACCAGACCGTCGTAACGTCCGCCGCCGCATACGGTGCCCTGAGCACCGGCGCCCTTGTGGACGAATTCGAATACGGTTCTCGAATAATAGTCGAGACCCCTTACGATTTTGGGATTGACGGTATATTCTATTCCCGCTTCGTCGAGCAGATTTTTCAGCTCATTGAAGTGAGCGGAGCAGTCATCGCACAGATATTCGAGCACCGACGGCGCGTCGGCGGCAATTTCGGCGCAGACAGGACTCTTGCAGTCGAGAATGCGCAGGGGATTGCGTTCGAGCCTATCCTTGCAGGTGTCGCACAAATCGTCGTAATGCGCTCTGAAATATTCCTTAAGAACCTCGTGATAGTGCTTGCGGCAGGTGGGACAGCCGATGGAATTGATTTCAAGCTTGATGTTTTTCAGACCGAACGAATTTAAAATAGTCGATGCGGTCTTGATAACCTCGGCGTCGGCATCGGGCGAATATGCACCGAACATCTCGATGCCGAGCTGATGAAATTCACGCAGCCTGCCCGCCTGAGGCTTCTCATAGCGGAAACAGGGGAGTATGTAATATGCCTTGGCGGGAAGAGCGCCGGACAAAACGCCGTTCTGAATAAATGAGCGGACAACGCTTGCCGTGCCCTCGGGACGAAGTGTAATCGAACGACCTGCACGGTCGTTCATAGTATACATTTCTTTGCCGACAATGTCGGTCGTGTCGCCGACGCCGCGGTCGAAAAGCTCGGTATGCTCAAAGGTGGGAACGCGTATTTCGGAGTAACCGAAACGCTCGACGACAGAGCGCATAACACCCTCTACATACTGCCAGCGATAGCTCGCATCGGGCATAATGTCCTGAGTGCCGCGGGGTGAACGAATAATTTCAGCCATTGGGTAATCCTTTCGATGATGTATCATATCCGTCCGAAACGGGAGTAGAATATCGGCAATGAACGGCGCAGAGCCGACAAAGCCGTAATTTTGCAAAATCAGTTGTTTTTGGGGTTTACTATATTGCGCCAATCAAGGTCGCCGCGCTCAAGACCGTGAATAAGTACCTCGGCGGTGGCAATATTTATGGCAACCGGAATATTGTGCACTATGCAAAGACGAAGCAAATTCATTTCGTTTGCCTCATGCTCTTTTCGGGTAAACGGGTCATTAAAGAACAGCAGCAGGTCTATTTCATTGCAGGCAATACGAGCGCTTATCTGCTGTGCGCCTCCGTGTGCGCCGCCCATATATTTCTGAATCGTCAGTCCCGTAGCCTCGCTTACGAGATTTCCGGTTGTGCCGGTAGCGCACAGGTTATGTCGAGACAAAATGCCGCAGTATGCAATACAGAACTGCACCATAAGCTCCTTTTTCGTATCATGAGCAATCAAAGCTATATTCATTTCATAACCTCCTTTTTTATTCTACGGCAAGCGGGATATTGTTTCCCGAAAGCCTTTTTGCTATGTTATCCATTACCTTGGCGGCGAGCGAATCTCGCTTGAGTGCTTTTATTCCCGCCGAGGCAAGTGCCAAATCGTCGCTTTCGGGGACTACGCCGACAAGCTGAATGCCTACATTGTCTATACAGTAATCGAGGCTCGGAATAATCCCCTCATAAATTCTGCTCGGCTGTACACGGCTGATAATCAAACGAACATCGTCAATACCGGCGTTGTCCATAAGAAAATCGGTTGTCAGCTTGGCATTGCGCACGCCTATCGGGTCGGGTGTAGTTAACACAACGGCACTGTCGGCAACGGCTGCGGCAGCGTCCCTTGCCTCTACTGAGGCGGCCGTGTCGATGATAATTCGGTCGTAACGCTCACTAAGTGCCTTGCACAGACGGACAAACTGTCTTACATCCAGCTTTTCATGAACGAACGGAGCCGACATTACATAAAAACCGTGACTGAGGGGACTGTCGACAATTGCCTTGAGCGGACCGCAACGGCGACTCAAAACATCGTTGATATCATAAATCAGCTTGCCGTATACGCCCGAAATGACGTCGATACTGCGCAGACCGCTGTCCAGCTCGATAACCAGTACCGTTTCGCCCATTCGAGCCAAAGCGGCGCCGACAAAAACCGACACCGTCGATTTCCCGACCCCGTCCTTTCCGGCGGCAAACATTGTTACAGTTCCCATAGAATAAATACCTCTGAAAGCTTATTATATACGAAATCGCAGTTGATTACAAAGACCGCGATATAAATTACACGAAATGATAAAATCACTACGCCATTATGGCACCGAGTCTTTTAAGCTCACGGTAAATGTGACTAACCGGTAGACCGACAACATTGAAATAATCTCCGGAAATACCGCTTATAAACTTTGATGCTCCGCCTTGAATTCCGTATGAGCCTGCCTTGCCGAACGGTTCTCCGCTGACGATATAGCTCTCTATTTCGGTTTCGTTCAGCTCCGAAAATGTCACCTCGGTGCGTTCGGCAAAATTCACGGTACCGTCAGGGCAGATAATATGAACGCCGGTGTAGACCGTGTGCGTTTCCCCGCTCAGCATTTTTAGCATAACCCGGGCATCGTCATCGTCCCGGGGCTTTCCGAGCGTCAGACCGTTAATTTCAACGACGGTATCACAGCCGATAATACAGCAGCCGTCAAAGCTTTTCGCCGCGGTCTCGCATTTTAACCGTGCAAGAGTGCGACAGCAGTCTACGGCGGGAAGCGTGTGACCCTCGCTTTCGTCAACATCGGACGACACGGAGGTAAAATCAGGCGTTATTAGTGAAAAAAGCTCACGCCGTCTCGGTGATTCGGAGGCGAGAATTATTTTATAACCGTTCATTTTTTGAACCTGCCGTATATCGCCATTGCGGCGGCAATCGTTATTATGTGCGCCACGGTAAGCGAGAATGAAAAGCCGAGTGCAAGCTTGAGCACCGATAAATCGAGGATTGCGGGACTGTCGATACCGAAGCCGACGGTAATGCCGTAGGAAACCCATGACAGCCACGAAACATTTTCGCAGACGGCAGTCAGCAGACTGCCTACTATTATTCCCGAAATAAGATAAAATACAAAGAGAAAATCTTTTTTTACGTCCTTCATTTTACACCTGCGGTACCGGTAGAGCCGAGACCTCCCTCACCTCGCTCGGTGTCGCTCAGCTCATCGCAAAGCACCACTGGAAGAGTGCAGACTCCTGTCACCATAAGCTGGGCGATTCGCTCGTTCGGCATAACCGTGTACGGTTCCTCGCCGTTGTTGACAAGACCGACCATGATTTCTCCGCGGTAGTCGCTGTCGATAACTCCGACCGAGTTGGCAAGGGTGATACCGTGCTTTATTCCGAGACCGCTCCTGCCGAAAACAAGCGCAACGTAAGCATCACTCGGCAGTTCTATCGCAATTCCGCTCGGTATTTTTACAATCGAACCGGGCTTCAGCGTTATCGGTTCGTCGATGGCGGCAGCAAGATCAACCGCCGCCGCGCCCTTGGTCGCTCTTTTCGGAACAAACGCGTTTTCACGAATTTTCTTTATTTTCAGTACCTTGTCACTCAACTGTCAGATTTCCTTTGTCCAGCTCAAATCCGGCATATCGCCGGAATCGCCGTAATTTTTGCTGTCGTAGCGCGGGAACGATTCGTCCTCAAACGGAGAACGCACCGAATCCGAGTCACGGTCGCGGCGGGCAGCAGGTGCGGAGGTCGGGATTTTTTTGGAAGGCGATGTCATATCGTTGGAAACGATTTTCTCAAGCGATTTCAGCTCGGTAACAAGCTGCTCAATCCTCGCCTGCTTGTCGCTAACCGTGTCCTCAAGCTGTGAAATTTTCTTTGTCTGGCTCTGAATGGTATCGTTTTGTTCGTTTTCAACACCCTTGAGCCTTGAAATCTCGTTATCCTGATTGGTGATGTAATCGTTTAGCGCACGTATGCGGTCGGTAAGACTCTTGCACTGAGCGGCGACCGTTTCGTATTCACGGCGCAGACCATCCAATTCCTTGGTGCCGGCGGCAAGCTCCTCCTGTGCGGCGGCGTGCTGTGCCGCAGCGGCGCGACGGTCGTCGTCGGCTCTTTGCGCAGACTGACCCCTCAGATTTTTAAGCTCCTCGGCGAGTGCGTCGGCGCGCTTTTTCTCGCCGTCGAACAGCAGCTTGGCGTTGGCGGCGTCGGTCAGATACTCCTTTATCTGCGCTCTCATATTTGCGGCGGAACGATTCGCTTTATGGTATCTGTCAAGATAGTCAAGCGAACAGAGAATGGCGGTGTTGGCCACCGATGCACCGGTATTCTGCGACAACACCTCCTGCATATCACGCTCAATCATATCGGCAAGTTTTCTGACGTATTCCTCATCCTCCTGTGTGGTGATAAGAAGAGTCATACCCGCAATATTCAACTGTATTCTGTTGTCAGCCATCGGCTCGTTCCTCCCGTTTATCTATCTGTTAGACCGTTTCGGTATATTTAAGCAAATTATATAATTATTTCCCGAATAATACAATATCACAAAAGGGCAACAATGACAATCAATTTGCGATTTTTTAAAAATAACGGTATAATATTTTTACACGAAACTCTTTTTACGAAAGGATTTCACGAGGTATTTTATATGACCGATTCGAAATTGACAAAAAACGAGCTTAAAGCAAGACTTACCGATACGCTGACGAGGCTGTACGGCGTCGAACCGACCACTGCGACCGCCGACCAGCTTTATCGCGCGTTTGCAATAATAATCAGAGATTATCTGAGCGAGAAAAACCGTCGTCACATCGCTCGCTCCTACGGAGACGGCGCTAAGCAGATTCACTATCTTTCAATGGAATTTCTGATGGGCAGAAGCTTTAAAAACAGCCTTTGCAACCTCGGAATTTATGAACAGGCACGACAGGTTTTGGAGGAATGCAATATGCCCGTCGAGCGTCTGTTTGACCTTGAGCCCGATGCGGGCTTGGGCAACGGCGGACTCGGCAGACTTGCTGCCTGCTATCTTGACGCTCTTGCCACGCTCGATTATCCCGCCTTCGGCTATTCTATTCTCTATGAATACGGAATTTTCCGTCAGAAAATTGTTGACGGCTGGCAGAATGAGGAGCTGGACAACTGGCTTCCGGGCGGAGAGGTCTGGCTTCAGGAGCGTTCCGACGAGGCTGTCGAGGTCAGGTTCGGCGGAGAGGTCGACGAATACTGGGACGGCAGCTATCACCACATCAACCACCGCGGCTATGACAGCGTTCTTGCGGTACCATACGACCTTTTCGTGTCGGGTTACGATTCACAGGCAGTCAGCCGTTTGCGTTTGTGGCGTTCAAGAGCTAAGGGTATAGATATGGAGTCGTTCAACAAGGGCGACTATGCCAAGGCAATGCAGGGCAATAATATTGCTGAAATCATCTCCAAGGTGCTGTACCCCAACGACAACCACATGGAGGGCAAGCTCCTGCGTCTCAAGCAGCAGTATTTTTTCTGCAGTGCCTCGATAAACGATATAGTTCAAAATCATCTTGCACAGTACGGAACTCTCGAAAATCTGCCCGAGAAGATAGCCGTTCATATCAACGATACGCACCCGACTCTTGCCGTTCCCGAGCTGATAAGAGTTCTGCTCGACGAATGCGGCTACGGATGGGACAAGGCGGTCGATATTGCCCGCCACACCTTTGCGTTTACCAACCACACCGTTATGCCCGAGGCGCTCGAAACGTGGGAGGTAAATATGTTCCGTTCATCATTGCCGAGGATTTACCAGATTGTAGCCGAGCTTGACCGCAGACTGCGCATTGAGCTTGAACAGCGGTATGGCGGCGATTGGGGCAAAATCAACTATATGGCAATAATCGACGGCGGAATGATTCGCATGGCAAATCTCGATATATATATGTCGCATACCGTCAACGGTGTTTCCGAGCTTCACAGCGGCATACTCACGGCCGAAACATTCCACGATTACTACGATTTTTCACCCGAGAAATTTACCAACGTCACCAACGGCATTGCTTATCGCCGTTGGCTGCTGCAGAGCAATCCCGGTCTTACCGATCTTCTCGGTGAGCTTATCGGAGACGGCTTTAAACATGATGCTTCAAGGCTTGCCGAATTGATGAAATTCGAAAATGACGACTCGGTGCTTTCCCGTATCGGCGAGGTCAAGCTCGGCAACAAGCAGCGACTTGCACGCTATGCCGCCGAGGTCGAAAACGCCGTTATCGACCCGAATTCGCTGTTTGACGTTCAGGCAAAGCGTGTTCACGAGTATAAGCGTCAACATCTCAACGCGCTGTACATCGCTTCTCGGTATTTGAGAATTAAAAACGGTCTTGATGACGGGATTGTACCCAAAACCTGCTTTTTCGGCGCAAAGGCCGCGCCCGGCTATTATATGGCAAAGCAGATTATCCGACTTATCTGCGGTCTCGGTAAAATTCTCGAGAATGACCCCGCCGCCCGTGAGCGCCTGCGCATACTCTATCTTGAGGATTACCGTGTTACTGTTGCCGAACAGCTTATGCCGGCGGCTGAGATAAGCGAACAGATTTCGCTCGCCGGAACAGAGGCTTCGGGAACAAGCAATATGAAATTCACGCTCGGCGGTGCAATTACGCTCGGCACCTATGACGGAGCCAATATCGAAATACGCGAAGCAGTCGGAACGGATAATTTCGTGCTGTTCGGTATGGATAAGGAGAAGGTTATCCGTCGCCGTGAGGGGTATAGCCCGCTTGCTGTCATTGAAGCGGACCCCGAGCTTAAGGCTACTCTTGAATTCCTCAAAAACAGCGGCTTTTCCGAGGTTGTCGACAATCTTATGAGCAGTGACCCGTATCTTGTGCTTGCCGATTTTGCGTCCTACCGCGATGCTCAGCAGAGGATTGACGCGCTCAGTCAAAACAGCAGGGAATGGAACAGAATGTCGCTGTGCAACATCGCCAACTGCGGCAGATTCTCCGCCGACCGCGCGGTAAAGGAGTATGCCGACAACATTTGGAATATCAAGCCGGTTCACTGATATGAACGGATTTTATTTTGATAGTTCCGATATTTTCTGCAAGTCACCGTTCGGAGCTATCGAGCGGGGCGGAACGGTTGAATTCAGAGTCAAATGTGACTCGTTCATCGGTCGGATTTGTCTTATTGCTGATAATCTGACGGGTGACGGGAGAATCGTCGCCGAGCTGTCCCGTTATGCGGACGGTGTTTACGGTTGTTCGGTTTATTTCGTCGAGACGGGTCTGTGGCAGTACGTTTTTACCGATGATACCTTTGAAAGCGATTGCTTCAGAGTGACTGTTTACGATGAGAATTACCGCCAACCGCGTGGATTTGCAGGCGGAATAATGTATCAGATTTTCCCCGACCGCTTTAATATAGGCGGAGAGCGTCTGCCCGACCCGTTCGGTGACCGCAGATTTCACAACAATTTGAGCGATGTTCCGAATTTTCGTCCCGATGCCGACGGTATATTGCGCAACAACGATTATTTCGGCGGAAATTTAAAGGGAATAGAACAAAAGCTCGATTACCTTTACGATTTGGGAATCGGCGCAATTTATCTCAACCCGATATTCGAATCCCATTCCAACCACCGCTATGATACAGCCGATTATTTGAAAATCGACCCGCTTCTGGGCGATGAAGGGAATCTGCGCTCGCTTTGTGCAAAAGCTGCCGAAAAAGGCATAAAAATAATTGCAGACGGCGTTTTCAGTCATACGGGCGCCGACAGCATCTATTTCAACCGTTATCACCGTTACGGCGCGGACGGTGCCTTCGTCAATCCCGACAGCCGTTACGCCGAGTGGTATTCGTTCGATGAATCCGGAGGATACAGAAGCTGGTGGGGATTTGAAAATTTGCCCGAGGTCGATGAGAAAAGTGAGAGCTTTATCGAGTTTATCTGCGGTGAAGGCGGCGTATTGGAGCATTGGCTTGATGTCGGTGTCGGCGGATTTCGTCTTGATGTTGCCGACGAGCTTCCCGATGAATTTATCGCCGAAATACGCAGTACGATTAAGCGCAAAAATCCCGACGCACTTCTGATTGGCGAGGTGTGGGAGGATGCAAGCGACAAGATAAGCTACGGTGTTCGCCGCCGCTATCTTTTAGGTGACGAGCTCGATTCGGTAATGAATTATCCGTTTCGAGATGCGATTATAGGCTTTGTCAAAACAGCGGACGATAGAACCTTTTGGCAAAAAATTATGCCAATAATCGAGCATTATCCCAAGCCGATGACCGACGTGATGATGAATATGCTTTCGACACACGATACGGCAAGAGTTATCACGGCACTTGTGTCGGACGGTGACGGCGACCGTGAGTGGCAGTCAAGACAGCATCTTGACCGCGACGAATATCTGCGTGGCGTCGAATTGGTCAAGCTTGCCTTTGCCCTGTGCTTCACTCTGCCCGGAATGCCGTGTATTTATTACGGCGATGAGGCGGGAATGCAGGGCTGGAAGGACCCTTTTAACAGAGGATTTTTTTGCTGGAACGATATAGACGAAAATATACGCGATTTCGTAAAGGAGCTTTCTCGGATAAGGCGGTCGTATTCCGCATTTGCCGACGGAGAGCTTGTTCGAATCGAAGCGGACGACGGTTGTGTGGCTTATTTGCGCCGTAATGCCGATTCCGCCGTGCTTACCGCCGTCAACCGTTCGCAAAGCACCGTTCGCATTAATGTCGGAGGGCAGATATTTGATATACCTCCGTGGCGCTCTCTGATTGAAACGATACTGTAAAAAATAAGGGACACCCGTCGGCATTGACCGTTCGGGATGTCCCTTTAAAAGTATCCGATTGTTTGCGATGCAATTTTACTTTTCGGCTTCCTCCGGCGTATGCGCCTTGCGTACAAAGAAGACAGCGAGGAACAGCGAAAAAGCAAGAAGCCAGAACGAAATTATGAACAGACCGCAATTAAGGAAATAATCCTGCGGGAGTGTGTATATGATCGGGTCGACCGCCGGGTCGAATATCCAGTAATCGTTGGTGAAAAACAGCTCATGAAACAGCACAAAGGCACGGTTGAAATCAACTGCAATGAGTGCGCCCAGCGTTGCAGGAACGATAAGCGTAGTCATTGATGCAATGAGAAAACAGCTCGGCTTTAAGCGCTTGCCGAAAACCACGAGCAGGAAAATCAAAAACACGAGCATCGCCGTACCGATTACATAGACATTGGTCATAAGCACCTTACAGTCGGCAAAATGCTGTGCACCGTTTTCGCTGAACGAAAGGTCGGGCAGTGTGAACTCGTTCTCTTTAAACGGATTCAGAAAATCGACAATCGCCTTGTAGTTGCGCACGAGGACATCCTTTTCAATTCCCGTAATGCCGGTAATGTCCAAAAGACGAATATTAAACTCATAAAACCAACTTCCGCTCATCAGTACGGCGAGCGAAGCGGCAAGAGCCGAGCCGAGTGCGAGAATACCTATAATCAATCCCATAAGTTTAACCTCTTTTCGAAAATTCACATCCGCAGTAATTCTGACGGTAAAGACCGAATTGTCGGGACAGCTCAATCGAGCGTTTATAGCCGTCCTTTTTCTTGAAGTTTGATTCGAGCCAGTCAAGCCCCGAACGCTCGGCGGCGGCATTGCCCACGGCGTTGAGCACATCGGCATTTTTGAGAGGGCTGACGGTCAGCGTGGTGCATATTGTCGGAATACCAAGTGATTTTGCCGTTTCGGCGGTGCGTTCAAGTCTCTGCCTAAAGCAGATGGCACACCTGGCTCCTCCCTCGGGGTCGGATTCGTGACCGGCGACGGCTTTAAGAAAAGCGCCGTGATCATAATCGGCATCGATATATCCTACGCTTTCACCGAACATTTCACCGATAAGGCGTTGCTGTTCGGTTTTACGCTTAATATATTCTTCGTCGGTGGCGATATTCGGATTAAAATAAAACACCGTGACCTGCCAGTCGGGGACGAGACGCTCAAGCACCGAGCTTGAACACGGAGCGCAGCAGCTGTGAAGTAACAGACGTCGGTCGGCAGCTTCGATTGCGGTTTTGATAATCATTTTTCAAACACTTTGTAAATCAAATTTAAGAGCTGATTCATTTTTTTCGATTACAATTATAACACGTCGATAAAAATAAAGATACATTTTTTTGTGAATTATTGACGCTAAGAGGTCAATATAATAATATTACCGTTCGTCACTATTAACAAACGCAAAATGATGTGATATAATATACATTAATTACACGCTGCGAATGTAGGCGGAGGAACAAATGGACAATAATAACTACAATCCGTACAGCGGAGCAGACAGGTCCGCAGAGCGAAAAATCAATCCTAATATGAAAACACTGGACGATGCTCGCAAGGCTCGAATAGATGAATTTTTTAACGAGATGCCGAGTCAGCCGGCTCGGGATGATTTTTCGGGAGACAGCGGAAATTCTTACAAAGAAGATTTCAACCGCTCCAATTTTTCAAACGGAAAAAAACAAAAAGACTACAATCCCGACAAACGCCGCAAAAAGGGGACTTTTAAAAAGGTTCTCGCGATTATCTTCAAAACGATATTCGGTCTCGGCTGTCTGTGCGTAATAGCAGGCTGTGTCGGTCTTGTACTCGTTTCGATTTATCTTGTCAATGTAACTCAGGATGATGAAACGCTGCTTGACATCAATTCAATTAAGCTGAGCTATGCGACAATTCTTATGGTCAAGGATAAGGAAACCGACGAATATTATGAGTATCAGCGAATTGTCGGCGATGAAAACCGTGTTTGGGTTGACTATTCCGATATGCCGAACTGCCTTGTCAACGCGGCGGTGGCGTCAGAGGATATGCGTTTCTGGACACACAGCGGCGTTGACTGGAAGCGTACTGTCGCGGCATTCGTAAACCAGTACGTTATGCAGCTTTATTCCACCACACAGGGCGGCTCGACAATACCACAGCAGCTTATCAAGAATATCACGACAGAGGACGATGTTAGCGGTGTTGCCGGTGCATTGAGAAAGGTAAGGGAAATCTACCGCGCGCTTGTTCTGAGTCAGCGCTTCTCAAAGGAGCAGATAATGGAGGCGTATCTTAACACGATGCGCTTCTCGGGCAATGTTGCCGGTGTAGGCGCGGCGGCGCAGTATTATTTCGGCAAGGAGTGCAGTGATCTTACGCCTGCCGAATGTGCCGCTATTTTGTGTATTACCAAGGCACCTACCGCATATAACCCGTTCACGAACCCCGATAAAAACAAGAGTCAGCGTGACACAATACTCTATCAGATGTATGAGCAGGGCTATCTCGGAGAGTCGGAATACAATGCGGCACAGAAAGAGTCCGACGCTATGGTGTTTGATACACCCAACACTTCTACCGCGGGCACCGAGGTTTACAGCTATTTCACCGATACCGTTATCGGCGATGTGCTCGACGATCTTGTGGAAATTGCCGGATATACCCGAGAGGAGGCGTACTCTGCATTCTTTGAGGGTGGTCTGACAGTCTATACCACGATGGATCCGTTCATTCAGTCGACACTTGAGGATATTGCGATAAACGGTGAGATGTGGCCAAAATTTTATGACAGCGACGGAGAGCTTGAGGAGGAACAGCCCCAGGCGGCTATGGTTGTTATGGACTATGAGGGCAATGTGCTCGGCGTAGTCGGAGGACTCGGAGAGAAACAGGAGAGCCGCGGACTTAACCGTGCCGTTGACTCCACCCGCTCCACCGGCTCTTCCATGAAACCGCTCGCAGCCTATGCACCCGGAATAGAGCTTAACAAAATTCACTATTCTTCGCTTTTCCCGGACACCCCGTCCACCGTTTACAATGATGTCGAGTGGCCGAGAAACTACGATACAACCTACGGCTTGCCCTGCACGGTTGCCGATGCCATTACGCGCTCGCTCAATACCGTTGCCGTACACGTCATTCAGCTTGTCGGTATCGACTTCAGCTTCGACTTTATTACCACAAGAACCGGAATTTCGACTCTTGTCGATTCGCGTTACAGTGCTTCACAGAATATGACTCTGACCGACAGAACGCTGTCGCTCGCACTTGGCGGATTGACCGACGGTGTTTCGCCGCTCGAGATGTGCGCCGCTTATGCGATGTTTGGTGACGGCGGTTACTATCACACCCCGCATACCTACACTCTTGTAACAAATTCACGCGGCGACGTTATCATCGACAAAACCGCGAATCTGCAGACAATCAAGGCGATTTCGGATGATACGGCTTATATTATGAATAAGCTTCTCCAAAACGTCATATATCAGCGCACCGGTACCGGTTACTATGCTCTGCCTGATGATTCTGAGCTTCCCTATGCGGGCAAGTCGGGAACTCAGTCCGACAACACCGACTTTTGGTTCGTTGGTATGAACCCGTACTATGTAATGTCGCTGTGGGAAGGATATGACGAGCCGGAGTGGATTACCGACCCGCGTCCGCACCCGATTCAGGTGGCATTCAGTGAGGTTATGGGAACAATCAGTGCCGAACTCGAATATAAGGATTTCCCTGTTGCAGAGGATGTTGTGGCACTCAGATACTGCAAAGCTTCGGGCGACCTTGCCACCGAACAGTGTCCCGATACCGCAATCGGCTACTACAAAAAGGACAATATCCCCGGTTACTGCATCCACGAATTTGCACCGGTCGAGGAGGAGCCTGCGGCATAAACCGAACAGCAAAACAATCCAATCCCCGCTATGAAGATATAGCGGGGATTTTTATGTCGTATATTGCAATACCGTAAAAAATAAGAGATGATTTGTAAAACAACCTTGTATGTTGAGAAATATTATTTTATAATAAAACGGCATTATTTTCCGCTTTAGGCGCGGTGATAGGAAGGAAACTGATATTCGATGAAGAAAAGTAACGGACGTGCCCAATGGAGCAGTAAGATAGGTTTTATACTTGCTGCCGTCGGCTCTGCGGTGGGCTTGGGCAATATTTGGAAATTTCCCGGCAAAGCGTATGACGGAGGCGGAGGAGCCTTCATTCTGATATATGTCGCCATTGTGCTGTTAATCGGTATGCCTGTTATGCTCTCCGAATTGGCGCTCGGGCGCAATACTCAGTCCGATACCGTCGGCACATTTCGCAAACTCAATAAAAAATTCACATGGGTCGGATATATCGGCGTAATCGTAGCTTTTATTATCGTCTGCTATTACAGCCATATTGGCGGCTGGGTTTTACGATATATTGCCGGTTATATTATCGAACCGAATAAGATATTTGCCGACCCGAAGGCGTATTGCTACAATATGCTCGGTTACTCAATTGCCGACGGTTCAAGTTTTATACCTTGGACGGCAATTATCTTTGCCGCAATCTTTATCGCGGCGAATGCAATTATTATTATCAAGGGCGTTGAGGGCGGAATCGAAAAGTTCAACAAGGTGGGTATGCCTGCACTGTTCGCCATTCTTATTATTTTGCTTGTACGTGTTATTACTATGGACGGCACCGGCGAGGGGTTACGCTATATGATGACCGTTGATTTCAGCAATGTGACCTTTGATACGCTGCTTACAGCGTTGGGTCAGGCGTTTTATTCGCTGAGTCTCGGAATGGCAATTATGACAACCTACGGCTCGTATGTACCGAAGAGTGAAAACCTCGCCAAAAACACCGCGCTTATATGCATAATGGATACGATAGTTGCATTGGTTTCCGGATTCATCGTTGTTCCCGCTGTCTTTGCAACGGTCGGCAGTGAATCTGTAGGCAAGGGCGCACTGTTTGCATTTGTTTCGCTTGCAGGAGTGTTCGAGCAGATGCCCGGCGGAGCTTTTTTCGGAATGATGTTCTATCTGCTTCTGTTCTTTGCCGCACTTTCAAGCTGTATCTCTATCATTGAGGGAGTTGTGGCATTTTTAACCGAACAATTCGGCTGTAAACGGAAGTCTATAACGATTTGGCTCTGTATTGCCATGCTCGTTATCGGCAGTGTTTACACCTCCACGCAGGCAGCTTTCGGAATCAAAGGAATTTGGTTTGACTTTAAGAACGGTGTCACCTATCCCGCTTTCTGCGACTTTATGGAGTTCATCACCGACCGTGTTATGATTCCTTTGTGTGCTCTCGGCATCACTGTTTTTGTCGGTTGGTTCTGGAAACCGCAGAGTGCAGTTGCCGAGGTCGAGTCGAGCGGAGTCAAGTTCAAGCTTGCAGGTGTCTACGGATTCTTGATTAAATACGTTGTTCCCGTCAGCATAACCGTAATTCTTGCCGTGAGCATTATTACCGGCACGACACTAAGCTGATAGTTTTCGACAATAATTAAGCGCTGTCCGATAAGGACGGCGCTTTTTTGACGATATTTTTTCCGTTTTTATCATTCAAATCAGACGAATCTAAATCTGTTATGCCATAAGAAGCAAGAAAAACCTCCCCTTTCATAAGGAAAGGGGAGGTTGCTTATATCAACACGTTAAATTACTTGGCGTATTTATCACGCTTGACATAGGTTGTGTGCAGAATCTCGTGAGCCTTGTGGCTGCCGGGGTTTTCAAGATAACTGTCGTACAGCTCCTTGATAACGGGATTTTCATGGCTCTTGCGCAGAGTCATAGCCTCATCCTCGCTGTAAAGAGCCTTGGCACGCAGAGAACGAAGGTCTACGGTGTTGTGGATATATCCCGGCTGACGGGGCTGTCCGCCGCCGTTTACGCAACCGCCGGGGCACGCCATAACCTCGATAAAGGTGTAATCCTTTTCGCCGCTCTTGACCATATCGAGAAGCTTGGAGGCATTTTCAAGTCCGCTGGTGACAGCGACACGAACGACTGTTCCGTCGAGGTCGTATTCGGCTTCCTTGATGCCCTCAATACCGCGAACGGCATGGAACTCGGGCTTGTCAAGGGTTTTACCGGTTGCTATTTCATATACGGAGCGCAGGGCAGCTTCCATAACACCGCCGGTAGCTCCGAATATGTGTCCCGCACCGGAGGCAACGCCGAATACCGGGTCGAATTCCTCATCGGGGAGCTGTTCAAATACGATGCCGGCACGCTTGATCATTTCGGCAAGCTCACGGGTGGTGATGGAAACGTCGATGTCGGGATAGCCGGAAGCGTTCATATCATCACGGGAAATTTCAAACTTCTTGGCGGTGCAGGGCATTACGCTGACAACAAATATATTCTTCGGGTCAATTCCCGCCTTTTCGGCGTAATATGTTTTGGTCATAGCGCCGAACATACCCTGCGGAGACTTGCAGGAGGAGAGATTGGGAATGAACTCGGGATAATAGTATTCGCAGAATTTAATCCAACCCGGCGAGCAAGAGGTGATCATCGGGAGCTTTCCGCCGTTCTTAATTCTGTCAAGAAGCTCGGTGCCTTCCTCAAGAATCGTGAGGTCGGCGGCGGTGTCAACATCGAATACCTTGTCAAATCCGAGTCTGCGGAGCGAAGCGGCGAGCTTGCCCTCGACATTGGTTCCTATAGGCATACCGAAGCATTCACCGAGCTGAGCACGGACGGAGGGAGCGGGAGCGACGACAACGTGCTTTGTCTCATCGGCAAGAGCAGCCCATACCTTATCGGTGTCGTCCTTTTCACGCAGAGCGCCGGTCGGGCAGACCGAGATGCACTGACCGCAGTGAATGCAGGAGGTAGCGGCGAGAGGCATTTCAAAAGCAGAGGTGATGTTGGTCTTGTAGCCTCTGTTGTTGGCGCCGATGACGGCAACGTGCTGATTGGCTTTGCAAACGGCTACGCAGCGGCGGCAAAGAATGCACTTGGAGTTGTCGCGGATAAGATGAATGGCGGAATCGTCGATATCCGGCTCCATATCGCGGCGGCCGTACTTATACATATCGACCTCGTACTCCTTGCACAGTGACTGCAGCTCGCAATCGGTGCTGCGCTCGCAGGACAGGCAATCGGTACGGTGGTTGCTCAGCATAAGCTCGAGCGTGCCTTTGCGGGATTCGCGAAGGGCGGGGGTGTTGGTCTGAATTTCCATGCCGTCGGTAACGGGGGTAACGCAGGCGGCCATATATCCGCGGGCACCCTTTACTTCAACAAGGCACATACGGCAGGCGCCGATGGCGTTGATGTCTTTAAGATAGCACAGTGTCGGGATACGGATTCCGGCTTTGACCGATGCATCGAGGATGGTAGAATCGCTCGGTATTTCAACGGAAATTCCGTTTATCTTTACATTAACGGTATCACTCATTTGTTTTCCCTATCCTTTCCGCTTATTTCTTGGAGATTGCGCCGAAGCTGCAGTTTTCCATGCAGGCTCCGCACTTAATGCACTTGCTGCTGTCGATGACGTGCGGCTCTTTGACCGTACCGGAGATAGCACCGACCGGGCAGTTTCTGGCGCACTTGGTGCAGCCCTTACACTTGGCGGGGTCAATTACATACTGAAGCAGATCCTTGCAGACGCCGGCGGGGCAACGCTTGTCTACTACGTGGGCGATATACTCGTCACGGAAATAACGAAGTGTGGAAATTACCGGGTTGGGAGCGGTCTGACCGAGGGCGCACAGAGAGTTCTTCTGAATGTGTCTGCACAGCTCCTCCATGCGGTCGATGTCCTCGAGCTCGGCATTGCCGGAGGTAATCTTTTCGAGCATTTCATAAAGGCGCTTGGTACCGATACGGCACGGAGTGCACTTGCCGCAGGACTCGTCAACGGTGAAGCTGAGGAAGAACTTGGCTATATCGACCATACAGTTGTCCTCGTCCATTACGATAAGTCCGCCGGAACCCATCATCGAGCCGATGGAGGTCAGGTTGTCGTAGTCGATGGGAATATCGAGATGCTCAGCGGGGATACATCCGCCGGAGGGACCGCCGGTCTGAGCTGCCTTAAACTTCTTGCCGTTGGGAACGCCGCCGCCGATTTCCTCGACGACCTCGCGAAGGGTGGTGCCCATCGGAACCTCGACGAGTCCGGTGTTTCGGATCTTTCCGCCGAGTGCGAAAACCTTTGTTCCCTTGCTCTTTTCGGTACCCATGGTGTTGAACCATTCCGGACCGTTGTTGATGATTTGCGGTATGTTAGCCCATGTTTCAACGTTGTTGAGGATTGTCGGCTTTTCCCACAGACCCTTAACTGCAGGGAACGGTGGACGGGGTCTCGGCTCGCCTCTCTTGCCCTCGATGGAGGTCATAAGAGCTGTTTCTTCGCCGCAGACGAAAGCGCCGGCGCCCAGCTTGAGGTCGATATCGAAATCAAATCCGGTATCAAAGATATTCTTACCGAGCATACCGTAGTCGCGAGCCTGATCAATAGCGATTCTAAGACGCTTAATGGCTATGGGGTACTCGGCGCGTACATAGATGTAACCCTGATTGGAACCGATGGCATATCCGGCTATGGCCATAGCCTCGAGAACGACGTGCGGGTCGCCTTCGAGAATGGAACGGTCCATAAATGCACCGGGGTCGCCCTCATCGGCGTTGCAGCAAACATATTTCTGGTCAGCCTCATTAGCGGCGGCAAACGCCCACTTACGGCCGGTCGGGAAGCCTGCGCCTCCTCTGCCGCGCAGACCGGAGGCGGTAATGGTGTCGATAACCTGCTGCGGGGTCATTTCTGTCAAAACCTTGCCCAGAGCGGTGTAGCCGTCAAAGGCAATGTATTCGTCGATATTTTCGGGGTTGATGCGTCCGCAGTTGCGAAGGGCTACACGCTTTTGCTTTCTGTAAAAATCGGTATCCTCGAGACTCTTGACCTCTTCGCCGGTGGAGGTTTCGTTGTAAACGAGGCGGTCTACGACACGACCCTTGAGCAGATGCTCGTTGACGATTTCGGGCACGTCATCGGGAGTGACGCGGCTGTAAAAGGTTCCTTCGGGATAGATAATAACGATAGGACCGAGGGCGCAGAGTCCGAAGCAGCCGGTACGAACGACGTTGACTTCGTTTTCAAGTCCGGCATCGACAATGCCCTTTGTAAAAGCGTCGGCCACCTTGTCACTGCCCGAAGAGGTGCAGCCGGTTCCGCCGCATATCATTACATGGCTTCTGAACATTTGTTAAATCCTCCTTTAACGACCGTAACCGTAGGTGTATTCGGCAACGGGATTTCCGCCGAGAATGTGTTCGCTGATAACTCTCTTGACCTTTTCGGCGTCCATCTTTACATAGGTGACCTTGTCCTTGCCGTTCTGGAAAATCTCTACGACCGGCTCATACTGGCAGATACCGATACAGCCTGTCTGGGATACGGTTACATTGTGGATTTCACGACGGGATACTTCGTCGGTAAAAGCGTTGAGAACGGGACGTGCGCCGGCG
>DCGT01000011.1:52178-52683 GCA_002315315.1 Faecalibacterium sp. UBA1771
CGGCGGCGATACCGCAGGTAGCCATTCCGACAACTACTCTTATTGAGTTTTCGCCTGCTTCACGCATATCGACGATAGGTCTCATTCTGTTGCGAATTTCGGCAAGCTCCGCTAATGTTTTCATAAAAATCAGTCAATCTCCTTTGTTCAAAATATGTTGAGAATTTTCATCAATGAATTCCCTTATAAATACCGACACCTCGGGATTTGAAATCGGTACGCCATCCAAAATCGCCTTCATCTCGCGGCTGTCGGCGGTAAAGCTGTCACCGTCTCTTGTCAGTGTGTAGACAAAGTCAATTTCGGGATTGCACTGTATCAGCGTCGACACGGTAGATGCCATATCGCCGAGCGGCATACGGTCTATATGATTAAGACCGAAGGTTGCAGTGACAGCTGTGCCGCTGCCGACCTCGCTGTCGATTGTCAAATCGCCGCCCGTCTGTCGAGCCGCCATTGCGAAGAACGGAAGCCCCAGACCGACCTTTCTTGTTGAGCGGCTGGT
>DCGT01000011.1:52688-58805 GCA_002315315.1 Faecalibacterium sp. UBA1771
TGGTGTAGAACGGGTCGGTAACCCGCCGTGCCGTAAGGCTGTCCATTCCGCAACCATTGTCGGAAATACGGATTGTAAGCAAGTCCTTATCATCGTCGATATCCACCGATATTTCGGTCAGTGACGCTCCCGCCCTGACGGAGTTCTCGGCGATATCGAGAATGTTCATCGACAGCTCCTGCATAAAGTACCCTCAAAAGTGCCGTATTGCGGCAATGCCGCGCTAATACTCGGAAAATCAGTTATATTTGGAGAGGATTTCCTCCACCTCATCACCGGTAAGACGACCGTAAACCTCTCCGTTAATCATCATAACGGGGGCAAGACCGCAGGCGCCTACGCAGCGGCAGGTCTCGAGGCTGAACTTTCCGTCGGGGGTGGTGTGACCCTCCTCGATTTTGAGAACGGACTTGATCTTTTCCAGAACCTTGTCACTGCCTTTAACATAGCAGGCGGTTCCGAGACATACGCTGATTTGATACTTGCCGACCGGCTCGAGTCGGAACATGGCGTAAAAGGTGGAAATACCGTAGATTTCCTCCAACGAGACATTAAGCTCTTCGGCAATCATGGTCTGAACCTCGATAGGCAGATAGCTGTAAATCTCCTGTGCCTTTTGAAGAGCAAGCATATTTACGCCTTTGACATTTTTGTTCTCTCTGAGCCACTCGCGAAGCTCGGTTTCCTGAGCCTGCGTACCGTTGAAGGGTACGGCTGAAGTGCGTTTCATTATACTTTATCCTCCTAATATATTGTGTAAGCTGACTGAGATTGCTAAAAAAATAACACACTTGCATTATATCAGATTTATAAAAAAAAATCTACATTTATCTTCACATTTAATTACTTGAAATTTGTGGTAAATAATTAATATAAATAACAGTATTGTAATATATCATCAATAATATATAATTGTAGTAATAACAGAGTCATATTTTTGGAGGTTTTTATGAAAATTTCACGCATAGCCGAGCTGCTTGACGCTCGTGTGCTCTGTGACGGCGACGGTCTCGATATAGATGTCGGCTCTGCCTGCGGCAGTGATATGATGAGCGATGTTCTCGCCTATGTCAAAGACCAGGCGCTTCTTTTAACCGGTCTTAACAATCCGCAGGTTGTCAGGACTGCCGATAT
This sequence comes from Faecalibacterium sp. UBA1771, assembly GCA_002315315.1. Taxonomy (GTDB): domain Bacteria; phylum Bacillota; class Clostridia; order Oscillospirales; family Ruminococcaceae; genus UBA1771. The sequence continues at coordinate 53,823 of DCGT01000011.1, forward strand.
GATGGATATGAAATGCATAGTATTCGTCAGAGGAAAAAAGCCGGACGATTCCATTGTCGATATGGCAAGACAGAAGAGTATCGCCGTACTTGCGACCGACAAGACGATGTTTGTTGCCTGCGGTATGCTGTATTCCGACGGACTGAGGGAAAACGAATAATGGAGAGCGGACTTGTTTATGACCGCGATGTTTCGGGCAGTGAGTTTTCGCTTGCCGGAATAGCATCGGGCGAGGTCAAGGAGATGCTCAAAAAGCTCGGCTTTCCCGCCGAAGCGGTGCGCCGCGCCGCCATTGCATTGTATGAAGCCGAAATAAATCTTGTTATCCATGCGGGAGGCGGGCATATTCATGCCGAGGTTACGACTGAAGGAGTGGTAATGCTTGTCACCGACAACGGACCGGGTATAGAGAATATCGAGCTTGCCATGAGTGAAGGCTTTTCCACTGCGTCCGACGAGGTGAGAAATCTCGGCTTCGGGGCGGGAATGGGTTTGCCGAATATGAAGAAATATACCGATGGGTTCGATATTGAGTCGGAGGTCGGAAAAGGCACGAGAATAGAAATGACGGTATTGCCGAAATAACGTGGCAGATGTCATTCGTCGACCGCTTGTCAGTTTTAATGTTTAACATATAATTTAGGCAGGTGAAAGGTTTGAAGGAATTTATCCACTCGGTTTTACTCGATAAAGACAAATGTATGGGTTGTACCAACTGCATAAAACGATGCCCCACTCAGGCAATCAGAGTGCGTGACGGTAAAGCGCATATTCTCAATGACCGCTGTATCGACTGCGCCGAATGCATCAGAGTTTGTCCGCACCGCGCCAAGACGGCGAGAACCGACCCGCTGTCGGTGCTGAACGATTTTGAGTACAAAATTGCATTGCCGGCTCCGAGCCTTTATGCACAGTTCAACAACCTGTCCGACCAGAGCCTTGTTTTGGCTTCACTTTTGGATATCGGCTTTGATGCGGTATTTGAAGTTGCCGCCGCCGCCGAAATCGTTAGCGAAGCGACCAAGGAGTATTTGAAGCGCGACGATATTCCGAAGCCGCTCATTTCCTCTGCGTGTCCCGCAGTTACACGACTTATTACCGTGCGTTATCCGTCGCTTATCCCGCACATATTGCCGGTGATAGCTCCCGTGGAGCTTGCGGCGAGGCTTGCCAAGTTGGAAGCAATGGAAAAAACTGGTCTGCACCCGAGCAGGATAGGATGTATCTTTATCTCACCATGTCCCGCCAAGATTACCGCAATTCATTCTCCGATAGGATATGAGCGTTCGGCGATAGATGTGGGTATTGCGGCCAATGACGTTTACCCGCTTCTGCTCCACGCCATGAACAATCACGGTAAAGTTGACCCGTCGGTAATTTCCGCGGGGCGTTTGGGTGTTGCATGGGGTGAGATAGGCGGTGAAAGCGAAGGACTTGAATCGGAAGAGCAATATCTTGCCGCCGACGGCATCGAGAACATCATCAAGGTGCTGGACGATGTGGAGAGCGCTAAGTATTCTCAGCTTAAATTTGTCGAGCTGTCCGCTTGCTCGGCAGGCTGTGTCGGTGGAGTTCTGCAGGTCGAAAACCCCTATATTGCCAAGGTCAAGCTGAATACCATCAAAAACAATCTTCCCGCATACACCGAACGCAAAAAGAGCGTGGATATGAACAGAATCGAATGGGAGAGAAATATCGAAGCTACTCACGGTCTGGAGCTGGGCGATACCGCACAGACGAGTATTCAGCGCTACGGTCAGGTAATGAAAATTTTAGAGCAGCTTCCGGGTCTTGACTGCGGCTGCTGCGGTGCTCCGACCTGCGAGGCATTTGCGGAGGATATCGTACTCGGTAAATCGCAGAAGAATCAGTGCATTGTGGTAATGCGCCGCAAGCTGGAGCAGTTTATTAAAATTGTTACCGACAGTGATTCGGATTACGAGAAGCGGTGATATTATGGATTGTTTCAAGCTTAAGGATTCGGGCTTTGTGCCCGTAGGAGAGATAACTCCCGCCGAGGTGACCGGAGGCTTTTGCGGAGACCTTTTGAGCTGGGTTATGAGCAGAGCAAAAAAGGGCGATGTATGGTTTACCGTAATAGGAAATATCAATACGCTCGCCGTCGCAAGCCTTGTCGAGATGTCGGCGGTGGTGCTGTGTCACGGCGTACAGCCCGACGGTGAATTTACCGCCAAGGCAGCCGAGCAGAGAATAAATGTTTTTACAACAGATGAGCCTGTTTTTGAATCGGCGGCAAAGCTGGCAAAGCTGCTTGCCGAAACGAAATAAGACCCTGTAAAATACGCAATGAGCCGAGCAGTGCAAACGGAGGTGCCGAAAACGGAAATCAAATATGATCTTCATATACATTCCGCGCTGTCGCCATGTGCCGACAACGATATGACGCCGGCAACGATAGTCGGTATGTGTGCACTCAACGGTGTTGGGCTGATAGCCGTGACCGACCACAACAGCGCCGCAAACCTTCCCTATGTCAAAAAAGCGTGTGACGCTTACGGGGTTTCGATGATTGCCGGCATAGAGGTAAATACGCAGGAGGAAATCCACCTTCTTTGTTATTTTCCCGATATAAAAACGGCGCTCGGGTTCTCGGATATGCTGTATGAGCATCTGCCCGATATTCCGGTAGATACCTCAATATGGGGTGAACAGCGTATAGTAAACGAGGAGGACGAGGTGGTAGATACGGTTAATCGCCTGCTGTCCGATGCGGTAGACCTAAATATATACGAGGTCGCGCGGCTCTGCCGTGATGCGGGCGGAATCCCCGTACCCGCACACGCCGACAAAAACAGCTATTCACTGTTGTCGGTGCTCGGATTCTCACCCGATGATTTGGAATATGGCGTCATAGAGCTGGCAAAGCCTCACGGTTATGACGAGCTTGTCGAAAAGGGTTTTCTGCCGTCATCGCTCTGTATTCTGAAATCCTCCGATGCCCATTCGCTCGATGTTCTCTGTTCTCACACGGCAAACATCTTCCCCGACTGTGATTTACAACGCTTCATTTTGAAATAAATACTACAAATAGTATAATTTGTGCAAAATTCACCCCGACGCCACAATACCGTGATGTCGGGGTGAAACAATGCAATGTTGAACATTGTATAATATACAAACTGTGACCGCAATATATTGTAAGTACGGAATCAGATATCGTCCTCATCCATATAGGTATCCTCTGGGTCGTAGTAGCTGTTCTCGGAAATATCCGGAATTTTGCGGGTGACCTCCAATACCGGTTCACGCATATAAAGAGTCGGGTCGGCTATGACCTCGTAGCCGTAGCCGCCGTCACAGACCCAGTCATAAGGAGCCGCCTTGGGGTAAGCAAGCGATGATAGAATATTGCCGATGACGCTGCTGTGAGTGATTATCGCGGCGGAGTGAACACCGGAACGCATCATCATATCAACAATAGACGTTGCGGCGGCGGTACAGCGGCGATAGAAGGAATCAAGCGGTTCTGCGCCCTTTGGCAGAAATTTCGGATTGCCTGTGACCCACTTCTGAAAATTGTCATCAGACTTCATAGCCTCAAAGGAGACACCCTCATATTCTCCGAACGAAGCCTCGCGCAGATTTTCAAACTCAATATGCTCGCAGTCGGGATAGAGAATTTCGGCGGTCTGCTTTGCACGCAGAAGAGGACTTGAAAATACCCACTCGACAAATGGGTAGCTGTACTCATCGAGCATTTCGTCAAGCCTTTCACGACCCTCGTCGCATAGCGGCAGGTCGGTCGAGCCGCAGTAAATTCCTTCCAAATTTGCACGGGTAAGACCGTGTCTGATTAGATAAAGCTTGTATGTTTTCATAAAAATTCCTTAAAAAATTTGTTATCAATGAGTAAAAATAAGTCGAAAAATAAGCTTTGCGATAGTTTACAAACAGTATATTTTAGTCTATAATATTTTTCATAACGCTTTATAGGGGTCAGTCTTTATGGCGGAAGCAGCCTTCAACAGAATATTGACGCTGCTGCGTAAGGAACGCGGGATTACGCAAAAGGAAGCAGCTCAGGAGCTCGGGGTTTCGCAGGCTCTGCTGTCCCATTACGAAAAGGGAATCAGAGAATGCGGACTTGATTTTGTTGTGCACGCCGCAGATTTTTACGGCGTATCCTGTGACTATCTGCTCGGCCGTTCACCCGACCGAAGCGGTCTCACACTGTCGGTCGACGATATCCCGGATTCCGATGACAAGACAGACAACCGTTTCAAAGGCAGTATTGCCGCCGTGCTCAATAAAAAGCTTATCGCCAACTCGCTCAATATTTTATTTGACTATCTACAGCGCAGCTCCAACCGTGAGCTTATAGGCGGCGTTTCCAACTACATAATGCTTTCCGTTTACCGTATGTTCCGCAAGCTGTTTGCCGCCAATTCCAAGAACCAGAAGACGATGTTTTCCGTTTCCGACAAAAAGGCAACCCGTTTTACCGATGCAGAGATGATGCTTATCGAGACGAAAATTGACGATGCGTTAGATGATATGCGTGACAGCCCGCTGTTTGAGATTACGACCGAGAAGCTTAACGACAGCTATCCGCTCTATGCAAGCTCACTTTTGAATTTAATTCAATTAAGCGAAAAGTCGATAAACGATGATACCTCAAAATAGTATAGATTGACTTCAACCCGCCGTAAGGCGGGTTTTTGTTATTTCTTTTTCGATAATTTTTTTACTACCGAGACGATAACGATGATAACTGCCATTAAAGCAAACGGTGAATACGGACTTTTCAGAAATTCATTGATTGTTTCCACAAATAATTACCTCACTAATCACATCTGAAACCGAAGAAAAGAATTCGATGCGACTATCATTATGAGAAATGCACGGCGTGTGTGCTTGTGAAGGGAATAACCGCTCAAACACCCTGCCGTGCATATTACAGTATCGTTATTCCGACGTTACCTCGGGCGTTCTGCCGTGACAGTTTTTGTATTTTTTGCCGCT
>DCGT01000033.1 GCA_002315315.1 Faecalibacterium sp. UBA1771
AGCGGTAAACGGCAGACCTATCTTGTCGGCAAACGGCTTGAACCTCTCGTAATCGTTGTTTGAAATGATAATCGCCTTGACCCCTGCATTGTGCAGCATTTCAAGCCAATCTGCAACCGACTGCGTAATTTCGTGAGAGCCGTCGGCAGTCAATGTATTGTCGACATCGAGGACAAGCCCCTTTATTCCGTTTTGCGACAGATATTCGAGTGAGATATCCTCTACCCTGTCAAATAATATATCGGGTGCCAACCACATACCGTACCCCTTATATTCGGATAAATAAACGTCCTGTCGAGCGCAGCAGTTACGCGCCGGCAGATTTTCCGTGTAATCCAAAAAACGACAAAGCATTAAGCTTTGTCGTTTTTAGTCACGCTGTAATTATTTATACTTGCGCTTACGAGCCGCCTCGGACTTCTTCTTGCGCTTGACCGACGGCTTTTCGTAATGCTCACGCTTACGAACTTCAGCCAAAACTCCGGAGCGAGCGCACTGGCGCTTAAAACGTCTCAGGGCACTGTCAAGGCTCTCGTTTTCTTTTACTCTGACTTCCGACACTCTTTTTTCACTCCCCCCGCCACACGGCAAGGATATTACAATAACGTTATTTATTTTAACGCCTTTTTTCACCAAAGTCAAGACAACTTAATTATTTTGCGACAATATTCACGATTTTTCCTTTAACATATATTGTCTTGACGATATTTTTGCCCGAAAGCTCGGCTTTAAGCTTATCATCCGCCTCAACTGCTTCCATTGCGGCGTCCTGATCGGCATCGGCGGCAACGGTAATTCTGCCCTTTAACTTGCCGTTAATCTGTACGGCTATCTCAACAACGTTGTCCACGCACTTGCTCTCGTCGTAATCGGGCCACACGGAATGGGCAATCTGACCCTCAAATCCGGCAAGCTCCCACATTTCCTCTGTGATGTGCGGCGCAAACGGATTGAGCAGGCGCAGAAATACACTCATTTCCTTGCGGGTAATACTCTTTTTATCGTAAATCTTGTTGATAAGAGCCATCATACCGGCAATGGCGGTATTGAATTTGAGGGTTTCGATATCTCCTGACACCTTTTTGACGGTGCGGTGGAAATCGTTCTCCAGCTCGGGCGAATACTCAGCACCGTCGCACAGCAGACCGAGCAGTCCGAAGGAGCGATCGAGGAATCTCTTACAGCCCTTAATGCTGGTGCTTGACCACGGCGCGGCTTTCTCGAAGTCTCCGACGAACATCTCGTACATACGCATGGTATCGGCACCGTACTCATTGATTACGTCATCGGGATTTACTACGTTTCCTCTCGACTTGGACATCTTTTCTCCGTCCTCACCGAGAATCATTCCGTGACTCGTGCGCTTGGCATACGGCTCGTTTGTCGGAACAACTCCGATATCATAAAGGAATTTATGCCAGAATCTCGAATAGAGCAGGTGCAGTGTGGTATGCTCCATACCTCCGTTGTACCAGTCGATCGGAGACCAGTATTCGAGAGCCTCTTTTGAAGCAAGTGCATCGTTGTTGTCGGGGTCCATATAACGCAGATAGTACCACGACGAGCCGCCCCACTGAGGCATAGTATCCGTTTCGCGCTCGGCAGGTCCGCCGCAGCACGGGCAGGTTGTATTGACCCAATCGGTCAGCTTGGACAGCGGCGATTCACCGTTATCGGTCGGTTCATAGTCGGCAAGCGGCGGCAGCTCAAGCGGCAGCTCGCTCTCGGGAATGGCGACATATCCGCATTTTTCACAATGAACAATCGGAATCGGCTCACCCCAATAGCGCTGACGGGAGAATACCCAGTCGCGAAGCTTATAGTTAATCTTTTGATGACCCTTTCCGTTTTCGGTCAGCCACTCGATAATCTTTTTCTTTGCTTCCTCAACCGACAGACCGTTGAGAAATTCGGAGTTGGTCATAGCGCCGGTTTCACAATCAGTAAAGGCGGCGTCGGAAATATCTCCGCCGGCTACAACCTCTATAATGTCACAGCCGAACTTTTTGGCAAATTCATAGTCGCGGTCATCGTGCGCGGGAACAGCCATAATCGCACCGGTGCCGTAGGTGGAAAGGACGTAATCGGAAATATAAATGGGAATCTGCTTTCCGTTTACGGGGTTGATTCCCTTTACGCCTTTAAGCTCAACACCGGTCTTATCCTTATTAAGCTCGGTGCGCTCAAGGTCTGACTTGCGGGCGGCGGCTTCACGGTACGCCACTACCTCGTCATAGTTTTCTATGCTGTCCTTCCACGCTTCGATACGCTCGTGTTCGGGAGCCATGACCATATAGGTTGCACCGAACAACGTGTCGGGGCGTGTAGTAAATACCACCAGGTCGTCGCCCTGCGTCGTGCCAAAGGTGACCTCGGCGCCGTAGGAACGTCCTATCCAGTTGATCTGCGATGTCTTTACGCGCTCGATATAATCAACGGTATCCAGATCGTCAATAAGGCGGTCGGCATATTTGGTGATGGCGAGCATCCACTGACTCTTAACCTTGCGGACAACCTCGCCGTGACAGCGCTCGCAGACTCCGTTTACAACCTCCTCGTTGGCAAGAACGACCTTGCACGAGGTGCAGAAGTTGACCGCCATTTCCTTTTTATAAGCGAGACCGTGCTTAAAGAGCTGCAGGAATATCCACTGTGTCCACTTGTAGTAAGACGGCTCGGTGGTGTTTATTTCTCTGTCCCAATCAAAGGATAATCCGAGCATTTTCAGCTGTTTGCGGAAACGGTCGATGTTCTGCTTGGTGACAACAGCGGGATGAATGTGATTTTTCATCGCGTAGTTCTCGGTCGGCAGACCGAAGGCATCATAACCTATCGGAAACAGAACATTGTAGCCCTCAAGACGCTTTTTGCGGGAAACAATATCAAGTGCGGTATAGGGGCGCGGGTGACCCACGTGCAGTCCGGCTCCCGACGGATACGGAAACTCTACAAGTGCATAATACTTAGGCAAAGACCGGTCGTTTTTGGCGGCAAAGGTCTTTTCTCTGTCCCACGTCTCCTGCCATTTCTTTTCGATTGCTTTAAAATTGTAATCCATAATTATCGTTCTTCTTCCTCAAATTCAACAGGTTCCGCGTCTGCCCAAAGGCGTTCGAGCGAATAAAATTTTCTTGCATCGGGACTGAAAACGTGTACGATGACCGTACCGTAATCCATAAGCATCCAACCGCTCGTGTCGGTTCCCTCTATCCTCACGGGCAACACGCTGTCCTGCTTGAGCTTGAACTCCACCTCATCGGTCAATGCACGAACCTGTGTGGAGCTTTCGCCGGTGGCAATGACAAAATAGTCGGTAATGACGGTAAGGTCGCGAAGCTTCAGGATTTTGATTTCTTTACCGAGTTTGCTGTCGAGCGCCTCGGCAATTTTGCGGGCAAGCTCCAATGATGTCATATCAGTCTCCCTCGTTTTCCGACGTGCCGGTGTATTCACCGAGCGTTACTCCCTGCTCGTCAAGTACATTGTAGGTGTTCTGAATCTCTATCGCTCCCAGCTCGGTTTCGGGAACGCTGTCGTTGTAGGGTCTCATATATTCGTTGAGCATATCGGCAAGCTCTTTTTTGTGAACCGAGAAAACCGACAGCTTGCGCTCGCCGTAGCCGTTGACGCCTTCTCCCGGTGCACGAATCATAGTGACGGAATCCATCGACATATCCTTGACCTTAAGAGCAAGCGAAATGCACTCGGCAACCGAGAAATCCGTTTCGAGATACGGGAAAATCGCTCTTACGAGTGAAACAAGCTCACTTGTCGGAGTGGAGAAAACCTTAGACATCAGCGCGGCTAAGAAATAGCGCTGAACGTTCATTCGGTCGATATCTGCATTGGTGTAATCGCGATAGCGCACAAACAGATCGGCAGTCACACCGTCCAGCACGTTTACACCCTTATTTAGCTCAACTTGACCGATGACTTTCTCGTCCTCGTCCTTGATATTAAAGACCATATCCTTGTCGAGCGTTACCTCGATGCCGCCCATAATATCTATCGCCTTGCGGAAGCCCTCCATGGTAATCATCACATAGTTATCCACGGGGAGAGCAAAGTCCTCGTTAATGACGCTGACCAACGCACCTATACCCGGCTTTACGTTCTCATCGTCCAACCTGCCCCAATTATAAAGTCCGTTTATCTTGCCGTAATAGACAACATCGGTGCCGACATAGGTATCTCTCGGAATCTGAAACAGCGTTGCCTTATCCGCCTCAAGGTCGAGGTTACAGACCATAATGACGTCGGTCATCATCGCCATTTCCTGACTCTCCCGGTTTTCGTCCTCGTCTATGCCGCAAATCAGGATATTCATTGTCTTGTCGCGCAGATATTCGGGAGTTTTCCACGCCTCCTCAATGACCTCCTCACCGGTGCCGACCGGCTTCAGATTCAGCACTGCAAGCACTGCCGCCGCAAGCAAGGCGACTGTAAGCAGTCCGATTACAAGACGCAGTACCGCACGTCTTTTCCTGTCTTGCTTATAAGTCCGTTTTTTCATTTTCTTCCTTCAGTCCTATCATATAGTCATAGGCTCTGACCGAATTGAGGTCTAAAAAGCCGTTTTTGGAAACGATATGCGAAATCTGATTGACCAATGCGGCAAGCATTGCGTCCTCAAGAGATGTTTCGGCTATTTTTCTCACCTGCTCCGCACCGTCAAAGGTGCGGTCGGCGGAGGTATAATCGGCAAGATAAATAAGCATTTCAAACCGAGCCATACCGTATCTGCCCGTTGAATGATAGCGAATGGCATCGGCAATTTTTTTGTCGACACCCAACACCTTGTCGGCATATTCTCCTCCTGCAAAGGCGTGCCACACCGCGGGACATCTCTTAATATCGTCCAAGTCGATTATATCAGAGCCTTGGAGTATTTGCAATAAAACGTCATCGGGAGCTTCCTTTAAAATATCGTGCAGATATGCCGCAAGCTCGGCATCACTCACACTCTCCCCGTATTTGCCCGCAAGCCTGGCGGCCTGAAGCGCAACACATGAGGTATGTACGAACCTTTTGTTCGACAGTGTCTGCTGTGCAAGCTGTATCGCATCGTAAACTGTCATAACGACCGACTCCTTTCCGATAAGTTAACCGTTATTTCAAACTGACTGTTACCGTTTATACAAATGGTGTCTTTCTATATATTCCGCCACTGCACCGCAAACCGCGTCCATGTCGTAATGCTCCGCCCGAAAATCGCTTGAGCTGACCTCGACCGGCTTCATATCGAGCACAACGGGCGCATGACCTGCCACGGCAAGCTCGCCGACCGCGCGATCGAATTCGCCGTCGTCTGCGTCTGTCCTGCGCGCAGAAACAAGCGTCGCAAGTGACAGGATTTTACCGGACTGCTTCCAACGGTGCAGGAAAATACAAAGCGCGTCCGAGCCGAGCACAAGATATATTTTGTAATCGGGGAAACGACGGTGCAAATAACGCAGTGTGCGCACGGTATAGCTTCTCTTTCGGCTTCTGTTTTCAAACCCGCTGATCGTCACACCCGTATTCCCGAAGGCAAGGCGGCACATATCGCACCGCTCGGCAAAGCTTGCTCCCGCTGTCCTTTTGTGCGGAGAATGCGCGGACGGCATAACAATTATCCTGTCCGGCTTGACTGCATTAACGGCTGTTTCGAGCAAACGGGTATGTCCCAAATGAGGCGGGTCGAACGCTCCGCCGTAGAGAAGCAGCTTTTTCACGCTCACACGCCGTACCTTTGAATGTCGTGATTTTTCTTGTAAAGAACAAACTTGCGCCCGATTACCTGCACAACCTCAGCCTTAAGCCTTGACGCAATCTCAACCGCAGCTTCACGCGCCGTTACGGGGCAGGTTTCAAGTATTCCGAGCTTAATCAGCTCTCTCTTGTGCAGAGCAAAGCCGATTTCCGTTATCTGGACGTCACTCAGTCCTTCCTTCCCTATTTGGAAAATCGCTTCTAATGCATTTGCTTCGCCTCTCAAATAGGCTCTTTGCTTGGAATTCATCTGTTTATTTCTCCGTTTTTATATGTTTTACTCCGCGCAATATAAAGGACAACTTCCCGAGCGCCCTTGCGCGGTGGCTTATATTGTTTTTTCGTTCGTTAGTCATTTCGGCAAAAGTAAAATTATTGTATCCGTAAAACAACGGGTCGTATCCGAAGCCGTTTTCACCTCTTGCTTCAAATCCGATTGTTCCTCTCGTTCTGCCGTGTGTAAATATTACCTCTCCGTCAGGTAAAATGGCGCAGATACAGCAGCGGAACTCCGCGCCTCTGTCCTGCCACGGAGTATCGCCCAGCTCGGCAAGCAGACGTCGGCAGTTAGCGGCGTCATCTCCGGCATAGCGGGCGGAAAATATGCCCGGCGCACCGTCAAGAGCATCGACGCACAGACCCGAATCATCGGCAACAACGGCATACTTGCCGGCACATTTGTCAAAAACCGCCCTTGCCTTGATTTCGGCATTTTCGTCAAAGCTGCTTCCGCTTTCTTTCGGCTTACAGTCAATGCCCGCCTCGTCAAGCGTGATACAGCGGTGACCGTGCATGGACAAAATGCGCTCAAATTCCCTTACCTTGCCGGCATTATTCGTTGCGACAACAAAAGTCATAGATTACCTCACGGGCTTAAAAATTTAATCGGTAATACCTTCATAGGTATGATAATTCTTTTGATTTCACCGTACAGACGGTACCCGGACCCGATACCTGCGGTTAATCCCCGAACAGCGCATTGGCAAAATCCTCGGCTCTGAACTCGATCAGGTCGTCTATCTGCTCGCCTACGCCGATAAAACGCACCGGTATTCCGAGCTTTTTCTTGATGGCGATAACCGAGCCGCCCTTGGCTGTTCCGTCTAACTTGGTGAGAATAATACCGCTGACGCCTGCTCCCACCGCGAAGGAAGCCGCTTGATTGAGTGCGTTCTGACCGGTGACGGCGTCAATTACGAGATAGGTCTCGACCGATGCGCTCGGAGCGGCCTTTTTGACCGTCCTCGACATCTTGGCAAGCTCATCCATAAGATTTTTCTTGTTGTGCAGTCTGCCCGCCGTGTCGCAGATAACTATATCGCTGCCGCGTGCGTTGGCGGAGCTGACGGCGTCATAGATGACCGCAGACGGGTCGTTTGCACCCTTAATAACCTCGACCCCGCTCCTTTCGCCCCAAACCTCGAGCTGCTGCTCGGCGGCGGCGCGGAATGTATCGGCAGCGGCAAGGGTTACCTTTTTGCCGTCTCGGGTAAACAGATTTGCCAGCTTGCCCGCAGTGGTGGTTTTACCGGCACCGTTCACGCCTATGAGCAAAATAACCGCCGGCTTGCCGGAATAGTCCGGCTCGGAGTCGGCTCTCAGTAGCTCGGTACAGATTTCTTTGAGCTGACCGATTGCCTCATCCGACTCGGTAATATGATTTTTCTTAATGCGTTCTTTAAGCTCATCGAGTATATACTCGGTCGTATCCATACCGGCGTCGGAGAGAATCAGCTTTTCCTCGATTTCATCGTAAAAATCGTCGTCCGGCTTATCGGACGAAAAAGCGAATGCCATTCCCTCAATGGTCTTTTTCAGTCCCGCCTTGATTTTTTCAAATAATCCCATATTATACTCCCGAATTTATTATTTGTCAGTTGCCGACAACAAGCTTTGCCTCGCTGACGGTCAGCTTCAACAGCTTGGAAACGCCCTCTTCCTGCATAGTCACGCCCCACAATGTGTCGGCGACCTCCATTGAGCCCCTGCGGTGAGTAATGGCAAGTACCTGCGTATTATCGGTTAGATGTGACATATACCTCGCAAAGCGGTCGACATTTACATCATCGAGCGCCGAATCAATCTCATCCAGCACGCAGAACGGCGACGGGTTGACGGCGAGTATCGCAAAATATAATGCAATAGCGACAAGTGCCTGCTCACCGCCGGAAAGAGCGGCAAGGTTGTTGATAATTTTGCCCGGCGGCTGAACGTCAATTTCTATGCCGCTCTCAAGAACATCCTCATCCTCGCTAAGACTTATGCGCGCCGTGCCGCCTCCGAACATATCTGCAAATGCCCTTGAGAAATTGTCGGCTATCTGCGCAAACGAATCGGTAAAGATAGTGCGCATTTCGGCAGTAACACTCTTAATCATATCAAGAAGCTGTTTCTTGGAGCTATCTACATCGTTCACCTGTTCGCTCAAAAACTCATAGCGCTGAGATACCTCTGCATACTCGTCAATCGCGCCGACGTTGACCGAGCCGAGCGCACGAATTTTTCCGCGCAGCGACGCAACATTTTGCCGAAGTGCCGAAACGGATGTGAATTCGACACACTGCCGTACCGCCTCGTTGCGAGTCAGCTCATAGTCCTCCCACAGCTTGGCGACAGCCTGGTCAAAGTCACGGCGAAGCATATCCCTGCGCTCCTCAAGGCGCGCCTTTTCACGACCCAGCTCCTCTTTGCGCGCAATAGTCTGCCGTTGACTCTCACGCAGGCGGGCGACCTCTTTTTCATGCTCAAATCGCTCGGCAATAACGGCTTCCGTGCCCCGTCGCAGTGCTTCTCGCTGTTCGGTCAGCTCCTCTGCCTTCACCTGTGACAGCTTCTGTTCCTCATCAATGCGAAGACAAAGCTCATTCAGCGATTTGATCTCATCGTCTATAGCCTGCCGTCTTGACAGCTTTTCGCTCTGCCGCTCGGCAAGCTCGGCAAGGCTTTGCTCTACTCCTTCAATATCCTTCTGTGTTTCCATTTTACCGATTCTTACCGTTGTCAGCCGCTCCGAAAGTGCGCTCCTGCGATCGGCAAGCTCGGTATCATCGCGCATATCCTCGCTGCTCTCAATATCGGCAATTTGAACGGCGATCTCATCAAGACGCTTGCCGCTCTGCTCTATACCGTCCGTCCTGCTCTTAATCGACTTTTCGATTTCGTCAGCCTCGCGCTTCATATTTTCATGCGTCGATATTGCACCGCTAAGCTCGTTGTCGGCGGCGGTCATCTCGGTTTCTATTCTAATCTTTTCAACGCCGAGCTTTATCTCCTCACTGCCGATTACGGTCAATTCCGCGCGAAGTGTGTTTATCTCATCCGCAAGCTCTTTTCGTTCGCCGGAATGCGACAACAGCTCACGCTCCAGCTCATCCGCCTGTGAATTGAGCCGCTCTATCTCGCTTCGGCGGCTGAACACACCCGCTGACCGCGATGAAAAGCCGCCGGTAAACGATCCTCCGGCATTGACAACCTGTCCGTCGAGCGTCACGACGCGGTAACGGTATTTGCAGGCTCTCGCGATATTTGCGGCGGCGTCCAAATCCTCGGCAACGATAATTCTTCCCAAAAGACCGCTTATAATGCTTTCGTATCTTGCATCACAGCTCACAAGTCGCGAAGCAAGACCGACGGTACCGTCGCTTTTCAGCACCTGCTCATCATCGAAGCGCGAGCCCTTTACAGTGTCAAGCGGCATAAAGGTTGCGCGTCCCGCCTTTGTTTTTTTGAGAAAATATATTGCATCCTTCGCACTGCGCTCGTTTTCGACAACTATATTCTGAATTGCCGTTCCGAGCGCCGTTTCGATTGCGACCTCACATCCGCTTTTTATCGAAATAAGCTGTGCTACCGTACCGACGATGCCTCGCAGCTCTCGGCGCGTTCCCGCCTCCATAACCCGCTTCACGCTCGGATAGAAGCCGTCCATGCTCTTTTCGGTTTCCTCCAACGCGTGTGCGCGGTGGCGAAGCTCATCTATCTGCGAGCGTATCTGACCGTCGCGGGCGTCAATATTTTCAAGCTGTTCCGTTTTTGAAGCAAGCTTCAAATTGTATCCGTTTTTCTGATTGTTATTTCCCGTCAGCTCGTCGGTGTTATCCTCAAGCTCCTTTTTGAGCCTTTTGTTTTTCTCGCGTCCGTCCTCCACCGATTTTTCGGCAGCGGGAAGCATCGCGCGTATCGCATCGAGTCTTGCGCTGAGCTGACCGAGCTCGGCGGTAAAGCTGCCGACCGACAGCTTTAAATCGGTTTGCTCGGCGGTCAGCTTCATAAGCTGTGCCGACAGCTCGCCGTGACGAACATCCTTTCGCGTGCGCATATCGTCCAGCTCGTCGACAAGCCGCCGAATCTCGGCAAGCTCGCCGTCAATCTGCTCTGATTTTTCGGTCAGCGCAGTCATGCGGTCATTCAGCTCACGCCTGCGCCTGTCCGACGAATCCTGCTCGTCACCCACCGTTTTCAACTCATTTTCAAGCGACTGCACGGTGGTCTGCGCACGGATTTTTTCGTTGCTCCTTACGGTTTTTTCAGCCTCAAGCGAGGCAAGCTGTTCGGTTATACCGTTAATTTTACCGTTATTATCATCTACGATTGCCGAAATCTCACGGTTTCTCTCGAATTCCCGCTCGATGCCCTCGTCGATATCGTCCTGCTCCTGCTGAGCCTTATCGTAATCGATCGACGCGATTTCGAGCTTTTCCTCCTGCTCGTTTACCGCCTTGGAGGAACGCTCAATCGTGTCGCAGTACAACGTTATCTCAAGACTGCGTCGCTCCTTTTGAAGCTCCAAAAACTTTTTTGCCTTTTCACTCTGCTCACGCAGAGGCTCGACACGGCTCTCCAGCTCATCCAGAATATCGCGAAGTCTTGACAAATTATCCTCGGCGGCTTCCAGCTTTTTCTGTGCCTCCTCCTTGCGGTAGCGATATTTCGCTATTCCCGAGGCCTCCTCGAAAAGCTGTCTGCGTTCCTTGCTTTTGGCGGATACTATTGCGGCAATTCTGCCCTGCTCGATTATCGAATAACCGTTACGCGACAGACCTGTGTCGAAAAAGGTTTCTCTGATATCCTGCAAGCGCACCCGTTTGCCGTTGATTAAATATTCGCTGTCTCCGCTTCGGAAATACTTTCTCGACACGACAAGCTCATTGCCCACATCGGGTATTCTGCCGTCGGAATTGTCGAGACCGAGCGACACCTGCGCAAAACCCATCGCCTTGCGCTGTGCCGACCCGCCGAAAATAACGTCCTCCATCTTGCCGCCTCTGAGCGACTTACCGGACTGCTCGCCGAGTACCCAGCGTATTGAGTCGGACAAATTGCTCTTGCCGCTCCCGTTGGGACCGACAATGGCGGTAATACCCTTGTCAAAGGTAAGGCGTGTCTTGTCGGGAAAGGATTTAAAACCCTGTAATTCTATAAATTTGAGAAACAATGCTGTGTTCTCCCGAAAATATATCAATTATGAATCGCTCTGACCTCAAACGGCGCAAGAGCGGCATCCTCGCGAACGGTGACATCATAGCCCCGCTCGGCGAGTGAAATAATGTTGCATCGGTGCTGACCGACCGCCGCACCCGTTCTGCCCTTGGCTACATAAACGGTTACATCTCCTTCGGGCATTCCGTCAAGTTGCGGCATCAGCTTTTGCATCAGTGCCTCGGAGATACACATATCCCCGAATGCAGGGTGAAACGGCCCCGCTATATAGGAATTCTGCAAAGACATATCGCTGTGCAGACCCGTTCTTATAACATCAATTCCCTGCTCGTCAAACTTAATGAGCAGAATCGACGTTATCTTTACCGCCTGCTCTACCGACAGCGGCATATATTCACCGCGCCGCCATAGTGTGCAAAGCGGGGTATTCTCTATAACCAGCGTCGGATATATTCTCACGGTGTCGGGCCGCAGAGTTATAAATTCATCGGCGGTAAATATTGCGGTCGACATCGGGTCGGTGTCGGAGTACATACCAATCATCATCTGCAAGCCGAGCGAAAAACCGTAATTTCTTATCAGCGCGGCGGCGCGGCGGGAATCGTCGGCGGTGTGTCCGCGCAGATTTTTCGCAAGAACAGTATCATCCATACTCTGTGCGCCCAGCTCGATTGAAGTAACACCGAAATCGCGCAAAACCGACAGCGTCTCGCCGTCAATCGCGTCGGGGCGGGTGGAAATGCGTATTCCCTTTGCCCTGCCCGAGCGCACAAACGGTTCGGCGGCTTCGAGCAGACGTGTCATATACCCGCGTTCGATAGCGGTAAAGCTGCCGCCGAAAAATGCAATTTCGGTTTTCGCTCCCTCGCCCTCAGCAGGCAGAAATTTATTGCAGAGTGCCGAAACGTATTCTGCGGTCGGTTCATTGACGGTGCCCGAAATGCTGTTCTGGTCACAGAAGATGCATCGGCGCGGACAGCCTTTATGCGGCACGAAAATCGACAGATTAGCGTGCTTTTTCACAACCCCATCAGCTCCAAAGCCTGACGTGCGGCGTCCTGCTCGGCAAGCTTTTTGCTTCTGCCGTGTCCGACACCGAAGGTATTGTTGTTAAGCTGAATTTCTACGGTAAACGACTTATTGTGGTCGGGTCCCGATTCATCGGTCACGACATATCGTAGCCGCTCATCGGGATTGCGCTGGATAACCTCTTGAAGCAGCGTCTTGTAGTCCCTTGTGTTCTGCTCTGCCTGCGGTTCGGCGTTCTTGACAAAGCGCAGTACAAACTGCTCCGCCGTGTCAAATCCGCCGTCGAGATATATTGCGGCAAGCATGGCTTCAAAGGCGTCGGCAAGAATCGACGGTCGACTGTCTCCTCCCGACATCTTTTCCCCCTTGCCGAATTTGATAAACGCTCCCAAATTCAGCTCGCGTGAAAAACCGGCAAGCGTTGCCTCGCAGACAAGCGCCGCCCGCTCACGCGTCAGCTCTCCCTCGGGCTTATCGGAATATTTTTCAAACAGATATCTCGACACGATAACGGACAGTACCGAATCACCGAGAAACTCAAGTCGCTCGTTGCACAGCAACTTGCTCATACCGTGTTCGTTTACAAAGCTCGAATGTGTCAAGGCACGTTCAAACAGCGTTCTGTCTTTAAACTCGTATCCGAGCCTGCTTTCTAATGTAGTCATTCTTCCTCACTCACACCACTCAAATGCTCTGTAATAGCCTGCGTTACGTCCGCACTGCTCCAGTCGATTGCCTGACGGACGGCGCTGCAGATTGCCGAAGCGCCGGAGCTGCCGTGTGCCTTAATAACGGGCTTGGTAAGACCGATAAACGGTGCGCCGCCGAACGACGAATAGTCCATACTCGCGGCGAAATCCTTTAACGTCGGCTTGAGCATAAGCGCCGACAGCTTGGTCACGGTGTTGGTCATAAGCGCGGACTTGAGCTTTTTACCGATAGCCGAACCCATTCCCTCTATTGTTTTAAGGATAAGATTGCCGGTAAAGCCGTCGGTCACAACTACGTCACTGACGCCCATGGGAATATCCCTGCCCTCTACATTGCCGAAGAAGTTTAGACCGCTGTCCGCCTTAAGTATTGCATACGCCGCCTTTTGCAGCTCGGTTCCCTTGGAATCCTCCGCTCCGTTGTTGGCAAGTCCGACAATCGGGTTTTCCTTATTCATAACATACTGCATATACAGCGAACCCATCATTCCGAACTGTGCCAGCATTTCGGGACGGCATTCGGCATTTGCACCGCAGTCAATGAGAATTGTATTTGACGTAAGGGTGGGCAGTACCGCTCCGAGAGCGGGACGCTTTATCCCCTTGATTCGCTTGACTATCATAGTCGCGCCCATAAGCAGAGCACCTGTAGGTCCCGCGCTGACAAAAGCGTCGGCGGCTCCGTCTGCCACCAGATCAAGACCGACGCCCATCGAGCTGTCACGCTTGGATTTCACAACAAGTCTTGCCTCGTCGTGCATATCCATAACGCTTGCCGCGCCTATAAGCTCGATATCGGAAATGTCGATTCCGTTTTCGGCGGCGGCTTTTTTGACGGTTTCGATATCGCCCGTCAATGCAAGCTCGCAGTCAAACCGGCTCTTCGCCATAGCCGCTCCGCGAATAATCTCGACGGGGGCGTTATCTCCTCCGAAAGCATCTATAACTATTTTCATTCGTTTTCTCCTTGCTTCAAAAATCTCTCCATCTCGTCAATGGCACGGCGGGAAACGGCGGCATAACGCTCCTTTTTATCCCGTATTTCCTCGTCAAGCGGCGGAATTACGCCCATATTGGCGCCCATAGGCTGGAAATCGGCATTTTCCGTTCCGATATATCTCAAAAGCGACCCAAGCATAGTGTGCTCCGGCAGCTGTCTTGATTCGATACCGTCCAGCATATCTACGGCAAAGCGTGCGGCAAGAATACCGCTCGACGCCGATTCCATATATCCCTCAAAGCCGGTAAGCTGACCCGCCACAAATATTTCGGGACGATTCTTTAGCGACAGATTGGGATTGAGCGTCTTGGGAGCGTTCAAAAAGCTGTTGCGGTGCATAACTCCGTAACGCGCGAATTCGGCCTCCTCAAGTCCCGGGATCATTGAGAACACCCGTTTCTGCTCGCCGAATTTGAGGCTTGTCTGAAAACCGACTATGTTGTACATCGTCGATTCGGTGTTCTCCTTGCGCAGCTGTACCGCCGCCCACGGACGATGCCCCGTTCTCGGGTCGCGCAGTCCGACCGGCTTCATCGGTCCGAAGCGCATCGTCTGCTCGCCACGCTTGGCAAGGCGTTCTATCGGCATACAGCCCTCATATACTCCCGAGTCTACACCGTGCACGGGCGCAGTCTCGGCATTGATAAGCTCATTATAAAAGCGTTCGTATTCCTCTTTGGAAAAGAAGCAGTTGAGATAATCGTCATCGCCGCGGTCGTAGCGACTGGCGGCAAATACCCTGCTCATATCTATGCTGTCCGCCGTTACTATCGGAGCGGCGGCGTCAAAAAAGCTCAGAAAACCACCGGTCAGCTCGGAAAGGCTGTCGGCAAGTCCTCCGTCGGTCAGAGGACCGGTGGCGACAATTGTCGGAATACCCAAATCGAGCGCGGTTATTTCCTCGTGCCGAATCTCTATGTTAGGGTCATTTTGAATTGCCTCGGTCACAAGACGGGAAAATATCTCACGGTCGACGGCAAGAGCACCGCCTGCGGGGACCTCGCACCGTGCGGCACATTCAAGCGTCAGCGAGCCGAGCATTCTCATTTCCTGCTTTAAAAGTCCTGCCGCCGTTTCCACCCTTTTCGCCTTGAGCGAATTGGAGCAGACCAGTTCGGCAAAGCCGTCGGAGCGATGTGCTGGCGAACGGCGAATCGGCTTCATCTCATAAAGTGCGACCTTTTTGCCGCGCCGTGACAGCGTATGCGCCGCCTCACATCCTGCAAGTCCCGCTCCTATTACCGCAATATCACTCATTCTTTTCAGCCTCCTTGCGATAACCGCAGTCCTCTTTTTCACAGATGAGCGAGCCGGTTTTGTCCTTCTTTTTAAACAATGAGCTTCCGCACTTGGGGCATTTTTGGTCGGTCGGCTCGTTCCATGTCATAAATCCGCATTCGGTGCCCTTCTCGCAGGCATAAAATATTCTGCCGCGCTGTGATTTACGCTGAACGACCTTACCGCCGCACTTGGGGCAAAAGCCCTTGGTTTCAACGACAATTCTCTTTGTATTCTTGCAGTCGGGATAACCCGGGCAGGCGAGAAATTTGCCGTATTTACCGGTTTTAACAACCATTTTTCTTCCGCAAAGCTCGCAGACAATATCGGTTTCCTCCTCCGGAATCTTTACTCTTTTGCCTTCCATTGAGGTCTCCGCCTTTTGCAGGTCGCTGTCAAAATCCTTATAAAATTTACTGAGCGTCTTGACCCAATCTGCCTTGCCCTCCTCGATTTTATCAAGGCTCTTTTCCATACCCGCCGAGAATTTCACATCGACAATATTGCTGAACTGCTCCTTCATAAGGTCGGTAACAACCATTCCGAGAGAGGTCGGCACAATATTCTTCTGCCTGCGCTCGACATATCCGCGATCGATTATCGTAGAGATAATCGGTGCATAGGTCGACGGTCTGCCGATGCCGTTTTCCTCCAGCGTCTTGATAAGAGATGCCTCGGTAAAGCGCTGCGGGGGCTGTGTGAACTTCTGAGACGGCTTTAAATCCTTGCGGTTCAGCTTAGTTTCGTCGGTCATGGGCGGAAGTGTCGGCACACTCTCCGCCTTGTCGTCGGATGCTGCTTCATATAACAGCGTAAACCCGTCAAAGGTTATTTCGGAGCCGGTAGCACGGAAACGGTAGTCGCCGGCGTTTATATTCACGGTTACGGTATTGAGCGTTTCGTCCGCCATACGGCTTGCGATAAACCGCTCCCAAATAAGCTTATAAAGCTTGTACTGCTCCGATGTTAGCGAGCTTTCAACACGCTCGGGAGTCAGCTCGACCGATGTGGGACGAATTGCCTCGTGAGCATCCTGAGCCGCTACTGCACCCTTGCGTCGGTAGCTTCTCGGAGCTTTGCAGACATATTTTGCACCGAATCGGTTTTCGATATATGCAACCGCCTCGGCGTGAGCCTCGTTGGAAATTCTCAGCGAGTCCGTTCTCATATAAGTGATGAGTCCCGTTGTGCCGATACCCTCGATATCGACGCCCTCGTACAGCTCCTGCGCGGCGTGCATTGTACGGCGCGCGGTAAAGCCGAGCCTGCGGGATGCATCCTGCTGAAGCGTAGATGTGATAAAGGGCGGCTCAGGTACACGGCGGCGGGTTCCCTTTTTCACATCGGCAATGACAAACTGCTCGTTTTCGAGCTTATCGAGTATTTCTCTGCATTCGCTCTCGTTGCCGATTTTAAACTCGTCGGCGTCAACGCCCTCTATCGTGCGCAGACGGGCAACAAAGGTTTTCTGCGTACCCGTCGGGCGCAGAACCGCGTCGATTGTCCAGTATTCCTGCGGAACGAATGCCTCAATTTCGCGTTCGCGGTCAACGATAAGCCGCACGGCAACCGACTGAACACGACCTGCCGACAGACCTCTGCGAACCTTTTTCCAAAGAAACGGAGACAGCTTGTATCCGACAATGCGGTCAAGCAGACGGCGCGCTTGCTGTGAATTGACGAGGTCGGTATCTATAGCTCTCGGGTTTGCCATACCGTTTTTGATGCCCGTTTCGGTGATTTCGCCGAAGGTCACACGGTTGGGCGTATTGATAGGCAGACCGAGCAGATACGCAAGATGCCACGAAATAGCCTCGCCCTCGCGGTCGGGGTCGGTGGCGAGATATACGCCGTCGCTCTTTTTGGCGGCGGCACACAGCTCTGTTATCAGCTTTTCCTTGCCGTCTATCGTTATATACAGCGGTTGAAAATCCTTGTTGATGTTGATTCCGAGCGACGAGTGCGGCAGATCGCGGACATGACCCATCGACGCCATTACCTCGTAGCCCTTTCCGAGATATTTTTTGATTGTCTTAGCCTTGGCGGGAGATTCCACTATAACAAGCTTTGACATATAAACACCACCATATTAGAAAATTGCTTTGCCGCCTTCGTCGGCGGTATGCTTGATATTATAAATTATCGGGTCAAGTATTAACAGACCGCCGCATAATTCCGAACGAATTATTCCGACGTGACATTCTAATATATACTCGGCTTTTCCCGAAAATCGGGCGACGAATCCGTATTAGGACATCAAGGCGTAATATTCCCGCAAAATGCGTTACACGAGCGAATACCTCGGACCCGGAAGCGCCGTGACCATACCCTCCAGCTCCATAAGAGACAGCGTCGTTATAAGCTCGGAAACGGGTATCCCGGTGCGGTCGGCAAGCTCGTCAAGGGTTTTTTCACCGCTTTTGAGAAGCTCGGCAACAGAACTCTCCGCTTCGTTTCTCGGCTCGGGCGGACGTTCGTCATAATTAGGTTCGGTATGCCCTGTACTTTCAACGCCGAATCTGTCTATTACAATCTGTGCATCGTTAAGCAGTGTTGCTCCGCGGTTGATCAGATTATTTGTGCCGCTGCTCGACCTCGAAAAGATACTGCCGGGTACTGAAAACACATCGCGTCCGTCGTCAATTGCATTGTTTGCGGTTATCAGCGAACCGCTGTTCTCCGCCGCTTCAAACACCATAACCGCGCTGGAAATGCCGGCAACGATTCTGTTCCTTGCGGCAAACATAAACGGCTGAGTTTTAGTGCCGGGATGATACTCGCTTATGACAAGTCCGCCGCTCTCCTCGATTCGGCGGCGCAGACCCTCGTGACGGTGAGGAGTGGTTTCATTTATCGCACTGCCGAGAACGGCGGCGGTCGGCGAACCGTTTTCAAGCGCCGTCTTGTGAACCTCACTGTCAATACCGATAGCAAGCCCACTCACGAGTGTTATGCCTGCCTTTGCGAGCGGGGTGCAGATTTCGCGTACCGCATCTCTGCCGTACTGCGTCAGATTCCGTGTACCGACGCCCGCCAGCGTCACACCGTCGAGAATTTTCAGATTACCCGAATAGTAAAGGCACGGAACAACACCGAGGCTTGCTCGAAGTCTCGGTGGATAGTCGATATCGGAATACGCGCAGATTCCTATACCGTCTTTCTCGCACAGCTCAATCATTCTCTTTGCATCATCAAGCGTATCGAGCTTTGAAAGCGCGTCCTTTGATAACAGCCCTCTCACTGTCGGGGAATGTCTGTCCTCATATATATCGGCGGCTCCGGCATACAACCCGAGCAGCTCTCTGAAGCGGTTGCTGTTGCCGGTGATCAGCATACCGAGCCAGACCCAATGTTCCTTTCCCATATTATTCCGCCTTTCTGAAATGCCAAAACATAATCGCCGCCGCAGCCGCCGCGTTCAGGCTCTCAACAGAACCCGACATCGGAATAATGACTGTTCTGTCGCAGCTTCGGCACAAATCGTCGTCCAATCCCCGACCCTCGCTGCCGACAAACACCGCAGATTTGGAAGCGGGTGTTACGCTGTCAAGCGGCACGGGGTCGGCGTACAGTGACGTGGCATAGCTCACAAATCCCCTGCTTTTCAGCTTTTCGAGAGCTTCAAAGCCGTCGGCGGCAGTATCGAACGCCACCTTCATCGACGCTCCCATCGAAGCTCGGAGAGTTTTGGGCGACAGCAAATCGGCACAGCCGGAGGTCAACATCAAATCAAATCCGAACGCAAGCGCCGAACGGGACGCGGTACCTACGTTAACGGGGTCCTGCACCGAGCAGAGCACCGCTACGCGGTCGGAGGTCATCTCTCTCGCCCGACCCTTTTTGAACACGGCGACAACGCCCTGCGGAGAACGCTGATCGGTCAGCTTTTTCTCGACATTTTCGCCGATAATGCAGCATTCCGGCACGGTCTGTATTAATTCACTCAGCTTATCCGAATAATTCGCAAGCGCCTTTTCGGTGACAAACAGCGATTCCGGCTCAAAGCCGAAGGCAAATGCGTCGAGCGCAAGCTTAATTCCGTGTACGACAAAAAGGCCGCTGTTTCGACGCTCGTCGGCGTCGGAAGCGAGTGCGGCGACCCGCTTCACCTTATCGTTTGAAACACTAGATATAAAAATCAAGAATAACTCCTATTGCGGCAAAAGCCGCCTATTGTGCGTGCCCTAACTATGGCAAAAGCCCGCGCGCTGTATGCGTACGGGCATGATAATCGAATTAAAGAGCAGCCTTAGCCTGCTCAACGAGTGCAGCAAAGCCCTTCTCGTCGTGAATGGCAAGCTCGGAAAGCATCTTGCGGTTAAGCTCGATACCGGCCTTGCTCAGACCGTTCATAAAGCGGCTGTAATTGATGCCGTTTGCACGGCAGGCGGCGGAAATACGGGTAATCCAAAGCTTTCTGAAATCTCTCTTTTTCAGTCTGCGTCCGATGTACGCATACTGACCGGACTTCATAACGGCTTCTTTCGCTGTCTTGAACTTCCTGCTCTTGCTGCCGTAATATCCCTTGGCGAGCTTGAGAATCTTCTTTCTTCTCTTGCGGGTCATCATTGCGCCCTTAACATGAGCCATATCTGTATCCTCCTAAAAGTGAGTTGGTAATTGTTATCTCTGATTTCGATTTATTTATAGGGAATAAGAACCTTCAGATTGGAAGCGTTGGCAGAAGCTACATAAGCCTCTTTTCTCAGCTTTCTCTTCGTCTTGGTGGTCTTGCCGTGGCCGTTCAGAAGGTGGCTCTTATAGGCATGGGCTCTCTTGATCTTGCCGGTCTTGGTAACGGAAAAGCGCTTTTTGGCACCGCTGTGCGTTTTAATCTTGGGCATTTCGGGTTTCCTCCTAAATATTACTTTGATGATTTCGGTGCGATAAACATCTGCATGGAACGGCTCTCCAGCTTTGCGGCCTTTTCGACCGTGCCGAACTCCTCGCACGCCTGAGCAAATTTATTCATAATGTCATAACCCATGACGGCGTGAGCCATTTCGCGTCCTCTGAAACGAATGCTCGCCTTGACTTTGTTCCCGTCTTTAAGGAATTCGGCGGCGTGCGACACCTTGGTGTCGAAGTCATGGTCGCCGATGTTAAGTGACAGACGAATTTCTTTGATTTCAACCACACGCTGATTTTTTTTGGCTTCTTTTTCGCGTTTCTGCTGCTCGAAACGGTATTTACCGTAGTCCATTATGCGGCAGACAGGCGGTACCGCCTGCGGCGCGATCATTACGAGATCAAGCTCCTTGGCATAAGCCAATTCAAGAGCCTTGTCCGGCGTCATTATTCCGAGCTGTGCTCCGTCGTTATCGACTACTCGAATTTCCTTCTCTCGGATATCCTCGTTGATAACGTGTTCCTTTGCTGCTATTGTCATGCACCTCCGTCTTGATCAACAAATAAAAAAGCGCGAATATTTTCGCGCGTCAAAATATCAAGGGCGAACCCTCAAATATTAACCGTAACGCCGCAAGCGTCAGGTGAGCGCGAATGTGCTACTTTGTTGTCTGTGATTATTATATCATATCTTCGAGCGTTGTCAAGGGCGGCTGACGAGGTAATACAGAAAAATACTCCGCCGACGATATACAGCTTGTATTATCGTCAGCGAAGTATACAATCCGTTAATTAATAATCGGTCATCTGCTGCATAAAGTCTCTTGAAGCGTCAAGACGCTCGATGGCTCCGGTCATAAGTCCGACGATTTCTTCTTCGGTTACATCATCCTTCTTGACATTGCAGATGGTCTCGCCCAGTCGCATAACGGTAATTTCGTTGGCAACCTCGAACACGGTTCTCATATTGTGGCTGATGAGTATAATGGCGGCACCCTGGTCGCGGTATTTCTTCATCATATCGAGAACTTCCATAGATTCCTTTACACCGAGAGCGGCGGTAGGCTCATCCATTACGAGTACCGCAGGCTCACCGCCGAGCAACGCACGGGCACAGGAGATACACTGACGCTGACCGCCCGACATAGTACGGACACGGGCAAATATATCGGGGATATTGAGTCCCATTCTGTTGATCTCGTTGCGGGCGTAGGCTGCCATATCCTTGCGGCGCATAACCTTCATCCACTTAATCAGAGGATTTTCGTATATCATCTCGCGACCGACAAACAGGTTCTCATAGACGTTCATCTGGTCAAACAGCGCAAGCTCTTGATAAATGGTCTTGATACCGATATTGAGAGCATCGTTGGTGCTCTTGATGTGTACGGGATTGCCGTTAAAGATAATCTCGCCGCCGTCGTGAGGCTGAGCGCCGGACAAAATCTTGATAAGTGTCGATTTGCCTGCACCGTTGCCGCCGACAAGCGCGTTTACCTCGCCGGGCTTGGCATGAATGTAGCCGTCGCTCAGCGCGACAATGGCTCCGAACTTTTTCTCGATATGCTTCATCTCGAGGAGGAATTCGCTCTTATTTTCCATCTTTCTTCCATTTCCAAGCAGATACCGGACAATATCCTATTCAATGACCGAGAAAGGAGCCTCAATCACTCTTACTGAATTATACGGTGTTGCCTTGTTATTTTTGTACATATTATTTATTATATCAGCATTCCGATGTCAATGTATGTAAAATTTTATGATTTTATATCATTAATCAAAGAAAAATGTGTCAAGAATGCCATCATGGTGGCGTATGCAAAGCTTTAATGATATAATTACGGTAATAAACAGATTATATAAAGGACGCTTTTGCGGTAATCGGATAATGGATAATAACAAAACTCTCGGACGCAATGTTCTGTTCAACACTGCAGGAAACATAATTTATTTCGTCTGTCAATGGCTCATAACCGGTCTGCTGATAAAAACACTGTCCGGCGAAAACGGTATTACCAACGCGGGACTGCTCACTACTGCGATGACGGCTACGGCGGTTTTTCTCACACTGTCGTCCTTCGGTATGAGAAACTATCAGGTTTCCGACCTCAACGGCAAATATTCCGACGGCTGTTACTTTGCAAGCCGTGCCGTGACCTTTTCTGTATCGGTGATGCTGTGCATTGTGTTTTCCCTTGTTTCCGGCTACCGCGACGAACAGCTCGGAATCATCGTCATAGTTCTTTTTTACCGTCTGCTCGAATCGCTAACCGATGTTTTTCACGGATGCTGTCAGCGTGCCGAACGAATGGATATAATCGGAATTTCCTACACCGTAAGGGGTATTGCCGGCGTCGCCGCATTTACGCTCGGTATGAAGCTGACCTCTTCTCTTTGGCTCTCACTGCTGATAATGACACTTGTCTGCTACACGTTCTCGATATTATACGATGTAATCGGCACGAAAAAGTATTACACCCCGCTCGGTGAGGTCAAAGCTAAGTCGGTCGCAATGCTGTTGACGGAATGCGCTCCGCTCGCAATCTACGTTTTTCTCAACACCGCAACCAGCTCTGTCCCCAAGCTGATGCTCGAGCGTCTGACCGACAGCGATACTATGGGCGTCTACGGTCTTGTCAGCTCTCCCGTTATGATAATACAGGTCGGCGCGGCATTCCTCTTCACACCGTTTGTAACGACCTTTGCGCATAAGCTTGCGGACGGCGATGCAAGTGGCTTTAAAAAGCTTGCGGCAATTGTATCGGCGGGAATTGGCGTTCTCGGAGCGGTCTGCTGCGGCGGAGTGCTGCTTGTCGGCAAATGGGGACTTAATCTGCTCTACGGTTCGGAGGTCGCCGCACACGACGCATTGCTCGTGCCGCTCGTAATATGCTCTTCGCTGACCGCACTGTCACTGTTTCTGTGTATGCTTCTCACCGTACTCCGCGACCGTCGCGGTCTTATAGCCGCAAATACGGCATCTCTTGTGACAGCGGCGGCGACAAGCGCACCTCTAATCAAAACATTTAATTTGTTCGGCACCTGCTATGCAACGATAATAGCACTGCTCGTAAACTGTGCAGTACTCGTACTATTCGGTATGAAAAAGCTGTCGAGCGCTAAACAAACACAAAATAAGTAATAAAGATGAAAAGAACAACAAAAACGCAAATTCTGATAATCCTGCTGATTGCAGTCGCGGCAATCGTTTTATTACTGATTCCCAAACAATCGGGGTTTTACGCCGAGGTATCATACAACGGGGATGTAATTATGCAAATCCCGCTTGATGTCGACAAAACCTACAACATCGATGCCGACCTGCCGGTCACGCTCAAAGTTGAAAACGGAACAATATGCTTTGAAAATTCCCAATGCCCCGACCACATCTGCGAGGGCTTCGGGCGAATCGGCAAGGACGGCGAATATGCAATCTGTCTGCCCGCAAGTGTTGCGGTGCAGATCAAGGCAAAATAACGACCGACCCGAGACTCGTTTGCAAGCTCAATCATCCTCACTATTTCAAGACATGAAAACAGGAGTAATTATGAACAGTTCCATTACCGTCATCGGCGGTGCCGACGGTCCTACAAGTATATTTTTATCAGGCAGCATCATTCCTGCCATCATCGCAAGCATTGCAATCATCACCGCTGTAATATCCGCAATTATACTGATAAATAACCGCAAAAAATAAGAATAACCCGACTTATTCGGGACACACTACCTCTGCGGGATACTTCCTGCGGAGGTAATTTTATGTCCGACAAATTAGCGGCGCTTATACTCTCGGTCACTGCTCTGCTTCTTGCAGCGGTAGTCATGGTGTTTTCAATACAGCGAAAAAATACCGCCGACACCCAAGCCGATGTTTCATCGACGGTCGACGGTATTGAAAAAGAATCCGATGAAATTTCTCTCGTAGGACTATCGGAAGAATCTATCGGATGGGGACTCGGCAACGATAAAAACGAGCGCGGTCAGCCGATTGACGCAGTCCGTGCCGATGAAAGCCTCTCGCAATACGGCGGTCATTTCATATATGCCGACAGCGATGAAATATTTCTTACCTTCGACCTCGGTTACGAAGCGGGTTACACCGAAAGCATTGTCGATACGCTCAACGAAAAAGGCGTAAAAGGAACATTTTTCATTACCGGAGAATACCTCAACGAGTCGCCGGAAATAGTCGAAAAAATAATTGCTTCCGGACACACGCTCGGCAATCACACCGAAAAACATCCCGATATGACCTCAATCACCGACGAACGCGCTACTGCCGAGATTAGTTCTCTGAACGAAAGAGTTGAACATTTGTTCGGATATAAAATGTCTGTTTTCCGTTTCCCCGAAGGAAAATATTCGACTAACCGTATTGCCTTTGTGAAAAATGCCGGCTTCGACAGCATTTTCTGGTCAGTTGCATATCAAGATTGGCTTACCGATAACCAACCCGACCCTGCCGCGTCGCTTCAAAAGCTGATTTCAAGCGCACATCCCGGTGCAATATATCTCTTGCACACCGTTTCATCTACTAACGATACAATTCTCGGTGACCTTATCGACGGACTTCGCAGTATGGGATATACCCTGTCACCTATCCCGACCGCACAAGGCGCAAAGGATAGCTACGATACAGCGATAGACGAATGGTTCAGATAACCGATTCTTATACAAAAAGCACACCTCGTTGGGTGTGCTTTTAAATTATAAAGCTTGCTCAATTTTTTAGTATCGTTTTTCGGATTTAAAGCATACGCTACAATCAAATTAACAATTTCTTGAGTTTATTCTTTAAGATTTCGGATCTCCTTATAATATATTCTTCAAAATTATCCATGGACAAATCAATGTTTGGAATTAAGTGAGTTTCTAAAAATGTTGCCTTGTTTGTAGAATCTGTATTTTCCTTTACCCAGTCAACTAACAATTTCTTGCCCTTAGACTCATTTTCATTTGCATCAAGCATTTGAAGATTACGAATAGAATTATAAGTCTTAAACGAATACTTTAACTTGACTGCATCCGGAAGTTCATCATATCTTGTATCCGGATGGATATGATCCTTATACAAAAAGCTTTAATAATAAAATCTTTATCTATCTCAAAACCTTTCGTATTAACCAGGTCTTGAAGATTACGAATTTCCGTTTTGGCGTCTATTGTACTCCAATTAGCTACCATTAATGAAAAAACAATATCAGAAAACGATAGCTTTGTACCGCCGGCATTGATTCGTGCAAAGATGTTCACTGCTTTATCCGGATTTTGCTCTTCCTCCAAATAAAATGTAATTGGTTTATCTGTATATATTGTTGCATCCAATCTATCTAAAATATCTTCGGCTGTTTCTCCAAAATTGCTTTTCCCAAGAAATTTATTAAGACCTGTAGCATGAATTTCAACAATGTTTCCGACTCTAAACCACTTATCTGTACCATCATCATATACACTAACATTTTTGGTTATATCATCGCGTTTAAAATTGAAAACATATTTCACTTCATGCTTGTTATTCTGTTCTTGGCACCGATTCCCTTTAATCTCTTTTCCAATTAGAACGCAACTGAAAACGGGTAGTGAATTTCGGATATTACTTTTTTGAACTATTTGTCAGAATAACAAGAAATCATTAATTTGATTGTATTATTATTCTTAATTTTCAAGCAACAACTCAAGCATATGTTTCCTATCTTTTAGAAACATTGAATCTTTGTCAGCAGAAGAACGGTCTATCGCACCATGAAGGAAGCGGGTCTACTGCACAAAGAACACGTTTCGCACGGAATAACCAAGGCAACAAC
>DCGT01000003.1 GCA_002315315.1 Faecalibacterium sp. UBA1771
AAATTTCGTAAAGGTCATTATATGCCTTTACCGCCTCGCCGTCGGGATGATAAACCGTTTTACAGGGTACGGCGTATCGCTTTGTAAGCTCGGCAAGCTCGGAAAAGCCTCCGCCCGCCGCTGCTGCCGCCGTCACCGCACTGCCGACCGCGCCCGTCTGCTCCCGCCCGACAATGTAAACATCGCGATTCAGCACATCGGCGTAAATCTGCATCATAAGCGGATTTTTGAGCGGGATTCCGCCTGCGGCAAACACGGTATTGACTTCGACTCCGCCCCGCTCCAGCGTTTCGACAATTTTGCGGCATCCGAAAGCAGTTGCTTCAAGCAAGGCGCGGTATATTTCTTCCGGCTTGCTGTCGGTGGTCAGCCCCGCAATTACTCCGCTCAGCGAAAAATCCATCAGCGTAGAGCGAACTCCGTTCCACCAGTCGAGTGCCACCATTCCGTTTTCTCCGACTCTTAGTCTCGACGCCTTTTCGGTTAGCAGCTCCTGGAGCGATATGCTCCGCTCAGCGGCTTCGTCGTGATAACGTATGTCAACCGAGCTGTCGGCAAACCACGCAAAAATATCGCCGACTCCCGACTGTCCGCATTCATAGGTATAAAGACCCTTAAAAACGCTGTTGCCGACCACTCCGCTAATACCGTCGACTGCGCTTTGAGTTTCACTTTGCAGCATCGCGCAGGTCGATGTGCCGACAATAAGCAACAGCTGTCCCGCTTCCGACACACCGCATCCGTAAACGGTGGAATGAGCGTCGACGCCTGCCGCCGACACCGCAATTCCCTCGGGCAGTCCGAGCAGTGCCGCACCGTCCTCATTCAGCCCTCCGACACAATCGCCGGTAAATTCGACCCTTTCGGGAATCTTGCTCTTTATTCTGCAAAAGCCGGGCAAAACCGAATTCAGCAGCTCATCCGGCAAATCGCCGGTCTGCCCTGAGTAATATGTTTTGAACGCGGCGGCACAGTACCCGCGGCAGTCGACACCGCAAAGGCGGCGGACAAGCCAGTCGCCCACCTCAATAATTCTGCCGCAATCCTCGAAAAGCTCGGGAGCTTCGACAAATATCTGCGCCGCCTTCGGCAGAAAATGCTCGCCCGAAACGTGACCTCCGAAAAGCTCGGCAATTGTTCGGTCACCGTTTTGCTCGGCAGCTCTCTCTAAAAGGTCGGCATAGCTCTGTGCGGCGTGGTGCTTCCAGACCTTTATATACGCGTTAGGCTCGCGGATGTACTTCTCACTTTCACACATAGGCAGGCCGTTTTCATCAGTCGGCAGAATGGTGGAAGCGGTCACATCGAGACCTATTCCGATTATTTCGTTTTTATCAACACCCGAATCGGCAACCGCACCCTTAACCGATTCCGACAGCGAGTCGAGATAATCCTGCGGGAGCTGTACCGCCCAGTTTGCTCCGAGCACAGTACCATTCGGCAGACATTCGGTCATAATACCGTGTCTGTATTCGCTGACTGCAGACCCTACTATCTCACCGCTCTCAACATCCGTTACCACCGCTCTTGCCGACAGCGAACCGAAATCAACGCCGATAGCGTAACCTCTCATAACAACCTCACACATCTTTAATATGGGTATATATTACCACACCTTACGGACAATTTCATTACCATTAGGCTGTATTGATAATATAGTATTTTCACGACCGATTTGCCTTTCATTGTGCGGTTTTACTTTAAAATAACCTTAAATTTTCAAAAAACTATAAATTATTTGTATATAACATTAATTTTTCAAGTTTTATTTTCTATTTTTAAATGTTAGAATTAGTAAGTATGGAATTCCCAAGCGTAAATTTGAAAGGAGAACATCACAATGTTCGTAAAGAAACTCTACAACGACCTCGATACGATCGTTGACGAGGCTATTGCCGGCAACAGACTGATTGCTCAGCCCGATGCCGACAAGTATTCCCGTCTGCTCCCCAATTCCCGCATTACCGTCCGTGCCGACAAGTACAAGAAGCCGAAGGGACTCGTAAAGATCACAGGAGGCGGCGGAGCCGGTCACGAAGGTCCTGCCGGTGTCTTCTGCCGTCCGGGCGGAATGGACGCTATGACTCAGGGCGATGTTTTCGCCGCTCCGTCTGCACGTCAGATGTTCCGTGCCCTCGAAGAGATTGATGACGGTTCCCCCATTATCATGAGAGTTGCCAACCACGCCGGCGATGTTCTGAATGCCAAGCTCTGCATGCAGCTTGCCCAGGCCAAGGGTATGGATATACACATGATGATCGGTTATGACGATGTTGCTTCCGCTCCGAAGGAGAGAATGCAGGATCGCCGTGCCATCGGCGGCCCGCTCGGCGTTGCCACCATTATGGCAGAATGCGGTGAGTCTGTTGAAGAAATCATGCGCCTGAATGAAAAGTGCAACCTGCACAACCGCGCCTACGGCGTAGGTCTCAGAAGCGCTATCCATCCCGTATCCGGTCTTCCCATCATGCCGATGGAAGAAGAAATGATGGAGCTGGGTGTCGGCGTACACGGCGAAAGCTCCGGCAATAAGGTTCCCCTTATGAGAAGCCGCGACCTCGCCAAGTACATTATGGATGTTCTTCTTGACGATATGCCCGTTCCCGAAGGCGAGGACATTGTCCTGAACCTCGGCGGACTCGGCGGTATGACATGGATGGAGCTCGACATCTTCTATAAGGATCTGTACGAGTACATCACCAATGTCAAGCACCTCAACATCTGGAGACACAACGTCCGCAACGCCGGTACACAGGAACTCGGCGGATTGATTGTCGGACTCGGCTGGCCCGACGACGAAATCAAGAAGTGGATGCAGACCCCGCTGCCCGATATCTATCCCCACGACTGATTTTAACCGTAATTTTTACGGGCATATATAAATATGCCGAAAGGTTTATCGGTACGAATTTCGTTTTAGACTGATTTTGAAGCATCACCGTGCAATGCTTCGCGTTTCACACCGATGCTTCAAATAGTCTGATTCAAGTCGATATTCTTGATTTGAATCGGAATTGATTAGCCATTAACGGAGATTAATTTATGAACAGCAGATTTAATTTTAAAGAAGTCCTCAAAGACGCCCATGACAACCACTATGCCATTCCGTCTTTTGACATCTTTGATATGCACGGTGCCAAGGCAATGATGGACTGCGCTGCCGAGTACAAGACTCCGCTTATCCTTATGTGCATTGCCTTTAACCATTTCAGACCCAAGCACTTCATCAGCTTCATAGAGTCCTATTCTGCGGATTTGGATATCCCCGTGTTCGTACACATGGACCATGCCCGCACCGTAGAGCTGTGCAAAGAGGGCATCGACGCCGGATTTGACTCGGTAATGATTGACGCTTCCGCCGATGAGCTGAACGAAAACATTGCCAAGACTCTCGAGGTCAAGAAGTATGCCGACGCTCGCGGCTGCGCCGTTGAGTCCGAGGTGGGTCACATCAAAAACGGTAAGATTACCGTTGAAGGCGGCTATGTCGACCGCGAGGACTTCCTCGTTCATACTGAGGACGCAGTCAAGCTCGTCGATGCTACCCATGTCGACCTGCTGGCTGTCGGTATCGGCAATCAGCACGGCTTCTATGTAGAAGAACCGCATATCCACTTTGACCGTCTGAAAGAGGTTCACGATGCACTCAATATGCCGCTCGTTATGCACGGCGGTTCCGGTCTGCCCAAGGAGATGGTACAGGAATCCATCAAGGGCGGTATCACTAAGTGCAACGTTGCCACCGATTTCGTAACACATTACACCGACGGTATGCTCGCCGCCCTCAATAAAATGGGCGAACATCCGATGCTGCTCGGCGCCCTTGACCCCGCTATGGAAGCCGGCAAGGAATGCGTAAAGCATTGGATTGACACCTGCATGTCCGCGGGAAAAGCGTGAGGTATAAAAAATGAAATTTGAAGAACTGAAAAAATGCGTTCTCGCCGGTGCTGATGACGTCATCGCCCGCGAGCAGGAACTGTGCGAGCTTGACTCTGTAGTCGGCGACGGAGACCACGGTGTTACCGTCCGCAAGGGCTATCAGAAGATTAAAGACGCCATTGCCAATCAGAATCCGACCACTATGTCTGACCTTATGTTTGAAGGCGGCATGGGACTCGCCGACACAGCCGGCGGAGCCATCGGACCCATCTATGCTTCTATGTACATCGGCTTCTCCACCGCCATTCAGGGCAAGGATGAGCTGACCGTCAAGGATCTCGCCGATATGTTCGCCAACGGTCTGAAGAGTGTTCAGGACCTGGGCGGCGCTCAGCCGGGAGACAGCACAATGGTCGATAGCCTTTATCCGTTCGTAGAGTCTCTCAAGGCTGCTACCACCGCCAGCACCAAGGAAGCTCTTGAAGCCGCCGCCGAAAAGGCTTGGGAAGGCTCCGAGTCTACCAAGAATATGGTCGCCAAGCGCGGCAGAGCAAGAAACCTCGCCGAGAGAAGCCTCGGTTATGTCGATGCCGGTTCCCGCTCGATGTACTACTTCCTCAAGGCTTTTGCAG
Organism: Faecalibacterium sp. UBA1771; assembly: GCA_002315315.1. Classification (GTDB taxonomy): domain Bacteria; phylum Bacillota; class Clostridia; order Oscillospirales; family Ruminococcaceae; genus UBA1771. Next base: position 4,515 of record DCGT01000003.1, read on the forward strand.
ACGCTGCCGAATAATCTTTTATGCACATTATACCCCATCGTTACGCGGTGGGGTATTTTTGTTATTTTACTACTTGCATTAATATGGTAAAATAAATACATATCGGTTATTGCAAGAGGTTTTCAGCATGGTAGTGATGTCAGGATTGTTATTTGTGTTATATGTTATCGGTCTGTGCATTAAGTATATTTTCCCGATTGTACTGATAGCTGTCAGCATAAAAATGGTTATCAAGCTTTCCAAGCTGCTGTGGTGGCTGATGCTCTTTGTCGGCTGTCTGTGGCTGCTTGCCGCTATATTACTTACTATATTTTAAGGAGTTTTTATGAAAAGAACTATTGCCGTTATTCTCATTATCACCTGTCTGTTCGCATTTGTCGGTTGCGGCAAAAAGAATGCGGGCGTTGTCAATCCTATGGTCGAATGTGAAAGCGCATCCGAGCTTTATGATATGACCGGCATCAACCTCACCCCCGCGGAGGAATTTGAAGCTCAGTCATATTTTGCCATAAACGGTAAGCTTGCTCAGCTCGATTTCAAATACAACGGAAGCGAATACACTCTCAGAGGTGAGAACACCGATGATGAGGATATTTCCGGTGTATATGGCGACGACGTCGAGCCTTATGATTTCCCGATAGGCGATATTACAGTTTCCACCTATGATTACGGTGATGACGGTTTGGTTGCTCTGTGGCACATTGATGATATGTCGTTCTCACTGCACAGCATCGACTCCAATGATTATGTCGTTGTTCTCGTCCTCAGCGTTAATCTTACTGCCGAGAACAACTAATTACATTTTGTATAATATTATCGTAATAACACTATTTGTATCGCAGGCTTTGTTACAATGGATTTAACTGTACAAAAAAATGCTATTAAGCTTATTTCCAGAATCAGCGACCACCGAACAGCTACCAAGCCGGTAATACCTTATTACCCTCAAAAAGGCAAAATTGCCGAATGTACCGCTGTCAAAAAGACATTTGAACGCGTTTCTCCCGAATCGCAGGGTATAAATTCAAATTATATCAGGAGATTTATTGAAACGCTTGCCGCTGACAAATCGCTGGATATGCATTCGATTACAATACTCCGTCACGGTAAAATCATCAGTGAAACCTATTTCGGTGCATATCGGAGAGGGATTCCCCACGCAACCTATTCAATGGCGAAAACCGTTGTTGGTATTGCAGTCGGAATGGCGATAGACGAGGGTTTGCTGACGCTCGATACCAAAACTACCGATGTTTTCGGTCAGCAGAAGGGCTTTTTAAATAGCATTATCAAAAAGAACATCACGGTCAGAAATCTGATAACTATGTCGAGCGGGTCTAATTTCAATGAGGTCGGATGTGTAACCGAGACCGATTGGGTCAAAGGCTTCAACGAATCAGTGATAAAATACGAGCCGGGGCATAAATTCGACTACAACAGCATGAACACATATATGCTGTCTGCAATGCTTACCGCGCTGACCGGAGTTCCGCTTGACGAATACCTTAAACCGAGACTGTTCGAGCCGCTCGGAATAGAAAATTATATGTGGGAAAAAAGCCCGACCAACATTATCAAAGGCGGTTGGGGCTTGTATATCTTGCCCGAGGATATTGCCAAGATAGGTGTAATGCTGCTCGACGACGGCGTATTCGACGGAGTGCGTATTGTCTCAGAGCAATGGGTAAACGAAATGACCAAGCGTCAGATTGCCGCAACCGATGGATTGGGTGATTACGATTACGGTTACCATGTCTGGGTCGGAAGAAATTCACACAGCTTTTTAATGAACGGTATGTTCGGACAGAATGTCGCCTGCTATAAAGACAACGATATAGTCATAGTATCCAACGCAGGAAACAACGAATTCTTCCAGCAAAGCAACTATTTCAAGGCATTAAGCAAATTTTTTGACAACTGCAAGCTGTCTGAAACACCTTTGCCGCGCAGCCGTCGTGAATTGAAAAAGCTGCGTATTACCGAGAAGTGTCAAAGCGACAAATTTTTCAGAGGTCGAATTTGTTTAATTGAGCATTATCGACAGAAGAAGCTGTACAAAAATGTTGTCGGTCGATATGAATTTGACAAACACCGTTCCGATGTAGGAATTATGCCGATACTTACCCAGATTCTGCAAAACAACTTTTCCGAAGGCTTGACCGAAATAACTGTTGACAGTGAAAGCATTGTATTTACCGAAGGAAACGAGAGCTATCGTCTGTCCGTCACACTCGGAAAAACAACGGAAACCGACCTTGTTTTTCACGGTGAGCCTTATCATGTAGTCACATACTGCGAAGCAACGACCGATGAGGACGGCAGAACGGTGATAAAGCTGAAGCTTTCATTTATCGAGACCGCTAATACACGATTTATTAAGCTTCGGTTCAACGGTGATGAGATTATCGCAGAGCTTGACGAACAGCCAAGCAAACAGTACATCTCCGCCGCCGCAGGTCAGCTTATGTCATCTCTGCCTGCTCGCAGGACACTTGACCCTCTGTACCGTAAATTGGACGATGAGTTTCTCGCATACAAAATAGACGACACTCTCAAGCCCGAATTGCACGGACTCAAAAAATAACAATCCGAAAATAAAGCGATGAAGCAGGTCAATGCATCATCGCTTTTAAATTATTATAAATAATCAGACTGTTATGTGAATTTTTATTTACGTGATAATTTATCTTTTGCCGCTTAAAAAGTAAACCGCAAGTGTTCCCGGGCCGGAATGTGAACCGATGACAGGACCTATTTCCGTTATAAGCGAAGCTTTATGCCCGAATTGCTTTTCCAAGCGTTGTTCAAGCTCCAACGCATCTTCTATGCAATCGCCGTGAGAGATGAAATACTCACTACTGCTGTCGATTGCGGTGTTGGCAAACTTGTCGGCAAGAGAAGATATGGCTTTTCGTCTGCCGCGCACGACATGGACTCCCTCAAGACAGCCCTCTGTGCTCATATGCAATATCGGTTTAATGCCGAGCAAGGTCGCCGCAATTGCCGCCGTTCCGCCAATCCTGCCTCCTTTTCGCAGATACTTCAAGTCATCAACTGTAAACCAATGACAGATTTTCGGAAGAATTCCTCTGATATAATCGGCTGATTCATCGAGAGAAGCTCCACTTTCGCGCTTGTCTGCCGCAAGCTTGACTAACATTCCCTGCCCCGCCGACGCACAGAGCGAATCTATAACCTCAACTCTGCCCTCCGGATAACTTTCCGAAAGCTCGTTCGCGGCAATTCTCGCAGCGTTCACCGTGCCGCTGAGTCCCGACGAAAGAGAGATATACAGAACATCGTTGCCGTTTTCAAGCTCCCTGCCAAACACCGAGCTGTAACAGTCGGGCGAAGCCGAGGACGTCTTGAAGCTCTCACCCTCCCTCATTCTCATATAAAATTCATCAACGGGTATATCGTTATTGGTATATGTCGTATCCGATTCAGTACTGCTGAATGTCAGTTCAATGCATTTAACCTGCCATTTTTCCAATAATTCATGGCTGATATCACATCCGGAATCGGTAATAATCGTTATTTCCCTTGACATATTGACTGTCGCTCCTTTATATCTAATCTTCAATATTAGATTAACATATATTATATCTATTTTCAAGTATTATTAAATATTAAAAGAATATTTGTTTTATCGTTAATTCCTATAATTAATTTTATAAAATCTTGTATTATTTACTATTAGTGGTAAAATATAATTATATACTTGTTTGGGGGAATAAATCGTGAGGCTTGATAATGAGCTTACCGCGGAAAAGCTGAGGTATTGGCAGAAATATCTCGAAGACTATCGTCTGCCGAAATGGGAGCTTATACCCGATTTAGGACTGTACATGGAGCAGGTAGTAACGCTTCTCAAAATATACCTTGACTATCTGCCGCCTGAGCTGAAGGACGATCAGATAATCACCGCAGCAGCAATAAACAACTATGTACGCAACAAAATAATGCCGCAGCCTGAAAAGAAAAAGTACTACCGAATACACATCGTGTATCTGATAATAATCTGCACGCTGAAGCAGAGTCTCGGAATATCGACACTTCACGCGCTGATACCGTCAGATATGAACGAGGACGAGATACGTACCTTTTATAACACATTTGCCGAGCGACACCGTCTTGTTTCGGTTTATTTTATCAACGAGGTCAGAACGGTATCTCACGGTATTCTTTACTGCAATGAGGTTTCGGACACCGCGTCATCGAAAATCTCCGAAAGCATTTCGGCAAACAAGCTTATGACCGACAATCCCGAAAGCCTGATAATCACCTCCGCGCTTATCAGCGGTTTCAGTCGGCTGCTCTCCGAAAGACTGCTGCAGCTTGAAATTCAAATTAAAGAGGACAAAGCGGCAAAGGACGAGGAGAAAAAATCAAAGCAAACTACCACCGATGCGAATAAGCAAAGCAAGGTTAAAACTAATAAAAGCGATGATGTTAAGTCTGAGAAATAGACTGCTTGACTCTTTCTCAATCATATACCACAGTAAAAAACAGGACTGTCGATTTTCGGCAATCCTGTTTATGTTTTTTTCTTAAATCCGATTCGTTCGGTCAAATAGAAGCGCCTGAAATTTATTTCTGCGGCGTAACCTCGTTTACCGGCTTGCCTTCCTTGTAAGCGGCGAGGTTAGACGAAGCTATCTGAAGCAGGCGTACACGAGTTTCCTTAGGCGCCCAGCTGATATGCGGGGTAATGATGCAGTTGTCGCAGCCGAGCAGAGGACTGTCGGCGTTGATAGGCTCCTGACAAGCCACGTCGATACCCGCGGCGTATACCTTACCGCTGTGCAGAGCGTCGGCGAGATCCTGTTCGACGATAACGGGTCCGCGGGAATTGTTGATGATAATAACGCCGTCCTTCATACGGGCAATGGAATCCTTGTTGATAATTCCCCTTGTCGAATCAAACAGCGGACAATGAAGCGAAATAACGTCGGATTTCTCAATTACCTCGTCGAAGCTTGCCCATTTGATGTCGTCGGTCTCAAAATCCCGGTTGCCGCTCCTGTTGTTGGCAAGCACCTTCATACCGAACGCCGTTGCGACTCCGGCAGTAACCCTGCCTATGTTGCCGTAACCGATTATACCCATCGTCTTGCCTGCAAGCTCGATGAGCGGATAATTCCAAAAGGTAAAGTCAACGCTGTTCGACCAAGCACCGCCGTGAACGGCATCGCTGTGTGCTCCGACATGGTGACATATTTCAAGCAACAGCGCAATCGCCATCTGACCGGCGGCATAGGTGCTGTATGACGGAATATTGGTGACGATTATACCTTTTTCGGCGGCGGCGTCAACATCGACGATATTATATCCGGTAGCGAGGACACCGACATATTTCACCGACGGGCAGGCTTCAAGCGTCTGACGGGAAATGGGGGTTTTGTTGGTAATAACCGCTTCGGCGTCACCTATTCTCTCGACGATTTTGTCGGCAGGGGTACGGTCGTAAACGGTCAGCTCACCGAGAGCCTCAAAGCTGTCCCATGACAGGTCGCCCGGATTGGAGGTAAAGCCGTCTAAAATTACTATTTTCATATCAGTTGCCTTTCAATGTGTAATAAATATAAGTCAAATATATACTTTTTTTTCAATAATATCAATATTCCGTGAAACCCAAATAAAATCATTTGAAAAAATAATGGTTTACATATATAATGGTATTAATATTAAACGGATGGTATTAATATGCTTTACGAGGATTTGGAAGCTATTTACGACAAGATAAAGCTTGAATTCTACCGCAGGATTTCGGAAAAATTAAAGGACAGAGAAGGCAGTCTGTCGGCAACCGAGATGTTTTCACTTGAAATTATACATACGCTCGTCAGACCGACGATAGGCGAGTTCGCCGAATTTGCCGGTATTTCTTTGCCCGGCGCAACCTACAAAGTCACATCACTCATAGAAAAGGGTTATATCAAGCGCGTTCAGTCGCAGACCGACAAGCGCGAGTACCACCTCGAATTTACCGATAAATATTACGGTTATGCTGCACTCGACCGTGATTATCTAAAAAAGGTAACCGAAAAAATGAACGAGGTTCTGACTGAGCAGCAGTTAAAGGAGCTTACGGAGATTATTTCAATCGTTCAAAGCAATATGCCGTAACAGACTCCGAACGAATTATATACCGTTATCGACTTAACTTTGTTAAGTTATAATACAATCAGAAACGAGATGATAAAATTTGACAAGCGGAATGAATTTCTGGGATTTTGAAGAATGGTCGTTTATAATTACACTGTCGCTTCTGCTCGGCGGTATGATGGCGGCAAATGTGCTCCGGCGCGTTATTAAACCCATTCGGCAATCGCTGATTCCAAGCTCGGTGCTTGGTGGCTTCCTGTTGCTGATATTGGGGTTCTTGTATAAAAAAGCTACCGGAAACACACTCATGGATACCTCCATTCTCGAGTCGCTGACATATCACGGACTCGGTCTCGGGTTCGTCGCTATTTCACTCAAGAGCGGCGATTCAAAACGTAATAAAAGCGTACAAAAGGATACGCTCAACTACGGTATCATCACCGTTGCAACATACATACTTCAGTCGGTTATCGGACTTGCGATTACACTCGGTCTGTCGTTCAGTGTTGCGGAGCTGTTGCCCGGCTCGGGTATGCTTCTCTCACTCGGCTACGGTCAAGGTCCGGGGCAGGCGTACAATTGGGGTCACACCTACGAGACTACTTGGGGATTTGACGGCGGAACAAGCTTCGGACTCACAATCGCCGCCATGGGCTTTATCTCGGCAAGCATCGGCGGCGTGCTGTATCTTGCCATTATGAAGCGCAAAGGCAAAATCAAGGGTAAGACCTACAACGATGAAACAGACGAAACGATGTCTCAGTATCTCCCTGCCAAGGATGAAATCCCTCTGTCCGAATCAATGGACAAGCTTACGGTGCAGGTTGCACTTGTTTTTCTTACCTATATTCTCGCCTATCTTGCCATGTACGGAATCGACTGCATTATCGAGTCGGGACTGCTCGGCGACTTCGGATACAACACCGTTCAGCCGCTTGTGTGGGGTTTTAACTTCCTGTTCGGTACCGTTGCGGCAATAATCGTAAAAAACCTGATGAAGCTCGGCAAGCGCAAGGGCATAATTCACCGTGAATATTCCAATGATTTTCTGCAAACACGTATTTCCGGTTTTATGTTCGACCTTATGGTCGTCGCTTCGATAGCCGCTATTGACCTGTCGGCGTTCAAAAATCACACGGTTATGCTCGCGCTCGTTGCAATATGTGTTTTCGGCGCAATTGTTACCTACCTCTATGTGCTTAGAGTATGCCGCAAGCTGTTTCCGACCTACGCCGATGAATCGTTCCTCGGTATGTACGGAATGCTGACCGGCACCAACAGCACCGGAATAATTCTTTTGCGCGAAATCGACCCGCTTTTCAAAACTCCCACCGCCAACAACCTGGTCTATCAAAGTCTTTGGGCGATAGTATTCGGATTCCCCGTCCTGCTGTTGTTCGGCATTGCCCCTCAGAGTAGGATGCACGCCTTGATAACCTTCGCGATTTTGGTTGCTCTGTTCGGCGTGTTCAATGTGATTTTGTTCAGAGAAAGCATATTTAGGAAAAAGAAAAAAAACAAATAAGAACAGCGCCGTCGAACAGTTGTTCGGCGGCGCCTTTTTTGCTCAGCTTAATTCAATTTTGCGTGTCTGAGATTTTATTTCCTTGATTTTCGGCAGGGTCAGCTCAAGAATACCGTTGTTGTATTCACCGCTGATGGCGCTTTCGTCGATACCGCTTAAATCAAAGGAACGGGAGTAGCTGCCGAACGAACGTTCGCGGTAAACATAATTCTTTTGGTTATCCTCGGTCTCCTCGGTGTGCTGCGCGCTGACTGTCAGAATTCCGTCTGCAATATCAACCGAAATGTCCTCTTTATTAAAGCCGGGCAGCTCGGCTTCAAGCAGATAACTGTCGCCGTTGTCGCTTACATCGGTTCTGAAGCCTCCGCGCGAGGGCTGAGAATTTCTGAGCTCCTTTTCAAACTCATCAAACATCTTGAACATACTGTTTCTCGAAGCAAACGGTATAATTTCAAACATATTAACAACTCCTTAAAGTCTTTTGTTTATTTTTTTCTTCTGCCGGTTCTCTCAACCGACAATCATATAGTAAGATTAAATTATGAACAAATTTCATATATTTTATGTCCTAATTATTAATTTTAGCAGTCTATTTATAAGAGTGCTAATTTGATTTTGAAACTACCTGCTAAACCGTACCCTTATATCGGCAGTATTCCCTTTCGGTAGCGACTTATACATTTAAAATATAAATTGTGCAACCGACAAAAAAGTGATATTATATAGATAAATATGTAACGAGGGGTATTGCCGTGAAGCGTCGAAAAATTGCTGTTGTTACGGGCACACGGGCGGAATTCGGTTTGCTCAAACCGGTTATTGACCGACTATACGAGCGAACCGATACTGAAGTTCTTACTGTTGTCACAGGCGCGCATTTGAGCGAAAAGCTCGGAGGAACGGTCAGCGAGATTATCCGCGCAGGCATTAATATAGACGAAAAAATCGATATCGGCGCAGGCGAGCCCGACATTGACAATATCGAATCATTGACAAGAGCCGTCAGCGGCTTTTACCGATATTTTACCGATCGTAAGCCCGATGCAACACTTTTGCTCGGCGACCGATACGAGATTTTCGGTGCGGCACTCGCTTCCGTTTCGGCGGGAGTACCCGTTGCTCACATAAGCGGCGGAGACGTAACCGAGGGTGCACGGGACGAATACTACCGCCACTGTATTACAAAGATGAGCAGTTTGCATTTTCCCTCTTGTGAAGCCTATCGCCGCCGCGTCATTCAGCTCGGTGAACAACCCGATACCGTTTTTAACGTCGGCTCGCTCGGTGCGGAAAACATAGAAAAGCTGCCGCTTCTCGACCGTGACGAGCTTTCGGAGCAGATTGATTTTGACTGTTCAAAGCCGTACTTTGTCATAACCTATCACCCCGAAACGCTGACCGAGACGGACAGCGTCACCGCTTTGAACGAGCTTTTGAATGTAATCGAAAAACGCGGGTCAAGAGCGATTATCACCAAGTCAAACGCCGACGACGGTGCCGACGCAATTAACCTGCGGCTGGAACGGTTTGCCGACAGTCACGACGGTATTAAGCTTGTGACAAGCCTCGGCGTGCTTCGGTATCTGTCGGCAATGAAATACTGCACTGCCGTTATCGGCAATTCGAGCAGCGGAATAGTCGAAACTCCGTCCTTTAAAAAGCCCACGCTCGATATCGGCGACCGTCAAAAGGGTCGTCTTAAAGGCGCAAATACCGTACACTGCGGCAGAAGTCAAGAGGAAATAGAGCAGGCGCTCGACCGTATTTTGTCGGCGGAATTTGCCTATGAAATACAAAATATGGAAAATCCTTATCGCAGTAACGGCACATCTAAGCAAATTGCCGACATACTGCTTGAATTTGTGAACGGACACAAGCTGAAAATTCAGAAATCGTTTTACGATTTATAAGATCAGAAATATTTACCGCTCTTGCGGGAAACGAGGTATTTTATGAGAAAAGCTGTTGTAGTCGGACTCGGGTCGATGGGCAAAAGACGTATTCGTCTTATTCGAGACTTTTTTCCCGACATAGAGGTCTGCGGCGTTGATTCGAGAGATGACCGACTTGCCGAAACGGGCAAGAAATCCGGTATACCAACCTTTGATTCACTTGATAAGGCAATCAGCTTTTTTAAACCGGACACCGGTCTTGTCTGCACCTCTCCGCTGTCGCACGCGGCAATAGTGAGCGCAATGCTCGACGCAAGGCTGGATGTTTTCAGCGAAATTGATTTGATATCGGACGGTATCGCCGACAATGCAGCCAAGGCAGCCGCCAACGGAAATACGCTGTTTTTTTCGTCCACCCCGCTCTATCGCAGTGAAACGCAGCACATAACCACGCTCGCCGCCGACAGCTCTGCGGCACTCCGCTACCGCTATCACATAGGTCAGTATCTGCCCGACTGGCACCCTTGGGAAAAGGTCGGTGACTTTTTCGTTTCCGACAAGCGCACCAACGGATGCCGCGAAATTATAGTAATTGAGCTTCCGTGGCTTGTTCGCACATTCGGAAAGATCGTCGACGTGAAGTCAGAACCGAGCACAATTTCCACGCTTAATCTCGGATATCCCGACAGCTACTTTATAACGCTGAAGCACGAGAGCGGAGCGGTAGGACAGCTTGCGGTAGATGTCGTTTCACGTTACGCAAACCGCGATATGGAGCTTTATTCCGAGGATTTGTGGCTGCATTGGGGCGGAACTCCCAAAAGCCTTGAGGTCTACGATTTTACAAACAAGCAGATGAATTCCGTTGCCACATACGACAACGCAATACATGACGAACGATACAGCAGCAATATCGTTGAGAATGCCTATGTTGAGGAGCTGCGCGATTTCTTCGATACTGCCGACGGTAAAAAGTCCGCCGACTACCGCGCGGAGCAAAACCTCGAAACACTGCGTATTACCGACCTTATCGAGGGATATTGATATGAAGCTTCTTTTTATCGGACTCGGCTCAATCGGCAAGCGACATCTGCGCAATGTTACCGACGAGCTGAACAAGAGAGAAATCAAATACACGGTTGACGCGCTTCGTCACGGCAACGGTTCACTCGGCGACTGCGACAGGCTGGTAAATCGCACCCTGCACAGTGACAGCGAGTTAGACAGCCATTACGATGCGATTTTCGTGACCAACCCGACCTCTCTGCATCGCGACACCGTTGAGCGTATGATGAACCGCACCGACGCGATGTTTATCGAAAAGCCTATTTTTATGACGGCAGATGAGAATGTGGAATGGGGTAACGGTCTTTACTATGTCGCCTGCCCGCTTCGCCGCTCGCCTGTACTGACAAGACTCAAGGAGCTTGTTCCGAGTCTGCGTGTTATACGTGCGTCAGCGGTATGTTCTTCTTATCTCCCCGAATGGCGCGCTACCGATTATCGCCAAAGCTACAGCGCAATCGCTTCGCTCGGCGGAGGAGTACGTCTTGACCTCGTTCACGAATGGGATTACATCAAATGGCTGTTCGGTACACCTAACGACATTATCTCGATGTCGGGCAAGTTCTCCGACCTTGAAATGGACTGCGACGACACTGCCGTCTACGCCGCAAGATACGATAAAATGCTGTTGACGCTGATTATCGACTATGTCGGCAAAAGCTCGGAGCGTAAAATTACGCTCGTCACCGACGAGGACGTAATTGTAGCCGATATCCTTAAAAACGAGATTAAATATCTAAAATCAGACAAGGTCGAAAAATTCGAACCGGTCGACATTCACCGTATTGAAACCGACGAATTTCTTGATATGCTGACAGGCAATACCGCAAACTCCAATGACCCTCAATGCGCCCGTGAAAGCGTGCGTCTTGCTCTGATATAAATTCCCCGTATTCGGAAACCGATGACAGGTTACGGTAAAATGTGAGTTGCCGTTCCTTAGTAGAATTTTACCGAATAAAGTGTATCTGCGGTTATTTTTATTAATATAGCCCGATGTCAGACCGTGAACACTCAGTCTAAATGATTTTTTCTGTAATAGGAGATAAATTATGGAGATACTTGCTTCAATCTGTGCCCGCGCCGGCTCTAAGGGCGTCAAGAGCAAAAACATCAGACCGTTTCTCGGCACACCGATAGCCTACTATACCGTGTCCGCTTTTTCGCTGTTTGCCGAGCGCAACCCCGAGCGCAAAGTGACACTCGCCGTAAACACCGACAGCGCCGAGCTTTTTGAGCAGCTTGACCGCTGTAAAATCGACTATATCAAGGTCGTTCGCGATGAATCGCTGGCAGGCGACCGCGTTTCCAAAATCGACGTCATACGCGATACGCTCCGCAAAGCGCAGAACGCAACGGGCAAGCAGTTCGACGTTGTCCTCGATATGGATTTGACTTCCCCGCTTCGCCGTGCCGTTGACGTTGAGAACATACTCAATGCCCTTGAAGCCGCACCCGATGCCGACATCGCGCTGTCGCTTACCGATTCCCGCCGTTCTCCCTATTTCAATCAGCTTGCCAAGGGCGACGACGGCTTCTATCATACCGCAATTCAGTCCGACTTTGTGGCACGTCAGCAGGCTCCCGAGATATTTGATGCAAATGCTTCGCTATATGCCTATCGCCGGCGCTATCTGCTGGAGGGTGACGGTATATTCTTAAAAGCAAAGCTTGCGGCGTCGTTTATGGCGGATACCGCCGTGCTTGATATCGACTGCGAGCGCGACTATGAGCTTATGCAGATTATCGCCGAATACCTCTTTAACAGCGACCCCGATTTCGGAGAGGTTCGCGACAATATCGCCAACATTCTCAGATAACTAATCGTTTTCCGTATTCGGAGAGAATAATATGAAAAAAATCACTGTTTGTATTGTTTTGCTTTTGATAAGTACCGTACTTCTCTTTGCCTGCTCCTATAAATCCGATACTGTTGAAGAGCCTGCATATATCTCTTCTGACAGAATGGACGAAACGGTAAAGCTAGGCAATTCACTTCACGAGGGTAACCGCATAACCGGGTCGCCGTTTGTGGGCACATTTGTCTGCACGTACAGCGGTGACGGAAAATGCTCTGCCGATGAACTGTACACCGATGGCAATATTCCGTTTTTGTATATGTACGAGAACGGTGATTTTATGCTGAGCGCATATAATTTCGAAAAAGAAACCGCTGTTTCGGTTGCCGGCACCTTTGTTGTAGACGGTGAAACCGCCGTGCTTACCTTTACCGACAAACCCGAAAATGTTTACTGTAACGACCAAGCCGAGATTAAACTGCTCGATGAGGACAGCATAAAATGGCTGGACAACGGTGCCGAGTCGGTCGCGCAGGGCGATATTTTCTGCCGTTTCGGAGATTGATCGGCATTATTCCATTGTTAAGGAGACAAGCTGTGGCACTTGATTTTTTGTTCCTTTACGAGCATATCGTTCGCGAATTTGATAACGATGCTTTGATTATGGCTGAGCTGAAACGCCGCGGATATTCGGTGGAGCTTATGCAACTCATGGACAGAAAAAAGCTGAAATACTTCACCTGCAAAAAACCTAAGGTAATAGTTACATCGGCAATGTATGACAACGAAACTCTCAACAGCTTCGTTTACAACAATGTCGGCAAGCTTGACAAGGTAGTCAATCTGCATTGGGAGGAGGTCCTCTCCCGTGAGCAGGAATTGAGCGATTTCTACAATATGAAGCAGAATGCCGCCAAATGCACACATATATGTTGGGGTAATGAAGCACGGAACAGAATTATTAAGGGCGGTGTGCCCGAGAATAACGCAGTAGTTACCGGCGCCGTTCAGCTTGATTTTGTTCGCAATCAATTCGACGGCTATTATCTGACAAGAGATGAGCTTTGCCGAAAATACGGCTTGGATAATTCCAAAAAATGGCTTCTCTATATAAGCTCCTTTTCCTGCGCTTTTATGGACGATGCCGAGGTTGCCGAGCTTAACGCAATGACCGACCTTGACTTTGCGGGCTTTAAGGCGGTCGGTGCACGTTCGATGACGACAACGCTCGAATGGTTTGACCGACTGCTCGACGAGAATCCCGACTGTCAGCTCATTTACCGCCCGCACCCGAGTGAATGGCAGAGTCCACCGCTCGACGAAATGAAGCGCAAGCACTCGAATTTTGTTGTTATCAGCGACTATTCGGTAAAACAATGGGTCAAGTGCTGTGATACCGTTCTGACATGGATGAGCACATCGCTTGCCGAAATTTATTTTTCCGGCAAAAGCTGTATAGTAGTCCGACCCGAGCCACTGTTTGATGACTATGACCCTGTTATTTATGAGGGCGTAAATGCTTGCGACAGCTACGAAAAACTCGATGCTGCTATACGGTCGGACGAAATTCCGTTCCCGACCGATATCGAAATGCTAAAAAGCCACTACGACTTTACCGAGCAACCCGCTTATATGCGAATTTGTGACCTACTGGAGCAGACGTACCGCGAGCCTCCGCGTGACCGACCGTTCGGAGAGGGCTTCAAGCCTCATTTTAACGCTCTTAAATTCGTTGTTCTAATCGGTCTGCATATTATGGATTCTCTGCACATCAATCCTATGTGGTTTAAGTTCCTTATTGGAGAAAACGCTGCCGTAAAAACACAGCGTCTGCTCGGTTACATAGACAAAGCACGTCTTTCACGCAAACAGATTGACGATAAGATTGCCGAAATGTCAACATATCTTAATTGACAATTAGTACTTTATCCCTTTTTACGGAGTAATCACTATGGAATTCAGCCAAAATGATACTTTGAAAGAAAAGAAAAACGATTTACCCGATTTTATCGGTAATGATACCCCTCTCGCGATAGGAGGCGGTATGTCGCTCGAAAAGATGGCATCGCTCGACTTGTCATCGCTTCTCACGGTGCTTAATAACCCCGAAGAGGCTCTTAAAATGGCAGAGAGGCAAAATATCGAGTCCGAACAGGTCATAGCGTCTGCCGATACCGATTTTGCCTCCGATTTAGAGATGCACAGAGAAAAAATAGAGATCAACGACATTTTCAACGCCGTCAATTCTCTTGCAGATACTACCTCCAAATTTTTCGACATACCGACGGTCGCAGAACAAATTGACGCACCATCAAGCACAACTACTGCCGATAATGCGACCGCTCGCTACGAAGGTGCAAATTTCACAGACGGATTTAACTCGGACAGTCAAAGCAATGTTTATAACAGATTTAGCGATAGTAATTCAAGCAAATTTTTCGATGGACCGATTCTTCCCGAAAAAGACATTGAACCGGAGCTTTTCGGTTTCAACGATGTTTTCACAGCTATGCCGGCAGAGGAATCGCCTGCGGAAATAATCGAGAAAGATTCGTTCTCCGATGATGATTTCGATTTCGATTTTACTTTAGACGAAAACGATTCAGTACCCGAGCCTCAAAACATCGAAGCAAGTCCGCAGACGGTTAATGATGCTTTTTCTTTTAATCCGACGGCAGAGCCTGCACCTGCTCCGCAGCTTGTTGACTCTGCCGCTGATGACAACACTCCCGATTTCGATTTCAGCGGTCATTCGTCTGATTTCTACACCATAGCATTTGAAAAGGTATCCGTTCCCGTTGAAGAGCCGATAGTCGAGGTCAAACCCGAAAAACATCATAAGGGTTTAAAGGGTCTGATAAAAAGCTTGGTTAAGCGCAAAAAAGCGACGAACGACGTGCCCGATTCGGACGCCGTTGCAAAAGCGGACGAACCTACTCCGATAGTCCCCGAAATTCCATATCAAGAAACCGAAAAGGTTTATCCGCCGATAAATGACTTTTCGAGCGATGCAATCAGCACGGAAGCTCCGGAATATACAGGTGAAAGCGAAACTGAGGAAGCAAAGCAGATTGATGATACATACTTCGCTCCCGAAACTGAAGCTTCCGAACCGATTGCCGAAGAAGCCTCGGTTACCGTTGATGCGGCGGAAGAGGAAATTACCGAAAATACATACGAACAGTCGATAGCGGAAGCTCAAACACAACAGCCCGCCTTTGAGCCGTTCGATTCATTCTTAACCGGCGAGACGGCAGTATCTCTGACCGACACTGCTATAAAAAACATCAACAGCATTCCCGATTTCATCGGTGACTCTACATCGTCATCGGACAGATTTTCCGATATTTTTAAACCTGATTTCAACTTTGATTTCGGATTCAAAAAGAAAGAAAACAAGTCCTTAAAAGATGACGAACAGAATGACGAGCACCGCAAGCAGACGCAAAGCGACTTGTTTTTTGAGCCGTTTACTTCTGACAGTGAAATGTCTGCCGAAAAGGTCGAATCCGAATCAATCAAGCAGTCTAATGCGGAAGTATTGTCAGACGAATTTTCGTTTGAAGTCGGAAACGACACATTATCCGAAAAAAGCGATTCACATATTCAACACGATTTCTCCGCGGTCGACAGTATTTTCACATCGTTTGACAATAAAGCGAGCCTCGGAAAAACAACAAGCTTCGCAACCGCCGATATCACTTCAGCGATTGCAAGCCTCGGAAAAGCTTTTGTTCCCGACAAATCCGCAACCACAACCTTTGTAATTCGCAAAAAATCCGAACCGACAAATACAGTTGAATCGGATATGATTTCGGAAAACAAAGCGGAGAATACTGTTCCGCAAATTGCCAAATCGGCGACATCATTGACCGATAATATAATTGAGGTCGTTGATGAAATCAAAGAGCCAACCGAAATCGACGATAAAAACGACACCGATGTCGATGCTACGCAATTAAGCTTGGAAGCAAATTTCAAAACCGAAACCGATAACAGCGATGATAATCTGTTTTTCACCGCGCCTGTACCGGTCGGAGAATCCGCTGATAACGGTGAAAAAGTCAATGACTCCTCAACCGATGTGTTTGCATTTGATGATATTGACATCATAAGCTTTGATATCAGCGCAGATAAAAACGTTGAGATTATCCCTGACAGCGAAATCTATGGAAATTTAACAAATGAAGGTTACTACGGGCAGAGTAAAGCCGAGGAAAAGCCGATGCAGTCAAAGGACAGCACCGACGAGGAATCAGAGGATGATATCAGCTTTGAAATTGAGTACACCGTTAATACCTCGTTAGATGACGAAGAAAACGATGAAGCAATCGTCGATGACAGCTCTTTTGATGGCGCTGTTAAAACAGAATCAGAAAACGCCGGCATAGAAGCATCAAACGAGGAACAAATCAGTGTTGTTATGCCGATCGAGACTTACGAGAACGACAGAGATACAGTCGAAAATACCGAATCGCAAAGCAACGAATCCGATGAAGAACCGGAGCAGCTCGACAAATCCGAATTTCAAATTGTTAATCGCTTAAACGACGACGATTTAAAACCGATTTATTCGGGCGTCGTTTCCAAAAAGGCAAAGCATTCTATTTGGCTCGAACGAAATATCACGGCGTTCATTGCGGTTCTTTGCGGTATCGCCGCGATCGCAATAATCGCAACGGCAATTTGGTTTTTCTCTGATTTCCTAACACCCGACTACACGGAAGCTCAAATCGAACAATCCGCTGTGACCGATCAACTGCCGACAGATAATTGACTTTTTGCCGCCGTATTTATTTTACGGCGGCTTTTTTTCATCCTTTTTTACAGCTTGTATATTTAAATCAAAAAATTACCCTGCCGAATCTATACGTTTCGGCAGGGGTTTTTGTTTCAAAGTCGGTATACTATTGTTTACTTTGGCTCAAATCAGCCTCTATATGTGAAATGAGTTATGTAAACGAATGTTCATTACTGCTATTTTCCAAGCAAAAACTACATCTTGTAATACCAAGTTTAATATGTACAAATTATTTAAGCTTTCCGACAAAGAGAGAACTCATCGGCTTGTCGGAATAGATACGTGAGATAGCCTCGGCAAATAACGGAGCAACCGACAATATCTTGATCTTATCAATTCGCTTTTCGGCGGGAAGATTAATTGTGTCGAGAATTACAAGCTCTTCTATGGGACTGCTCTGAATCCGCTCAATTCCGGGACCGGAAAGAACTCCGTGTGTAGCCGCGGCACAGATGCTGCGTGCGCCGTTTGCCATAATTGCAGCTGCGGCGTTGGTAAGCGTACCTGCTGTGTCCACCATATCATCGAAAATAATTATATCCTTATCCTTGATATCTCCGATGATGTTCATTACTACGCTCTGATTGGCGGCGGGGCGACGCTTGTCGACTATTGCAAGCGGCACATTGAGGAACTCGGCGAAATTTCTCGCACGGCTGATGGACCCGATGTCGGGCGACATAACTACGAGGTTGTCTTTGTTATCGGAAAACTTCTCGTCGAAGTAAGGAGCAAGAATAGGCATACCGTACAAGTGGTCAACGGGGACATTAAAGAAGCCTTGAATCTGCGGAGCGTGCAAATCCATTGTAAGGATTCGGTCTGCACCGGCAACGGAGAGAATATCGGCGACGAGCTTGGCAGAGATAGGGTCGTGTGACTTTGCTTTTCTATCCTGACGGGCATATCCGAAATACGGAATAACCGCAGTAATACGTCCTGCCGAAGCACGCTTAAACGCATCTATCATAAGCAAAAGCTCCATGATATTGTCGTTGACGGGGTCGTCGGTCGACTGTACCACAAAAACATCACTGCCTCTGACCGACTCATTGATGGAAACTGAGATTTCGCCGTCGGAAAACTTTTTGACCTCACTTTTGCCGAGTGGCAAACCGAGGCATTCCGACATAGCTTTTGCTAACGGCTGATTGGCGTTGGCGGAAAAGATTTTAATGTCTCGTCCGTGCAGATTCATTGTAAAACTCCTCCTGTTGTGCGTGACATGAAATAAATTTATTTTTTTAAATTATTTTTCTTTTCAATATATTTCCGCAGTTTTCTTGCACCCCAACCGTTCACGATACGAAGCTCGGGACGGGTTACGGCAAGTGCGCCGTCGGGAATGTTTTTGGTAACGGTTGTACCTGCACCGGTGTAAGCGGCATTGCCCACGCTGACCGGTGAAACGAGATTGGTATTACATCCGATAAAGGCATAGTCCCCTACTGTTGTTCGATTCTTTTTCTCACCGTCATAATTGACAACGACAACACCGCATCCGAAATTGCAGTAGCTGCCGACATCGGAATCGCCGATGTATGTCAAATGTGCAACAGAGGTACCCTCTCCGATATTGGAATTCTTAATCTCGACAAAATCACCGAGCTTGCAGCCATCGGCAATATTGGACCCGGGGCGAATCTGTGTAAAGGGACCGACGGTACAGTTATTGCCCACGACGGAATCATAACAGCGGCAGGCATCTATATGCGTATTGTCACCCACCGTACAGTTGCTCATAACGGTATTAGGACCTATAATACATCCCTTGCCTATAATGCATTTACCGAGCAGCATTGTTCCCGGCAAAATATCCGTTCCGGCGGCTATTTCGGTATCTGGCGAAATAACTATGCCGTCTCGAACGGTAAAGTGAACCCCGTTTGCAAGGTGTTTTGCAATTATCCTGTCTCTTGCAATCTCATTGAGTTTGAGAAGGTCGGCGGGATTGTTTGCACCGAGAGTGACGTCTGCCGTTTCGGCGCGGTAACAGGTAACGCGGTTGCCGTCGGCAATCAAAAGCTTGACCGCGTCGGTCAGATAATACTCGCCCTGGGCGTTGTTCGGCTTTATTTTTTTGAGTGTTTCAAGCAATTTTTCGGTATTGAACCAACCCGCACCCGAATTAATTTCGTGAATAGCATCTATTTCGGGTTTGTCGTTACAGTCTGCCTGCTCAATTATTGCGGCGATTTCACCGTTTTCACGATAGATTCTGCCGTAGCCGTGAGGCTGTTCAAGCTCTGCCGAAATAACGGTAGCAGATGCTCCGACCGAGCGATGAAGCTCGAGTGAGTCACACATCGTCTTATAATCCGTAAACGGAGCATCGCCGTAAAGAATCAGTGTGTCCTCGCCCTTATGCTTTTCGAGAAATTCTGCGGCGCAGAGAACTGCATGACCGGTACCGAGACGTTCGTTTTGATAGCAAACATCAAACTGTCCCTTGAGAGCCTGCTCTACGAGAGGGTTACTGATAACGACACAAATGCTGTCTATTCCGGCACTGCGTGCACCGTCTGCCGACCACATAACCATCGGCTTGGAAGCAACCTCGCACAGTACCTTTGACGTGCGTGAAAACATACGCTTGCCTTCACCTGCGGCAAGTATGACACAGTTGGTGCCTTCAAAGCTTGTATTCATATTATCACCGAAATTTTTATTCGTAAAAACACTAAAAGAGGGGCACTCAGACCCCTTTTATATATTATCTCATTTTTGTCGAATATTGCAATAGAAAACGGCAAAAAGGCTAATATTGTCAAAAAACATCATTATTTGATTATTGCGTTTTACTTTATTAAACTTACTTATAAATAAACTTTAATAATTCAAGAGCCGACAGATAATGCCGGCTCTGAAATCAATTACCTTATAGTTTTTATCTCAAATCGCTGAACGGTTCACCGAGCGAGCCTTCACGCTTGGAGCGCATCCATGTTTCAAGCCGATTGGAGGTTTCGACAGGACCGCCGATACCGAATCCGGTCTGAACATCGGAAAGAATATCGAGGTTCATGAGCATACAGAGCTGTACACCTGTCTGACGTTCCTCTAAAACAGTCATAAAATACAGACCGTCTTTAATCTTGATATAATCGGCAGGGTTGGTGGACATCCAAACCTGTCCCGCATTGAGGAAGCGCATACAATAAGTATAATACTTCTGAGAGGAGAAAATGTACTGAATACCCTTGCCTTCGCCGCCGGGATGCTTCCAATAAACGGACTTACCGACCAGCTCGGATGTATATTCCGGCTTAAATGCGCCCTCGGGAGCGATGACACCGTCGAGCGAACCGAAACGAATGGAATGCATAACCTCGCGGGGATTTTCGGGATTGCCGACAAATGCTTCGACATCTACGGCATATCCTGTTTCAAAGTCAAAAACTATATCCGAGCACTGAGGAAGCTCATTGCCGGAACGATAATGATGAAGATACAGCATTTCATCGTGGCCGGGTACGGGAGCGGCATTATAAACGTCGGCAATCTTCTCTGCGCCCTCGCTCCAATGCAGATTACGGATATCGTCAAAGTAATACTCTCTCTTTACGCCGTCCTCAAAGGTGAAGCTTACGGTCTTACCGACCAGACGATCGCTTGAATCGAGCATTTCACTCTCAAGGTCATCGTTCCAAATAAGCAGACTGCTCGATGCGGCATTCTTTGCCTTGACCTCGTCCATAGTGAGATACGGCCATCTGCGCAGTTTTCTTTCCAGCATAGTAATTCCTCCGATACAACATTGATTTCATTATGTATTCAAAGCGGTTCAATTTCCGCATATATTATTTTCTCAAATTTTTTTCGTTTTTTCAATCTAACATTCATTGTGATATTAAACAACAATATCCTCTCAATGTCGACAATATCGACAAAACAAAAGTGTAACACGGTCACGGGTTCTCATACGTTATTACTATTTTCAAATTCTAAAAAACTATGTCGGTGTATAGCATCGGCTGCCACGACCTCACAAGCAAAACTGTTGAATATTTATATTCCCCAAAATGATTATTTGTTTTATTATTTAAAAACCGCCGAATCCTCGGAAAAATCGAGGAAACGGCGGTAATTGTTTTAAAATCCTCTCGGAGATGATTGAAGCAGACCGGAAAATCCGTCGGTATACAGTGCGTGATAGGTAGCTATCGCAACGGTGTTTGAAAGATTGAGGCTTCTTGCCTCGTCACGCATAGGCAGACGGACACAGCGACCCGGATGTGCGGCAAGCAAATCCTCCGGCAAACCGGCATCTTCACGGCCGAAAACGATATAACATCCGTCGGTGTACTCCGCCTCGGTATAAATCTTTTTCGCCTTGGTAGTGAAAAACCACATATTGTCCGAAGTGTTTTTGTCAAAAAACTCCTGCGTGCTGTCATAGTAGGTTATGTCGAGCATATTCCAATAATCGAGACCGGCACGCTTGAGGTGCTTGTCATCAATCGAAAATCCGAGCGGGCCGACGAGGTGCAGACTCGCACCTGTTACCGCGCAGGTTCTCGCGATGTTGCCGGTGTTGGAATGTATCCTCGGCTCAATCAGCACGATATTAAGCTTCATTTCTTCAGCCTTTCGATAAGCTCGGGCAATACCATTTCAAAGCAAACTCCGAAACGGCGCTCACGGTCGGTCTGAGCGGTGAGTTCTATTGTTTTCTGCGTATAGGTCACGGCGATTTCGGCGGACTCGGCAATGGTGTGGTCGGTCAGCAGTCCGGCAACAAGCGCACTTCCGAAAACGTCGCCGGTACCGTGATAATACCCCTCGATAGCGGGTGCAAAGGAATAGTTGATTTCGTCTGTGACGGAATCAAATGCTGCCGCTCCGAGTTTTTCGTTGTCAAAGCAGACGCCTGTCAGCACGATTTTATTGCAGCCTATTCCGGCTATGCGGTGCAACAATCCCTCTATATATTCTTTTGTATAAGGCGGCGCGACATACTCCTCACCGAGCATAAGCGCAGCTTCGGTAATATTGGGTATAATTACGTCTGCCATAGCGCACAGCTCGCGCATCTTGGTCGGGAATGCTTCGGGGAAAATTCCGTAAAGCTTGCCCTCATCTGCCATAGCAGGGTCTACGACAACAAGCTGCTCGGGCTTGCGGAACATCGTTACAATTTTCTTAACAATATCAATCTGCTCAAACGAACCGAGAAATCCCGTATATATAGAATCGAAATCGAGATTAAGCGATTTCCAATGCTCGGCAATCGGCATAAGATCCTCTGTCAGATCTCGGTAGGTATAGCCCGTAAAGCCGCCGGTGTGAGTAGACAGCACTGCGGTGGGCATTATCGACGTGTCAACACCCGCAGCGGAAATTATCGGGAGTGCAACGGTCAGCGAACAGCGACCGACGCAGGAAATGTCGTGTATCGCAACGGCTTTCTTTTGCTTAATCATTATAAAATGGCCTCTTTTCTAAATACCGATTAATTACGGATTTTTTTAACTCCTACGGGAATAATTATAGCGGAGGTGTCAACTATGTTCAACAAAAAAATTGTAAATCCGCTGATTTTCGGTATCGGCGGAATGGCTGCGGGCGCCGGTATCGGTGCGGTAATTGCCTTGCTGACAAGAGAGAAGCCCTCGCGTCTGCAAAAGCTTACCGTCAGCACCGTCGGAAGAGTTGAGAGCTTCTTCCGTTCCCTACCAGGCATACTCTGCCGCAGCTGACCGCCGCAAGGCGGTACATAGTTATTTTCGGTTATTTGCTCAACTACATGCCGTTCAGGTACTAAGGCTTTTTTATGAAACTAACAAAGCTTTCCATTTATTCGGTTATCGGAATTATCAAAGTTCAGAAGCTGAACATGGCTTTGCCAAGACGAAAGTAATGCGCGTGTTTCGGATATCTTTCCCTAATTAAATGCCTTAACAATATACACTCAGATTGAGCGTCACCCCAAAACCGTCAACTGTGCTTTCAAATTCATTTGCCATCGGCAAATATTCCATATATTATCCTCAAACTATTTCATTAAGTAGACTGTTCTTTAGTGCCCCGAATAGAACAATTGCTATATCTTGCCGAATTCGCGATTAGTATTGTAGCCGAACGACGGCTTCTTGCGAGCGGTGAAACGGTCTGAAAAATCGGTAAGATGCTTTTCCAACAGCTCAGCCGCCCTTTTGCGGTCGTTGTCGGCAATGCTGAAGAGCATCAGAAGCGGAGAATAAAGCTCAAACGCGAGCGTGACGGCATCGTCCTTGTGCTCCGGCTCGAGCACGGCAGCGATACCGTTCAAGGCGGCATCGGTAAAATACTGTGCGTACAGACCCGACATCTCTTCGCTGCGGTACTGTTCGAGCGTCATCATGCGTCGAAATTGCGGAGCGAATCCCTCTCCCGTCCAAAATTCAAACTGCCTGCGACACAAGCCGCACGCCGTTTCAACCGCATTTTTACCATGCTCGACAGCATCATTCAGCTCACTGTACATACTCTGCATTCTGCGAACTATGGTATCGAAAATATCACGCTTGCTCTTGTAATGGCGATAAAGCGCACCCTTGGTTATCGAAAGGTCGTCGGCAATATCCTTAACCGATACAGCCTCATAGCCGTCATGAGAAAAGCGCATAAGCGATACATCGAGAATTCGTTCCTTAGTATTGACGTACTGCGCGTCCTTCATAACGGCAAGTGCCATGGAAATATGCTCAAATGCCGTCATTCCATCATCTCTGTCGGCAAAATAGCGTTCATTCAGCTCGTTGCTGTCGGCGTATTCGTAAACCATAAAATGAGTGTCTTCGAGCTGTGACATCAACGAAAACTCATCGGTAGTGTAGCTGATTGAAGCGTTTCTTGCCTTCGCCATCTCAACCATGTTGCGTGAACGAAGCTCATTTGCGTTTTCTATTTCGTTGTCGGCAACATCAAAGCACACGCTGCTCCCATTAGTGCAAAGATGCGAAAGGTCGGTCATCAGCTTGGTGATTGTATCGACATCGAGATAGTGGCATACTCCGAGCAGAGAGAAAAACGTTCTCTTTGTGCTCTTAAAACCCGCCTTGGCAAGCTCCTCTCCCAAATTCTCGGAAAGGAAATCGCAGGGTACAAAATGAAGATTGTCGGGAATTTTCAAACCTGCTCTTTCTAATCTCGCGCGCTTTGTTTCCTGCTCCTGTGGTGTATCAACCTCAAATATCTGCAATCTGCTGTTATCGGGTTGCCTCCATGCATAGGTGTCAAGTCCAGCTCCGAGCACAACATATTGCGTTGTGCCGCTTCTTGCGGCTGTTGCAAGTGCTTCCTCGCAAAACCTTTGCCGCTCCATGGGAAGCGATGCAAGCTGCAGACGGACAAGCTCCGACATCAATTCACGTTCATCGTTCGCCTTTGCTTTCAAGTCAGCCGCAAATATGTCGCAAGCGCCGAAAATATAACTCTCAATCTGCCTGCGCTCGTCCCCCGATATCAATTTTGTGATTATTTCATCCTTAATAATTGGGTTATCTGACTGAACATTGTGATAAGCAGCGGCAAATGCCGACACAAGAGGTATTATATTTGAGCGATTATCCATTTTATTCCACCTCGTACACAGTCGTTTATCTTGTATACCATTATAGTAACCGTTTACATAAAAGTCAAGCATTTTGATGCTGTTTTTCACCCGTTATTTGAAATACTGTTTGTTGTTTTTTATTGTAGCTCAAAGTGCATTGATTTTTGTATCCGAGGGTTTCTTTTACATAGTTTTATCTTCTTTTGTTCCTTGTATATAGTGATTTTTTAACTAAGTAAACTTTCGTATTCTACTATATATTGATTTTAGTTGTTCCGTTTATTTCAGTACATTTTAGCTTATATTTTAATACAAACAGTATATTATCGTTCAATTGTTTACCCTTTTCTTCTTTGAAGTAAATTCTTACGATTTATTTATTTCATCATATATAATTTGCTGTTTTCTATTACTTTTAATTACAAAAAATACCAAATTTTCACTTTTCTGACTTCAAAATTGCCTATCGCAAGATAAACATTAGTTTACCATTGCTATCTATTACCATATATTTACAGCAATACCCTGCCGAAAATCGGCAGGGTATTTTAAGAATTTATAGATTGTATATTTATGCGTAAAATCAGTCTAATTTGGCTGAAGCTTGCTTCAAAAGCTGTATAATATGCAAATGCTGCGGGCAAACCGATTCGCACTGACCACATTCGACACATTCGTTGGCAGCGGCAGAGCCAGAGTCCTTAACTGCTCCGTAATAGACGTGCGGGTTGCTGTGTTCGCCGTTCTGGATAAGCTCATTATAAAGCTTGAAGATTTCGGGAATGTTTATTTGCTGCGGGCAACCGTCACAGCAATAACGACAGGCTGTGCAGGGGACAGTATTCGGATTGATGAGGAGATTGCGTGCAACATTGATAACTCCCTGCTCGTCATCGGTAAGAGGTTTAAATTCCTTCATTGTAGAAATGTTGTCCTTGACCTGCTCCATATTGCTCATTCCGGACAGCACCATCGCGACACCCTCGCAGGATGCGGCAAAGCGGATAGCGAAGGATGAAGGAGTGGCATTGGGATTGCTCTTTGCGAATACATCCTTGACAGCCGTAATGGGATTGGCGAGCAATCCGCCCTTGACCGGCTCCATAACGATAACCGGCTTGTTGTGCTTGCGGACAACCTCGAGGTTTTTACGCGACAAAATGACGGGGCTTTCCCAGTCAAGATAGTTGATCTGAAGCTGAACGAAATCTACTTCAGGGTGAGCAGTAAGAACCTCGTCAAGCATTTGGGGATTGGCATGAGCGGAGAAACCGAGATGCTTAATCTTTCCTTCTGCCTTCATCTTGTTTACGAATTCCCACGCACCGAAATCGTTGAGCAGCTTAACGCGCGCCGGCTGAATATCGTGAAGAAGATAATAATCGAAGAAATCTACTCCGAGACGGCGCAAAGATACATCAAACGCCTCAGGCATCTGTTCCTTGTTGTCAAGCAACCAAACAGGGAGCTTGGATGCGATAGTGTACGCATCACGGGGATAGCGCTCTACAACTGCCTGACGGAAAGCCTCTTCCGAGCCGTTGTAGGCATAAGCGGTATCAAAATAGGTAAATCCGGCAGAAATAAATTCATCTGCCATTGCTTTTACCTGCTCGACATCAATCTTACCGTTTGTTCTCGGCAAACGCATAAGTCCGAAACCGAGCTTTGTGTCGGGGAATGTTCCGTTAAAAGACATTATTATTTTTTCCTCCCGTATTTATCGAATCGAAGATTGCACTCCGTTCGACAATTATAATGTATTAATTATATCATTATATATA
The DNA here is from genome assembly GCA_002315315.1 of Faecalibacterium sp. UBA1771. Taxonomy (GTDB): domain Bacteria; phylum Bacillota; class Clostridia; order Oscillospirales; family Ruminococcaceae; genus UBA1771. The sequence goes on from DCGT01000003.1 coordinate 31,026, forward strand.
ATATATGTCGATATTCTTCCTTATTTTGCAAATACGTTAAGCTTTAAGTTTTTATGAACTTGCATTTTTCTCTTTATTACGACACCGATTTGTGATATTTTATCATTGATGATTTCCAATCATACAATTCAGGAGCTGATGTTTATGGATAAATTAAAGGTTTCGCTTATGAACGATTCCTTCCCGCCTACAATTGACGGCGTTGCAAATGTCACACTCAATTATGCCCGAATAATAAATGAGCGATTGGGTCAGGCTCAGGTTGCAACTCCGCGATATCCCGATATTGTCGATGACTACTCGTTTGATGTAATACGCTATGCAAGCGCACATATTGCCAAAAACTACCTTACCTATCGTACGGGTAATCCGTTTGACCCGATAGCTCTTGCCAAAATATCATCATTTAGACCCGACATAATACACACGCATTGTCCGTTTGTTTCAACTCTTTTGGCAAGAACCGTAAGAATGCAAACCAACACACCGATAGTTTTTACCTATCACACCAAATTTGATATCGACATTGACAAAATCACCGCCAACGACTCTCTTCGCCGTGCTTCCGTAAAGCTTATAGTGAACAATATCAACGCCTGCGACGCCGTCTGGGTTGTATCAAAAGGCGCGGGAGAAAACCTGCGGTCGCTCGGCTATGAAGGAGATTATACCGTAGTCGAAAACGGCGTTGACTACGAGCGGCGCATACCCGATGCAGACCGTGCGGCGGCACTTCGCGCAAAGCACGGCATCAGCGATAATGAAACGGTGTTTTTGTTTGTAGGCAGAATGATGTGGTATAAGGGAGTTAAGCTGTCATTTGATGCTCTCGCCGCCGCCAAAGCTGCCGGAAAAAATTTCCGTTTTGTGCTTGTCGGCGACGGTACCGACCTTGAAGAAATGAAAAAGTACGCAGACGAAACGGGAATCGGTGAAATGTGCATATTTACCGGAGCAATTCACGACCGTGAGCTGCTGCGCGATTATTTCTCGATGTGCGACCTGTTTCTGTTCCCTTCCGACTTCGACACCAACGGCATAGTAGTTCGCGAAGCCGCCGCATGCTACCGAGCAAGTCTTTTGCTTGAAGGAAGCTGTGCCGCCGAAGGAATTGCAGACGGAGATACCGGAATAGTGGTTGGCAGAGATCCGTCCGAAATGACAAATGCGGTAATTGCCGCCTGCGACGACAGACAAAAGCTGTGGGACATAGGTGAAAGAGCTGCCGAAAAAATTTATATTTCGTGGGATGACGCCGTGGAACGCGCCTACAACAGATACTTTGAGGTTGCAGAAAGCTATCGTTCTAAAGGAAAATCCATTGAAACTACGCTTAACGATGACCTGCACACCGCTGTGGAACGAATTGTAGATGATGTGGAGCTTGCACGCGAGTGGCTCAAGCTTCGTCTGCCAAGCGACCGCAAGCCGTGGGAATGGAGACATTTCGACCGATAACCTATTTTACAGAATTATTTCTTTAGTGCATATTTCATGCTCAATTGATGTAAAAAAATACAGGTAATGCGTATTTTGAAAACCCGTTGCCAAAACGCGGTAAAAGTGCTATTATATTTTTTACATCATATCAGCGCCCGTAGCTCAGTTGGATAGAGCGTCAGACTCCGACTCTGAAGGCCATGCGTTCGAATCGCACCGGGCGTACCATTTATTATAGAACGTGCTACCGAGCACAAAAGCACACTCCGCAAGACTATTATGTCGCAGAGTGTGCTTTTGTGCGTTTCGGCGAATTCGGTTTCCGTTTGCATAAGCTGTGATATGATGCTGTTAAGTGTGATATAATAATATCGTGTAAGGAAATAATTAACAAAGGAGATTTTACAATGAAAATAGCGGTCACCTACGACAACGGAGAAATTTTCCAGCATTTCGGTCACACCGAACAATTCAAAATTTACGATGCAGAGAACGGTATTGTTGTCGGTTCCGAAATTTCCGGTACCGACGGTCAGGGTCACGGTGCTCTCGCGCGGCTGCTTGCCGGCAGAAATATCGACATTCTCATCTGCGGAGGTATCGGCGCAGGTGCTCAAAACGCACTTGCACAGCTCGGAATAAAGCTGTATGCCGGAATAAGCGGAAACGCCGACGAAGCGGTTAACTCTCTGCTCGCAGGCACACTTGTCTGCAATACCGATGTTCACTGCGGCCACCACGGGCACGAGCACAATTGCGATGACCATAACTGCGGTAAACACGACTGTCACTGACTATATTTTGACCGATACGAAAAATCACGTTTCAGCTTATATTATTCGTATTTATATATTTATTCCAACATATTTTCGTATATTATAAACTGTTTTGTGTATTATTACCCTTGTTCTTAACAATTTCTTTACTTTATTAATCAATGATTGTTAAGCTATTGACAAAGCAAATACGCCGATATATTATAAGAATAATAGTATAAGGGGAGTAGGTCGTTTTTTGTGGGCGGCCTAAATCCTCGCTAAATTACTAAAATAATTAAGGAGTAATGAATATGTCTGAACTCAATCTCAGTAAGTACGGAATTAACGGTGCAACCGAAATTCTGCACAACCCCTCTTATGAAGTTCTCTTTGAGGAAGAGACCAAAGCAGGCCTCACCGGTTACGAAGTCGGTCAGGTCAGCGAGCTGGACGCCGTCAACGTTATGACAGGTATCTATACCGGACGTTCTCCTCAAGATAAGTATATCGTCATGGACGAGAACTCCAAGAACACCGTATGGTGGACCTCTCCCGAGTATAAGAACGACAACCATCCCATGAGTGAGGATGTTTGGGCGACCGTCAAGACCCTTGCTCAGCAGCAGCTTTCCGGCAAGCGCCTGTTCGTAATGGATGCTTTCTGCGGAGCCAACAAGGACACTCGTATGTCAGTTCGCTTCGTAATGGAGGTTGCATGGCAGGCTCATTTCGTCAAGAATATGTTCATCCAGCCGACCGACGAAGAGCTCGCCGCTTTTGAGCCGGATTTCATAGTCTATACCGCTTCCAAGGCAAAGGTTGACAATTACAAGGAACTCGGACTTAACTCCGAAACCTGCGTAGCCTTCAATATCTCCTCCCGTGAGCAGGTTATCCTCAACACCTGGT
>DCGT01000026.1:0-28384 GCA_002315315.1 Faecalibacterium sp. UBA1771
GAGCTTGCCGAGCTTACAAAGCGATACGCCGTACCCTGTAAAACGGTTTATCATCCCGACGGCGAGGCGGTAAAGGCATATAATGACCTTTACGAAATTTACGGTGAAATGTATAATCATTTCGGACAAAAGAACGGTCTGCTCGGAAAGCTCAACGATATTCGCAGACAGGCAAGGAGCTGAAACGATTATTGCAATCAAAGGCTGTGCCGATGCTATGCACATACGTTTTACGTAAGATAAACAACGGTTTAAAAAACAAAATATCCGAAAACCGATTATTAAGGAGATAAAGAATATGTTGATTGACAGTATGGTTTACAGCGGAAAATGCTCCTGCGGCAGAGAGCATACCATGGTTACGCGTGCCGCAATTATCGAGGCGGGCGCAATGCTCCGGTTTGAGCAGTATATGTCGCAGTACGGGATTTCCGGTAAGAGATGCGCGCTCTACGATACCAACACATACGCCGCAGTCGGTGAACGCCGACCCGACGCCGAGCAGGTTATTATTCTCAATCCCGAGAATCTTCACGCCAATGAAATTTCGACAGCGGAGGTTCTTGACAAGCTGGAAAGTGACGTCGAGGTGATTATCGCGCTCGGAAGCGGAACGATTCACGATATAGCGAGATTCTGCGCTCATGAGCGGGGCATACGCTTTGTTGCCTGCCCGACGGGTGCAAGTGTTGACGGCTTTTGCAGTACGGTAGCCGCTATGACATGGCACGGCTATAAAAAAACACTGCCCGCCGTTGCCCCCGAAATCGTAATAGCCGATACCGAGATTATCCGCGATGCTCCTCACGTACTTGTCAAGAGTGGTGTAGGAGATATTCTTGCCAAATATACCGCCCTTGCCGATTGGAAAATCGCACATATACTGACCGGAGAATATTACTGTGATAACATTGCCGACCTCACGGCACAGGCGGTTGAGGCGGTGCGCAACAGCATAGAGCAGCTGCTTGCCGGCGACACCGATGCATACGCCAATGTAACCTATGCACTTATTATGAGCGGTCTTGCAATGCAGCTTATGGGCAATTCGCGTCCCGCGTCGGGCAGTGAACACCATATTTCTCACATTATCGAGATGCAGCCCGATTCGCTGAACGTCGCATTCTACGCTCTGCACGGTGAAAAGACCGGCGTGGGCACGGTAGAAGCCGTGCGCGAGTATAAGCGACTTGCTTCAATAGAGGATATTGCACCGTTCGTGACAGACTATAAGCCTGTGACCGAGCAGGTTATCCGCGATTACTACGGACGCCTTGCCGACTCTATAATAGAAGAAAACAAAAACGATTGTCTTGCCGAACTCGATAAGAATACACTTATAGAGAAATGGCAGGAGGTGCGTAAAATAATCGGCAGTCTGCCGTCTGTCGACGAGCTTTACGGAATACTCGAGAGTCTTGACGCTAAGCGTAGTCCGGAGGATATCGGTGTAACGCAGGATGACCGCGACGCGATACTCAGATACTCGCCGCTTGTACGCAACCGTCTGACGCTGATGAGGGTCAGACGAATGCTCAATGCATAAACGCTTGCCGTCGTTTTTGCGTCATGCCGATCGGAAAGGATAATAAACTGTCCGCAGATGAAATTTCAAAATCATAGAATTATACGGTTAAAGCCGCACTGTTTTCCATAAAAGGAAAACAGTGCGGCTTTTGAAGGTTGTTTTACCGTATCATATTTTTATGCGCCGGCGTTTTCGGCAAATTTTCTTATGTTTGAAGCGTTGGGATATGCGGTAAACGCTTTGCCGTCGGTCACTATGAGTGTGGGTGCCTGCATTATGCCGTATTTTACAACCTGGTCCTCGTTCTCCTCGGCGTCGACCACCTTGTAGTCTATGCCCGCCTTGTCGAGAAAGCTTTTGGCAAGCTTACAGTTGGGACAGGTTTTGGTGATGAAAAGATACGTCCTTTTATCGCCTGACGCACTGATTGCGGTACTGACTTCGGTGACGTTTTTCCGTTCGTTAACCGTTTTTTCGACTTCCTTCGGGGATTCAGCCTCGTTTACCCGAGCGGAGTTTTCCACGCGGTAGACTTTGCGGTCGGCGTACTCCTTTGCCTTGCCGTCGTTCCAATTGCGAACGGGACGGTAATAGCCGGTTATACGGCTGTAAACCTCGGCGGGTTCGCCGCATTCGGGACAGTTGAAATGCTCTCCGGCAATGTATCCGTGCTTGCGGCATACCGAGTAGGTCGGCGAAAGTGTATAGTACGGGAGCTTGTAGTTTTCGGCAATTTTACGCACGAGTACGGCTGCGGAACGCCAATCGCTCAGCTTCTCACCTAAAAATGCATGAAAAACGGTGCCGGAGGTATACAGCGTCTGCAAGTCATCTTGAATGTCGAGTGCAGTGAATATATCGTCGGTAAATCCCACAGGCAGATGCGACGAGTTTGTGTAGTAGGGGGCGTCATCGATGCCTGCTGTTATAATATTCGGATAGCGCTCTATGTCGTGCTTGGCAAGGCGATAGGTAGTCGATTCTGCGGGGGTGGCTTCAAGGTTATAGAGATCACCGTATTCGCTCTGATAATCACTCAATCGCTCGCGCATATGGTTGAGCACGTCTTTGGTGAACTGCTGTGCCGCAGGGTCGGTCAAGTCCTTTTCCAGCCATTTGGCGTTAAGGCACGCCTCGTTCATTCCGACAAGACCTATTGTCGAGAAATGATTTTCAAATGTTCCGAGATAACGTTTGGTGTAGGGGTACAGACCTTCATCGAGCAGACGGGAAATGATGGTTCTCTTTATCTTGAGTGAGCGCGCCGCGATATCCATAAGCTTGTCGAGACGACGGTAAAAATCCTTTTCGTCGCTCGCAAGATATCCGATTCTCGGCATATTTATCGTAACTACGCCAACCGAGCCGGTGCTTTCGCCGCTGCCGAAGAAGCCGCCGGATTTTTTGCGCAGCTCGCGCAGGTCGAGGCGCAGACGACAGCACATACTTCTCACGTCGCTCGGCTCCATATCGCTGTTGATATAGTTGGAAAAGTAAGGAGTGCCGTATTTGGAGGTCATCTCGAACAGCAGGCGGTTGTTCTCGGTTTCCGACCAATCGAAATCGGAGGTAATGGAATAGGTGGGGATAGGATATTGAAAGCCTCTGCCCTCTGCGTCGCCCTCTATCATCGTTTCAATGAAGGCTTTGTTTATCATATCCATTTCGGGCTTGCAGTCCTTATACTTAAAGCTCATTTCCTTGCCGCCGACGATAGCGGGCAGCTCGGCAAGGTCGTTCGGTACGGTCCAATCGAGCGTTATGTTGGTGAACGGAGCCTGTGTACCCCACCTTGACGGAGTATTTACGCCGTATATGAAGGACTGAATACAGTTTTTGACCTCGTAATAGCTTAGGTTGTCTGCCTTTACGAAGGGAGCGAGATAGGTGTCAAACGAGCTGAATGCCTGTGCGCCCGCCCATTCGTTCTGCATAATTCCGAGGAAGTTTACCATCTGATTGCAAAGTGAAACGAGATGCTTTGCGGGTGCGGAGGTAATTTTGCCGGTCACGCCGCCGAGACCCTCGGTGATAAGCTGCTTGAGAGACCAGCCGGCACAGTAGCCGGTCAGCATAGAAAGGTCATGCAGGTGCAAATCGGCGTTTCTGTGTGCGTTGGCGATCTCCTCATCGTAAATCTCAGACAGCCAATAGTTTGCGGTTATTGCACCGGAGTTGCTCAGAATCAGTCCGCCGACCGAATAGGTGACGGTAGAGTTTTCCTTTACACGCCAGTCACCGAGTCCGAGATAACCGTCCACAACCTGCTTGTAATTGAGAATTGTCGACTTCATATTGCGAATTTTTTCACGCTGCTTGCGGTAAAGAATGTAAGCCTTGGCAACATCGGCATAGCCCGTCTTAATCAGCACTGCCTCGACGCTGTCCTGAATTGATTCGACGTCGATAATATCGTCCTTGATTTTCATCCCGTATTCCGATGTGACGATCAGCGCAAGCAAATTGATGATGTTGTCGGTGTATTGCTCCCCGAGTGCATCAAATGCCTTGGAGATGGCAATTGAGATTTTTGAAATGTCAAATTCGACGAGTTCACCGTCGCGTTTTCTAACCCTGTACATACCGTTTCCTTTCATATATAAAGCCGTAGGTTTAATTTAATTTCGCGTGATGCGGAAAAGCTGTCTTATCTTACCGTGACCGAGCCGACATACGGTCTTACCGAATTTGCGAGCGACTGCATTTCATCGTCGGAATATGCGCTCATACCCCCGCTCACAAGGTCGCCGGAATCGACGAATTTTTGCAGAAAATACCGCTTCGCTCCGCTTATCATCTGTGCCGCGTCTATAAGCGTCTGATGGTCGTGAAGCTCGCGTGTCACGGTCGTGCGAAATTCACCGTCGACCGATTTTACAAGCGCAATGCTTCTGCGGATATCGTCGAGATTAACCTCTGCACCCGCCGCTTCGCAATACCGCTCGGGACTGCTTTTTATGTCCATTGCGATGTAGTCGAGCTTGGAAATCAGCCTTTCAAGTCGGTCAGGCATTGTGCCGTTGGTGTCCAATTTAACGAGGTATCCGAGTGCTTTTGCACTGTCGACAAACGGCTCGATGTCTTGCAGCAACGGTTCGCCGCCGCTGATACATACTCCGTCGAGAAGACCCGCTCGCTTTTCCAAAAAACGCAGTATCTCCGATTCGTCTGCCGTGTCTGCTCTCGAAAAGACAAGCGGTGCGTTGTGACAGAACGGACAGCGCAGATTGCAGCCGGTCATGAATACCGTGCAGGCGGTGTGCGCGGGAAAATCCGCAAGTGTAAGCTTGTCGAGTGCAAATCGAAGCATAAAAATCTCCGTTTCGGATAACAAAAATACGGCGCACCAAAAACGGGCGCCGCAACAAGCGAAGCCCGCTCTCTTACCCAAGAGCAGCCGTAGGCGAGGTTAACAAGGTATCCTGACTTGCGGTTCAACCCGAATTGTGTGTCTTCTCACTTTCGCAATGACGCACACGGTACCCGCATACAGTAGGGGCAAGCCTGTGCCGGTGCAACCGGACTTCCGTTGTTTTTTACGCCGTTAAATATTTGCTGTACACAAGATGTGGCATTATACTATCACACCTGCACTAAATATACTATTATCATTTTACACAAACATATTGACGAAAATTCTCGTTATTCTGTAAAAGCGAAATTTTATTCGACAATATGTTCAAAATGACGACGGTGTTGCCGTATTTGAAAAGAAGTAATATAATATTCAGTAAGTAATGATAGGTGTTTTGCCGTATTCGCGACGGCAGTTATTTTGACGGCTTTGCCGATATATAAATAAATCGGTTTTAATTTTTTAAATACAATTATAAAGGAGAGAGAAAAATGATTAAAAAGATGTTCGGAGATATCGAGCTTCCATTGCTCGGCTACGGTATGATGCGTTTGCCGACCAAGGACGGTCACGTTGACCGGGAGGAGACACAGCGCCTTGTCGACCATGCGTTTGCCGGCGGAGTACGCTATTTCGACACCGCATATTCCTATCACAACGGCGAGAGCGAGCTTGCGACGGGTGAGGCACTGTCTAAGTATTCGCGCGACAGCTTTTACCTTGCCTCCAAGTTCCCCGGTCACGAAATCCGCAAAAGCCTTGACCCCGCTTTTATTTTTGAGGACCAGCTCCGCAAGTGCGGCGTAGAGTATTTCGACTTCTACCTTCTGCACAATGTCAATGAGTTTTCGCTCAAAAACTATGATAATCCCGACCTCGGAATAATCGAATATTTTAAGGAGCAGAAGGCTAACGGCAGAATTAAGCATCTCGGTTTTTCGTCTCACGCCCGTCCCGAGACGCTTGAAAAGTTTGTCGATGACAACAAGGGACTGTTTGAATTTTGTCAGATTCAGCTTAACTATCTTGATTGGAGACTTCAGGACGCCAAGAGGAAATACGACCTGCTTACCGAGCGGGGAATAGCCGTTTGGGTAATGGAGCCGGTAAGAGGCGGTAAGCTTGTAACCCTTTCCGACGATTACACAAAAAATATGAAGCTTCTTCGTCCCGATGAAAGCGTTGCGGCATGGGCGTTCCGCTGGCTGCAGCAGCTTGATAATGTCCACATGATTCTGTCCGGCATGACCGCTATGGATCAGCTCGTTGACAACCTCAAGACCTTTGAGCAGGATAAGCCGCTGAACGAGGGTGAGAATGCCTTGCTCGACGAAATCGCAGTCAGTATGTCCGATATGATACCCTGCACCGCCTGTCGCTATTGCTGCCGCTCCTGCCCGCAGGAATTGGATATTCCGATGCTGCTGTCAATGTACTCCGACTGCCGCTATGAGCTTTCAACCTCGGTCAGCGTACAGCTTGACGCTATGGACAAGAGCAAGCACCCGTCTGCCTGCATTGCCTGCGGCAACTGCAAGAGCGTCTGCCCGCAGGGCATCGATGTACCCGATTATCTCGCCAAATTCGCCGAAATTCAAAAAAAGCTCCCCGACTGGGCAGCTATCAGCGCCGCAAGAGAAGCCGCACAGAGTAAACCTATAGGAAAATAATTATTTGTCCTTTTGTGACGTATTATTCAAAAAAGCTTTATAAGCGGCAAAAACTGCAATAATGTAGTAGGTAAATAAATGATTCTTTGCATTGTATCAGCTCCGCGTGTCGAATGAGGACGATATGCGGAGGAAATAAATTCCTCTTTGTATTGCTCCTCGAATAATATACAATTTGTAGAATGATTTGGGAGCATTAAATGAAACAAACATCCAAAGAACTGAGAGATTTTTATATTCTGTGGAGTACGCAGGGGCTATCACAGCTCGGAAGTGCGGTGACGGCATTTGCGCTCACGATTTGGCTTTACGAGCAGACCGGTTCGGCGCTCGACACGGCATTGCTGAGAATATGCACCTATGTACCGTATGTGCTTTTGAGCGTTTTTGCCGGCGTGCTTGCCGACCGATTTGATAAAAAGCGGACTATGCTCGTCTGCGATACTTTTGCCGCCGTCGGCTCGGTAATCGTATTTATAATGATTCGCACCGAACTGCTTATGCCGTGGCATCTGTATCTGATAAATGCCCTTAACGGACTTATGAACACGGTACAGCAGCCTGCGTCCGAGGTGGCAATGACACTTGTCATTCCCAAACGGTATTATCAAAAGACGAGCGGTCTTATGTCGTTTACATATTCCGCTACCAATATTTTAAGTCCGCTCATAGCTACGGCACTGTATGCGCTCGCGGGAATGACGCTTGTGATAGCGCTCGATCTTTTCACATTTGCAACTGCGTTTTTTGCTCTTCTTCTGTTTATCAGGTTGCCTGATACCGAGCCGAGTATGAGCGAGGGAGCGATTGCACAAGCGAAAGAGGGATTTGCTTTTCTGCGTAAAAACGATCTGCTTCTTACTCTGATTCTTTTTATGGCGGGTGTAAACCTTGTTGCTTCGGCGTTCGATGCTGTGCTTCCGGCGCTCGTTATTCCCAATCCCCGCGGTGGCTCGTCGGTGCTCGGCATTGTGTCATCGTTCAGCGGTGCGTCTATGGTAGCAGGCAGCCTTGCCGCCTCGGTACTGCCCAAGCCAAAGGACAGGGTTAGGGTTATCTATCTGACTATGCTTTTCTCGCTCGGCAGTGAGAACTTTATACTTGCGCTGTCAAGAAGCCCCGTTTTGTGGTGCATAGCGCAGGTAATCGGCTGGTCGGTTGTGCCGATTATGAATGCCAATCTTAATGTAGTGATGAGAAGCGAAATACCGGTTGAGCTTCAGGGCAGAATATATGCGTGCCGTAATACGCTGCAGTTTTTCACGATACCGATAGGTCTTTTCTTCGGCGGTCTGCTGGTCGACGAGGTCTGCGAGCCGTTTATGTCCTTGCTCGGAGGCGGCGGGCTTATGAATGTGCTGTTCGGCGAGGGAAAAGGCTCGGGAGCGGCGCTTGCCATGTTTATACTCGGTGTTGTCGGTATTGTTATGTGTCTTGCGGCAGGCAGAAAAATGAGCAAATATCACTATTCGGAATAATTATTTTCGACAAAGTCCGGAAAATGTGTTTAAAGAATTACTCGAAAAAACGCATTGCGGAATATAAAAAAGAAAATGTGAAGCAGGTACGCTTATCGGAGAAATCGTCCGAGAAATGTGCTTGCTTCACATTTTAATTTATCGGAGAAAGCTTCGACTGACCGCCGAGCTGCGGTCGGTCGATAAATAACTGATTTGATTTTTTCGGCTGAACAGACGAAAGGGGAGCTTTTATGTCTGCTCCGTAATTGCACTGCGGCGGAAGAGAATCCATTTGTCGAGGTCGAGGGGGTCGACCGAGCGGCGGGCAAGAGTTTCGATTTGACCGTCGCGGCACGGGCGGTATTCCGACAGCGATGACGAATATACCCCTCTGCCCGAGGTGAGCGAGCGAAATCTGAGCGGGAAATCCATACTGTCCGCAAGCGGCATGGTGGCGGTCAGTGTAAACTGTCCGTTTTCAATGACGGGAGAGTCAAATTCGCCGCGCATATCAATTATCTGACCGAGAATTTTGCCGAGCAAATCCTCCGATGCAGTCATGGTGGCGGTGATATACGGCTCCAGCAGCTGAGAACCGCAGTCGGTCAGCGCGCGCAGAAACGAAACAGGGGTGCAGACGAAGAAATCGAGCGGGTGGGTATGGATGCTGTGACTCATACCGTCGGTCAGCGTTACGAGCGCGTCGGTGACCTCCCAGCCGTAAATGCCCTGCTGTGCCGTCTCGAAAACACTTGTTTCGACATGGTGCTGATATCGCCTTGCAAGCGTCCCCTCTTTAATTGCCGAACGGAATTGCAGTCCGCTCCCCTTAGGAAGCGGCTCCATTGTAAGCTCCACGATTGCCCAGCACGGCTTAGGCATAACGTATGCCCATTTTCCGACGCCGGTTTTCCTGGGCGTTTCGCGGTATATTACTCTCGGCTCGGAGAATTCCGGATCGAGTCCGAAGCGGCTCGACATAAGCTCGCGAACTACCTCAAGCTGAATCATTCCGGTTATTTTTATGTAAATCTCTCTTGTAATCGGGTTGACCTCAAGACCGAGCATCGGTTCCTCCTCGGTCAGCTCGCCGAGAGCATTGAGCACGGCAGGTCGTCTTTGCTCATCCTTCGGCTTTACACCGACGCGAATAATAGCGTCGGTAATACTGACGCGGCGTTCGTCGGGCAGACTGCCTATGACATCGCCGTTCTTGAAGTCGGTCAAACCTCCGACTGCCGCGATATCGCCCGCATCTATCGCCGACAGGTCGGTGTATTTGCGCCCGCTGTAACGGCGAAGCTGGGTGATTTTGTTCATCTTGTCGGAATTCGGCACTGCAACGGTGCTTCGCGCTTCAAGCCTGCCGCCGAAAAGACGGATAAAGCATATTTTACCCATAACCGAATCGTGCATTACACGGAAGATAACGCCGGAAAGCTCATCGGTCTGTGAACGCGATGAATCGGGAAGCAGCTCGGTAATTGCCGTCAGCAATGTGTCGATGCCGAGCGACAGCTTGGCGCTGACTACAACGGTGGGGAAGATTCTGCGTTCGGTACAGCCTGCGGCGAGCGCCTCGGTGAGCAGGGTGTCATCCGCGTCACCGTCGGAAAACAGCTTTTCCTCTATTCTCGAATCGAAATCCGCGAGCCTCAGCAGAGTGTCCTCTCGCCGTGAGCCGGTCAGCGTGCCGACGGTGCAATCGGTGCTTCCTGTGCTCTCCGCACAGTTTATCAGCGCGGTTTTGCCTCCCGTAAGACGATCGAGTGATTTGATTACGGCGTCTATATCGGCGCCCTCGCGGTCGATTTTATTTATTACAATGACGGTCGGCAGCTTGAGCTTTTCCAAAGCACGCCACAGTACCTCGGTGTACGACTGCACTCCCTCAACGGCGGTCACGACAAGCACAGCGCCGTCGAGAGCCGACAGTGAGCGCTCGACCTCACCGGCGAAATCGACATGCCCCGGGGTGTCTACGATGCATATTTCGTGTCCGTTTACGTTCATTTCGGCACACGCCGCCGATACCGAAATGCCCCTGCTTTTTTCTATATCAAGCCAGTCGGTAGTGGCAGTGCCGTCATCGACGCTTCCGCTGTTGCGCACCGCGCCGCTTTTATAGAGCAACTGCTCCGTTACAGTTGTTTTGCCCGCATCTACGTGCGCAAAAATTCCTATGTTGGTACGCTTTCTCATACTTTTCTCCCGACCGATAATATTTGCTATTTGCTGTTATTTTGAATTATTGCACAAATGCACACCACGCGCAACGGGTTGAGACCAAGGTTAACGACTTTGACCGGCGCACAAGGATAAAAACCGTCGTTGACGGGCGGCATAGAATTTATATAAGCAAATACCGCACAGCCGAAGCCGTGCGGTATGTTGTCAAAAAATTGATTTACTCGGCGGCAAAGGAATCCTTGCCAACGCCGCACAGAGGGCAGTTAAATGTCTCGGGGACATCCTCCCACTTAGTGCCGGGAGCAATGCCGTTCTGGGGGTCGCCAAGCTCCTCGTCATAAACATAGCCGCATACAGTACACACATATTTCATATTCGTATCATGACCTCCTTTCGGTGTTACCGATATTATACAGCAATTTTAGAACAATTTCCATATATTAAACAAAAGTTTTATTTCGAAAAATATCCGTTTAAATCCGTCGGATAATAGAATATAATGAGTACAATTAATTCCGAGTCGGGCTTCGGAGAGAGGCTGTCCCGATAAGTATTACAAAAAACAAATCGGTATAACGGAAATTTGTTTTATGAGAGTATCGGAGATTTTAAGATGAAATATAAAATTTTAAATCATCTTGCCGCCGGCGACGACGGCGAAATAGAAATAACGGATTACAAAGGGTGCGGTGAAGAGGTCGGCGATTTTTACCGGCGCGCAGGCTTTTGCAAGTTTGAGCGAAGGGGAGAAAGACTGGTGGGGTCGTTTTCCACACCCGACGGTCGGCATTTTCTCTGCACTGTTTCAAAGAACAAATGTAGGTTTGAGGATGAAAACGACTGCGTTAAAAATATATTTGAGCGGCTTTGCGGTGGCAGCTTTGAGACTCCGTCGCTCGAAACGGTGCTGTCGGCATTTTTTACCGAGCTTATCGACGATGAGCTGGAACGTCTTTATGTAATAGAGCACAAGATTTCATCGCTCGAGACCTCGGTGCTGGACGGAAGCATTTCGACGTTTCTGCACAAGATGCAGCCGATACGCACCGAGCTTCGCCGACTGCACGGCTATTATACACAGCTTGGAGAATGTGCCGACAAGCTGACCGACAGCGGTATATTCGGAGAAACGCAGGCTTTTGTCACGCTGTTTGAGCGATGCTCACGGCTTGCCGCTCAGACGCAGATGCTTCGCGATTATTCTTTGCAGGTAAGTGAGCTGTATCAGGCGCAGGTCGATTTGAGACTCAACGGTACAATGAAAACGTTGACGGTGGTTACCTCCGTTTTTCTTCCTCTGTCGCTGATAACGGGATGGTACGGAATGAACTTTGCAAATATGCCTGAGCTGACATGGAGGTACGGTTACCCGTTTGTCATTGTGATGGCGATTGCGGCGGCGGTTTGCAGCATACTGTATATAAAAAGGAATAAATTTTGATATGAAAATCAGAGAAACCCGTATCTGTGATATTCCCGATGTAGTGCTGATATTCGATTCGGCAAGAAAATTCTTTGTTCAAAACGGTATTCCGCAGTGGACGGAGGGTTTGCCCGACTACCGAACCGTGCTTGATGACATCGAGCGGGGCATATCCCGAGTTGTGGAGCAGGATGGCAAAATAATTGCAACTGCCGCGTTTCTTTGCGAAGGTGAGCCGACCTACGGAAAAATCGACGGCGAATGGCTGACCGACGGCGGTTACTGCGTTATGCACCGCTTTGCCGTGCTTCCCGAATACAAGGGCAGAGGTGTCGCACAGTATATTATGGATTGCGCCGCCGACCTTGCGAGGCAAAACGGCTTTGCAAGTATACGTATCGACACGCATGAGAGCAACGTCAATATGCGCAGAGCCATCGAAAAATACGGCTTTACATACTGCGGAATTATTCGGCTTGCCGATGGTGCGCCGAGAATCGCATTTGAAAAAAATAATATGACATTTTGATTTTTCTGATATAATAATATATTATATCAGTATATATGCTACTCAACAGACACGTACTTTAACAGGAGACAACGATTATGAGTGATACAAAAAGGTACCTGTGTCCCCACTGCGGTGCAGTGCTCAATTACAAGCCGGGAACGCAGAGCGTGAAGTGCGAAGGGTGCGGAACGGAAATCCCCGTAAACGAGCTGAATGCCGTGGGCGACAGACTTGAATCGGCTTTTGACTGGAAGCAGTTTCGCAGCTCTTTTGTCCAGAAGGATACAAGCTCCAAGGTTTATCATTGCCAGAGCTGCGGCGCTAAGCTGGAAACCGATGAAAACACAGTCGCCGTGAAATGCCCTTACTGCGAGGGAAGCACGCTTATCGACGAACGTATGGAGGGCGGTCTGCGTCCCAACGTGATACTCCCGTTCGCCATAACACCCAAGGAGCTTCCCGCCGCCATCAAGAAGTTTTACAAGAATAAAAAGCTGCTGCCGGGCGGATTTTTCAACAGTAGTGCTTTGAGCAAGATTCAGGGAATTTATGTGCCGTTTTGGCTGTTCAGCGGCAGAGTTTCTGGTAATCTTACACTTAATGCGACCAAGGTCAGACGCTATTCCGACAGCAACTATGACTATACCGAGACGAGTGAGTTCAGACTCGAGCGTTCGGGAGAAATGTCGTTTGACAAGATACCTGTAGATGCAAGCGTGAGAATGGATAACAGCACCATGGACTCGCTTGAACCGTTTGATTTTGAAAAGCTTGCCGATTTTAACGATGCGTATATGTCGGGTTATCTCGCCGACCGCTTCGACAGCGACCCCGAGGCAGAGCTTCCGCGCGGAAACTATCGCATGATGAGCAGTGTCGAAAATGCCTTTGTAAATTCGGAATTCGGCTACAATACCGTTCGGGTGGAATCCAACAATATGAAGCTTGACAATGTCGATGTAAAATACGCTCTGCTACCCGTTTATCTGCTCCACTGTCATTATAATGGCAAAAATTATCCGTATGCCGTAAACGGTCAGACAGGCAAGGTTATAGGCGAGCTTCCGATAAGCACCGGGCGTGCCGTCACAAGCTTCCTTGCCGCCTTCGGCATAGCTTTTGCCGCCGTCGCCGTTATCTACACAATTTTGTACTTAGGGGGTTATATACTGTGAAGAAAAAGATATTATCCCTTTTGGCGGTTTTCGCATTGATTTTGTCGTTTGCCGTTTCGGCTTCCGCCGAATCTCTGCCCGATTGGTATCCCGATGATATCAGCGGATTTGTCCGTTTTCACAATGATACAGCTCCGCGTGTAGTTGATAATGCCGATATTTTCTACGATTGGCAGGAGGACGAAATGCTCGACTGGATTGCGGGCATTCGCGATAACCTCGGCTTTGACCTCGTAATATACACCGACGATACCGATTACGGACTCGGTCGCGGTCTGTGCGCCGCCGATTTCCACTTCTACGGCGGCTATGGCTTCGGCGATGACTATACCGGAACCGTGCTGTTTATCTGTATGGAGCCGGGCAATCGTGGTTGGTTTACCGCAACGAGCGGCGAGTGTATAGGAATTTACACCGATGACGTGCTTAACGGTATAGATGACAAGCTCGAACCGTATATGGTTGCGGGTGCGCAGAACGGCAACGAAAACGGAGAGTACGGCGAGGGTGTCATCGATTATCTCGGCAATGTTTACGAGCTGTATGAAAATCACAATTTCAAAAAGAACTTTGATACTATGTCAGTCGGCGATAAGCTGTCCGGTCTTGACATCGGCAATATGTTTATTCTGTCGCTCATTGCCGGTATAGTTTCCGGAGTTATCGTTCTTGTTACAAGACTTTCCGGTATGAAAAGCATACGCAAGGCGCAGAATGCCGACCGTTACTCGGTGAGGGATTCGTTCCGCCGCGTCGCTCTCAGCGAGCGTCTTGTCGATGTCCATGTTACCAGAACGGCAAAACCCAAAAACGAAAGCAGTTCTTCTTCCTCCTCGTCGTCGGGCGGCTCCTTCCACTCCTCGGGCGGCTCCTCCCACTCCTCGGGCGGAGGAAGCTACGGCGGAGGCGGCAGAAGCTTCTGATTTCAATTTTCTTACGGCTTTTTGCTTCGGCAAACTCGGCGATTTTCACCGAGTCTGTTTTTTAAACAATAAAAAGACAGACTGATAATAAATCAGCCTGTCTTTACTTTACATTCCTGTTACTGCATATCGGCGTAAGCTTATTTATTTCCGAAATATGCGTTGATGTGATTGCCGTCCGATTATCCGAGGTAGCTGTTCAACAGCTTGCCGGCGGCGTTGAAATCCTCTGCTACTATGATGGCGACATACTTACCGCTCTGTTCGATAACGGCGTTGTCAAGGCGGAAAACAGCCTCCGGTGCATAGCTTTCGAGCGATTCACGCTGACGGTCCACGCGGGCTTCAAGACATTCCTCGACAATCTCCGCAGTCTTTTCGTCGGTACACTCGAATACGCCGTATTCCTCGCCGGTAAAGCCGCTGCCTACAAAATAAGTTGCGCTGACATAGTTCTCGGGGTCGATTCCGACCTCATTTTTAAGCGCTTTTTCGGAAATCTGCGCCAGATTGGCATCAAAAAACATTGCGTTGCCCGAAAGCTCGGCGAGAAGAGCGTCGGTATCGACGGTGACTTCTTTTTTGCCGCAGGCAAACAGAGTGAGCGACATAATCGCAATCAAGAATAATGCTGTAAACTTTTTCACAGATAAAGCTCCTTATCTACCGTATGTGTTTTCAGATAGGACAGCCATTGCTCATAACCGCTTTTGTTCAGTCCTATTCCGTTGCCGGCGTTATAGCTGTCACTCAATGCCCCGTTTTCGGTTAAAATGCCCGACAAATCAAGCATATAAAATTTATGAGAAGCGACAAGCTCGGCAACAATACCATTATACACCATTACGCGGTCATTTGTGAAGTAGTCGGAACTCTCACTTATTCCATGAGAAACGGGTATAATTTTGTGAACATATACACAAGCTGAGGGCTGCAGAGAGCTTATCTGCGACATAAGCTCATCGTAGCTGCTACGGAAAATATCGGGATATTCCCATCCCAGCTCGTTGAGACCGAACATAAGGTATATACTTTTGTATTGCTTTGCGGTGAGCGCCTCGGCAAGTGTGACCGTTTCACCGTTTAGAGTAAAGGTGCAGGAATTCGTATTTCCGACATTAATGTTGTCGTTTACGAGAAAATCGGCTTCATTCAGCATACCGTAAATGCCGAATCCCGACATTCTCGAATCTCCGATAAACAGACATTCGGAAAAATAACTTTCTCCGACAGCGGAGCTTTCCGGTACCGGAGAGGTGTAATCGTATGCCTTCACGATGACCGCAACACGGTCGGTATCGGCGGGAAGCGCGGGACCTATCTGTATTATTTCCTGCTTTTTGTGACTGCAGGACGAGATTATGAGTGAGATGACAAGCACCGTCAACAGTACCGCAACCAGCCCGCAGGAGCAGTAAAAGATCAATCTGCGCTGTCGACTGCTGAGAGTAGCTCTTTTTCGGTGCGGAAATGCCGGTTTTTTGTTCTTTTGAACCATCTTAACACCTCCATTATGCAGATTTTACAATTATTATTACTTTATGTCAACCGAATTACGTCGTTCTGTGCCGACCGCAAAACGGAGAATTATCCGTGAAAACGGTATTGTATCCTGTTTGATTCAACAAAAAACAAGGCGACATTCCCTTGTTTTTTGATATTTCATAATATCCAAGCTGAATATAGTTAAAAAATTTTAATTAATATATTGCAAATTACAGGAAATTGTGATTTAATATACTCAACCGAATCAGAGTATTCGAGGAGGAAAAATAATGTTTAACAGAAGACCCGACGGTATCGCCGTCGGCAAACACGTTGACCCGATTACCCGTGCGACCCCGTATTTTATGGGTATGCGCTGTGATGCTCAGGTTATGACCTCTCAAGAGCTGGACGAGGAGGCAATGAGTGCATATATAAGGAAACGCCGCGATGAGGACGGTGTGAAAATTTCCCGACTTGCGATAATAATTGCCGCGTATGTCCGCGTTATTTCTCAGCTTCCGTCCTTTAACCGATTTGTCATTTCGCGCAAGCTTTATGCGCGCAACGAGCTGACCGTCGCTTTTGTCGTTATGAAAAAGCGCACGCAGACCGAGTTCCTCGACACTATGGTCAAGGTGCATTTCGACCCGACCGACACAGTGGATATCATTTCCGAGCGCATCAACCGTGTAATAGAGGAGAACCGTAAGGTTACCGAGAATAACAACACCGACAAAATCATCAATGTGTTATTTTCCGTTCCGGGACTTGCCGCGCTGCTCACCGGTATTATTCGTCTGACGGATTCTCTCGGCATTCTTCCCAAGGCGATTATCGACGCTTCTCCGTTCCATGCGAGTCTTGTAATCAGCGATATGGCGTCAATTCGTATGGGCCCGATATTCCACCATATCTACAATTTCGGTAATGTCGGCGCACTTATAGGAATGGGACACAGCGAGAAAAAGGCGCATTTCAAGTCGGATGGTACCATTGTGCCGAAGGAGATTCTTCCCATCGGATGTGTCATCGACGAAAGAATTTCCGCCGGAGCGCAGTTCGGAATGGGATTTAATATGCTCAAGAATTTTTGCAAGCACCCTGAGCAGCTCGAGGTTCCGCCGCAGGAGGTTCGCTACGATATAGGTCTGGAATATCATTATTCCGACGAAGCGAACAAAGCTGTGGCAGAGCGCAATGCCTCCGAGACGGACAAAACCGAATAAACAGATTTATACAAGCCTCTGCCGTTTATCAAAGTGTAAACGGTGGGGCTTTTGATTGTCTTCCGAAATTGAAAACGGAAAAATCCGTATAAGACTGCTCCGCCGCCCTGTTCTATAAGGGCGGCGGAGCTACGGAGAAAGGACTATAGAGACGGTATAACCGTATTACGCATTTCTCATTTTGAGGTTGATGTCGATGATAAGCTGCTCGGACTCGTCACGGATAACGTCGCCCATCGAGATATCATCGTAGAACTGCATACAGCGGCGATTGTCGGCGGAATATTTCTCCCACTCGGGCATCGGTGTACCGTCGGCGTCATTGCCGTTCGGGTCGCCGTACTTGGCAAAATTTGTCCAATAGTTACACATTTTGCGTGAGAGGTCGAAATGGTGACCGTCGAAGGGACGCCAGCACTTTGCGAGAGTTTCAAACTCGAACCACAGGTCGGAGGAATGGAACGCACCGGCGTTGTCACCCGGCATAGAGGGTCCGAAGCGATAGTACCAGTAGTCATATCCGCCCTGCTTGGCAAGAACATCGCACATAAGAATGTTGCCGATTTCCATCTGATAGGCGGTAGCGGCCTGCTTGAGAGTACCGCCCTTTTTGGCACACAGAGCGAGATATTGGTCGGCATATTCGCCGAATCTGTCGTTGACCCACGCCTTGACCTCGTCATCGGTCTCACCCTCGGGCAGAATTGGGAACTCATCGGTGGTGTTGCCTATCATAAACGGACGGTTCTTCAAAGTGCCTTTAAGCAGAGTTTCGTCGAACGACTCGGTGAGGAATTTGCCGTCCTCGACTCCACCCCAGAAATAGGGCTTTTCGAGGAATTTATCTCTGATAAATACCGCATCGAGCTTGCGAGCCTCGGCAATTGTCGAAACACCCAGCTCCTTGAGGAAATCCACACCCTCCTGCTCGGCGTCGTGCAGGTCACGGGACGGCATGGAACGCGCTGTCGGCATAAGCGGACGCATACCGCCGATGGACTCGATAATTCCACGTTGGAACAGACCGTCGTTTTGCGGAGAGCACATCTGAGCAAGAATGCTCCAGCCGCCGGCAGATTGACCGAAAATAGTGATATTGTCGGGGTCGCCGCCGAAATTGGCGATGTTGCGCTTGACCCACTTAATGCCCGCCTGCTGGTCGAGCAGACCGAAGTTGGTGGGGTGCTCGGGGTCCTCGGCGGTCAGCTCGGGATGAGCGAGGAAGCCGAAAACATTCAGACGGTAGGAAACGGAAACGAGGATAACGCCGCGGGAAGCGATGCGCTCGCCGTCGAACTCCATTTCGTGTGCATAGCCCTCGCGCAAACCGCCGCCGAAAATCCAAACCATAACGGGAAGCTTCTCATCGGCAGCCTTGGCGGGAGTCCAAATATTAAGGCACAGGTCGTTTTCTTCACCCATCGGAACCTCGGAGTCGACGTGCCATTCCTTAGAATAGAAGGCGTCGGGATTCTTACCGGGTGTCTGCTGCATTGTAATCTGACCGAATTCATAGCAGTCTTTTACACCGTCCCAATTTGCGGCGGGCTGAGGAGCTTTCCAGCGGTTCTCGCCGCCGGACGGAGCGGCATAGGGAATGCCTTTAAAAACGGTGATGCGTGCGTCGGTGCCGGGGAAGCCTCGGACTGCGCCGTTCTCTGTCTTTGTGAGTCTTAACATTTTTACTATCCTTTCAAAACGGTTAATTAATCAATAAAAACAGTATAACATACCAAATAAAATATGTATACATTTCACAACATATTTCTTAAATATTTAAAGGAAAACGATATTTTTAAAAATATTACTATTTTTGTAAACTTCTCAAGTTAGGCGTTATCGAGTATTTTCGCTATTAATATGCCGCTAAATAATTATTTAACAAAACCCTTATTATTGACTGTTGACATAATGTGTGTTTAAATATATAATTAGATTTTTGTGCGGTATCAATTTACCGCCGTTTTCGTTGATAATTTAAATGTATATAAAATTGGAGGACTTATGACAGGATTACAGAAGATGTTCTCACCCAAGGATATGACTCAGGGCAAGCCTTGGCAGAGAATGATAGAGTTTGCCGTGCCTATGCTTATCGGCAACTTCGCACAGCAGCTTTACAACACCGCCGACTCGATTATCGTCGGCAAATACGTAGGTGACAACGCTCTTGCTGCCGTCGGCAGCGCATCGCCTATCATCAATATGATGCTTGCGCTGTTTATCGGTATAGCAACCGGTGCGGGAATTATGGTTTCGCAGAACTTCGGCGCTAAAAACCGCGAGGGTCTGTCCAAGACTATCGGCAACTGTATGACGCTGACCGCCATCGCCGTTGTTATCGCCATGGTATTCGGTCTGCCGATTATCAATCCGATTCTTCGTCTGCTCGATACCCCCGAATCCATCATCGGTTGGGCTGCGACCTATCTCAAAATACTCACTCTCGGTACAGTAGGATTTTTCTATTACAATATTCTTGCGGGTATTCTGCGCGGAATGGGCGACTCGCTGTCCGCTCTTGTTTTCCTGCTTATCGCTGCCGGTCTGAACGTTGTTCTCGACCTGTGGTTTGTTGCCGGCTTTAAGCTCGGTGTCGCAGGCGTTGCTCTTGCCACCATTATTGCACAGGCAATTTCCGGCTTCCTTTGTCTGCTCAAGCTGCGCAAGATGAGCGCCACATTTGATATGAACGCCGACACACTCAAGCCCCGTAAGGAGTACATCGGCAGAATTATCCGTCTCGGTCTGCCGTCCGGCGTTACCCAGGCTATAATGGCTGTTGCGATTATGCTCGTTCAGTCACTGACCAACAGCTTCGGTGAAATGGTTATTGCCTGCAATGTTATAGTTATGCGTGTCGACGGATTTGCAATGATGCCCAATATGACCTTCGGTATGACGCTTACCACATATACAGGTCAGAATATCGGAGCGAGACGCCTTGACCGTGTCAAGGAGGGAACCAAGCAGGGAACACTTATGGCCCTTGCTTTCTCGACCGTTATCACCATTATGCTTCTGCTGTTCGGCAAGGGTCTTATGAGAATATTCACGACAACCGATGAGCTGGTTGACCTTGCCTATCGTATGATGTCGATACTCGCCGTCGGATATGTAATAATGGGCTTTATGATGTGCATTTCCGGTGTTATGAGAGGCTGCGGCAACACTATGACCCCGATGTGGATTTCGCTTATCAGCTCGGTCGCCATTCGCGTGCCGCTCGCCTATGTATTCGCCGCCATGACCAAGTGCGCCGAATGGCCTAACGGTAAGCCGCAGTCGACCTATCTGTCAGGCGTTATTTCGTGGGTGCTCGGAGCCGTACTTACCTATATCGCGTTCCGCTTCGGAAAATGGCGCAAGACAATGTATGTCGAGCGCGAGCCTGTTGCCGATACGGAACAGCCGGTTGTTACCGAATAAGCATCGCTTATCACAGAGCGGGGCAGGGTTTGACCTTGTCCTGCTCTTTTTTTGTCGGCAAGTCAAAATTCATATATTTTTGTGTATTTTAAATTATTCGTTATTGTTGATAATTAATAAACATTGTGCTATGATAAACTGTATAAATCAAACAACAAAAGGAGAATTACTATGGAATACATTGCCAATGCCTTTGTCGGACTTACCGGACAGGAGATTTCCTCCTTTGAGCTTCCGTGGGAGGGAGAGGTTCCCGCCGATATACATCTTGAGGGTCCCGCAGTCGAGACGGACCATATACGTTTTGTAAAGGAGAGCAGAGGACACGCACCCGGCGACGTCGAGAGTGTCGAGCTGAAGGACGGCAAGCTGATTGTCACTGTTGAGCCTTCGACCAACAAGGCTCCTTGGACCCTCGTAGCGGGCGACAGAAAATTCGAGCAAGCCGAGTTTACCGTAAAGACCCGCACCGCAGACGATAAGTTTGCTAAAATAGAAGAAGGTCGCGTAATGTACCGCCTGTACAGCCCCGACGCAACCGAGCCGCGCCCGATGATTCTGTTCCTGCACGGCGGTGGAAACGGAGGTTACGAGGGCGAACGTGACAACGAAAAACAGCTTATGGCAGACTACGGTCCCGTCAACTTCGCAGAGGATTACCCCGATGTTTTTGTTATGGCTCCCATGTGTGTTGAGGAGCGCCGTGACCTGTCTAAGGCGAATATGAACGCTCCGTTTGCTCAGAGCAATTTTAGCAAGGATTGGCGTTACGGCTGGTCGAGATATTATCTCGGCAAGGTCTGCGATATTATCAGAAGAATGATTAAAGAGGGCAAGGTTGACCCCAAGCGCGTATATGTTACCGGTATGTCGATGGGCGGCGCCGGAACAGTCCGCGCAATGTCGGTAGGCTCCGACCTTTTCGCCGCCGCCGTGCCTGTTTGCCCGTCTATGACCCCCGAAACATTTGATATTCTCAAATCCATTCGCCGTCCGATTTGGGTTGCATCCGCCTACATCGACCACACTCTTTATCGCCACAAATACCTCGTCGACGCCGTTATGAATATGCGCGATAACGGCAACAACAATGCTCACCTTACGCTCTATTCGCCGGAGGATTTGGCAAAATACGACATTTCCATTACCCCCGACCTGCCTTATCCGACACTTTTCAGACAGAACCATTGGAGCTGGGTACCGACCTACAAGGACGAGTACGGCATTATGTCGTGGCTTCTCAACCAGACCAAAGAGGACTAATCAAACAGCTTGTGTCAAAAGCCTCCTTAAAAGGGGGCTTTTGATTTTGTCCGGTTTTATACAGATGATTACTCATAAAGATGCTCTGCGCAAGTCGGCAGACCTGATTTTGCATTTCGGAATTGACTGAACGCTTGAGTAAAATGATAATTATGGTTTTTGTGATTTAAACCGATAAATATTTAGTTTGACAAGTCGGTTTATTTCTTTATAATAATATGTATTATTTTACGGTAACTTATGTAATTATTCGGAGGTTTATATGGATAAATTACTCAAGCTTTTAAAGGAAAACGCGCGTCTTTCGGTGGAGGAAATGGCAGTGCTGTGCGACCGCACACCGGAAAAGATTGCCGAACAGATAGATGAGCTGACCGCAAAGAAGATTTTGCTCGGCTACCGGGCGGTTATCGACTGGGAAAAGGCGGGCAGTGAAAAGGTTACAAGCATTATTGAGGTTAAAATTTCGCCCAAGCGCGATTTCGGCTTTGACGAATTTGCGGCGGCGGTGGCTCGTTTCCCCGAGGTACAGCGCGTCTACCTTATGTCGGGAGGATATGACATTATGCTTGAAATCCTTGCCGACAGCTTCCGTGACGTCGCAATGTTTGTCGCGAAGCGTCTTGCGCCGATGGATTCGGTGCTGTCTACCGCCACTCATTTTGTGCTTCGCACCTACAAGGATAACGGGGTAATTATGGGTGATGAGCGGACCGATGAAAGGGGCTTTTCGCTTTGATTGATTACAGCCGCGTTCTCAACGATACAGTTGTCGGCATAAAGCCGTCAGGTATCAGAAAGTTTTTTGATATTGCCCGCACGCTTGACGGGTGTATCTCGCTCGGAGTCGGCGAGCCGGATTTTGTGACGCCGTGGGCAATCCGCGAGGCGGGCATCGTTTCGCTTGAAAGGGGTCGTACATGGTACACCGGCAACAGCGGTCTTGAGCCGCTGCGCAAATCGGTTTGCGGATATCTGAAGCGCCGCTTCGATATGAATTACGAGCCGGACAGCGTCGTAATCACCGTTGGGGGCAGTGAGGCTATTGACCTTTGTGTGCGTGCAGTCATAAACTCCGGTGATGAGGTTATTATTCCCATGCCGTGTTATGTCGCTTACGACCCTATTGTGCGTCTTTGCGGCGGCGTGACGGTGCCGGTTGTAACCAAGGCGGAGAACGGCTTCCGCATAACAGGCGATGAGCTTCGTGCCGCCATAACCGACCGCACTAAGCTGCTTGTTCTGCCGTTCCCCAACAACCCCACCGGCGCGGTTATGCGACGGGAGCATCTTGAGGAGCTTGCCGAGGTACTGCGCGATACAAACATTCTTGTGCTGAGCGACGAGATTTATGCCGAGCTTACCTACGGAGGTGAGCGTCATGTATCGCCTGCAAGCATCAGCGACGATATGTACGCGCGCACCGTCATCGTAAACGGATTTTCCAAAGCATTTGCCATGACGGGCTGGCGGCTCGGATATTGCTGCGGACCGGATGAAATAGTCCGTCAGATGCTTAAAATACATCAGTTTGCAATAATGTGCGCCCCCACGACCTCGCAGTATGCCGCAATCGCCGCGATGGAGAGCTGTGACGGAGAGGTTGAAAAGATGGTGGAGGAATACGCTATGCGCCGCCGTTTGATGGTTGACGGATTTAACCGTATGGGGTTGACCTGCGCCGACCCCAACGGGGCGTTCTATGTGTTCCCTTCCATTGAGAGCACCGGCTTGACTGCCGATGAATTCTGTGAAAAGCTGCTCTATGCACAGCGCGTCGCGGTCGTACCAGGCACGGCGTTCGGAGACTGCGGTGAGGGACATATCCGAGCCTCTTATGCACAGTCGGTCGGTCAATTGTCCGAGGCGCTCAGAAGAATCGAAAAATTTGTCAAGGAGTTAAAATCGTGAGTGATAAGGTCTTTTTAAAATCACTTAAAACATACAATCAGACCGATGTCGACGAGGCAATCGAGAAGCTTTTTGATGACTGCGGAATAGATGAGCTTTTGTCAGACAAACGGCATATTTTGTTAAAGCCGAATCTGCTTATGAAGGCTCGACCTGATGAAGCGGTGACAACTAATCCCGCCGTCATTGCTGCCGTAATCAAATCCATTCGCCGCCGCACCGATGCAGAAATAGTCATCGCCGACAGCCCGGGAGGAACATATAACAAGCTGCGTATGGCGTCGGTCTATGAGACCTGCGGAATAGAGCAGTTTGACGGCAGAGACGGAGTTACCGTCAACCGTGATTACACAAGTCGACCGAGCGAATTCTCCGACGGTGACACGCGTAAGCAGTTTGATCTTATCGAGCCTTATTACAACGCCGATATCATATTCAATCTTGCCAAGCTGAAAACTCACGAAATGAGCGGTATGACCGGTGCGGTCAAAAACAATTTCGGATTTATCCCGGGTCTTATGAAGCCGGAGGTACATTGCCTTATCCCCGACAAGGATGATTTCTGCGACTTTATCTGCCGCCTCGCCGAGTTTGTCGCACCTGCGGTCAATGTCGTCGACGCCGTTGTCGGTATGGAGGGTGACGGTCCTTCGGGTGGCAGACCGAGAACATTCGGATTTATCGGAGTTTCCCGCAGTCCGTTTTTGCTCGACCGTGTAATGTGCCACCTGATTGGCTTTGAGGTCGGTAGTGCACTGACTGTCAAAGCCTCGGTCAAGCGTGGTCTTGCTCCCGAAAATATCGCCGATATAGAGGTTTGCGGCGACACTGAGCTGATGAATGATCCGATAACCGATCTGCTTATGCCCAAGAGCCGCGATACGGATTTTGTCAATTCTGTACCGAAATTCCTGCGCAAGCCTACAAGGAAATTTCTTGAAAAAGCGGCTGCACATCCGAAAATTGATGTGAGCAAATGCGTGGGCTGCGGGCGCTGTGCCGAGATATGCCCGCAGCAGACGATTAAAATTGCCGATAAAAAGGCGGTTATCGAATATAAGAAATGTATCCGCTGCTTCTGCTGTCATGAGGTGTGTCCTATGCGCGCCATTGACGTAAAGCGAAGCAGGGTATGGAAGATATAATGCTGTACAGAACAAAGGTGACGGCGTGTGCCAAGCTGAATTTGTCGCTGAGCGTGACGGGCAGGCGTGATGACGGTTATCATCTGCTTGATATGATAATGCAGTCGATTACACTGCGTGACGCCATAAGCTTTGAGCAGTGCGACAGAAAGGGAATCTCGCTGTCATCAAATTTCAAATACATTCCCACTGACGGGAAAAATCTCGTAGTAAAAGCAGCAAATGCGCTTGCCGAGCGGTACGGCATCGAGCCGTCACTGAGAATTTATATCGAAAAAAGCATACCGTCACAGTCGGGAATGGGCGGAGGGTCTGCCGACGCCGCCGCCGCACTGATTGCGCTTAACCGTATGTGGGAGCTTGATTTGAATACCGATAAGCTGTGTGAAATAGGATTTACTCTCGGCTCCGATGTGCCGTTTATGATTGAGGGCGGAACAAAGCGTGTCAAAGGTACCGGTGAAATTCTTGAGACGATGCCGAAGCTGAGAGACGGGGTATTTTTGATTGCGATTCCCAAATACGGAAATTCCACCAAGGATATTTTTACCCGTTTTGATTCGCTCGAAAACCCGCCGAAGCCCGATGTTGACGAGGCGGTCGGCGCGGCATCAAAGCAGGATATTAAGACGCTCGCCGAGGTTATGGATAATTCGCTTTATGCCGTCGCAAAGACAGAGGATTTGGAAAAAATCCGTCTTGCCATGCTGACGAGCGGGGCTTTCGGCGCTATGATGACAGGTAGCGGAAGCTCGATGTTCGGAGTATTTCCGGATTACCGTTCCGCGTCCGAAGCATCGGGTAAGCTGTCCAAGCTTGTCAAGCGATTTTTCATTGTCAGACCGTGCGACCGATGCGTTTCTTTTGTAAACGGCTGAATAAGTTTAAAAAAAATGACCACTCTTTGTAAAGAAGGGTGGTCATTTGTATATGAAAAAATGGGAAATATCACTGCTTGTGTCTTTTGCGGTCTGTACGGCGGCACTGTGGCTTGAACCGTGCATTAAGGATTGCGAGGCTATAAAGGATAAAACACTGCGTCTGCATATTGTTGCCAATTCCGATTCCGAGCGCGACCAACAGATTAAGCTGGCGGTACGCGATGCGGTACTGCCGATGCTGTCCGAATGCGGGAGCATTGACGAGGCGGTCACGGAGGCAAGGTCGAGTCTTGACGAGATAGAGCGTGTAGCAGATGAGGAGCTGAAAAAGCAGGGCGTGGACTATCGTTCACGCGCCGAGGTATGCGAAATGAGCTTTGACGAAAGAACATACGGCAATATAGTAATGCCGGCGGGGAGCTATACCTCACTCAGGATCACGCTTGGAAATGCCGAAGGCAAAAACTGGTGGTGTGTGCTCTATCCCGCGCTGTGTCTGTCCACGGCGACTGACCCCATAAGCGAATACACCGGCAGCGAAAAGGAGCTGTTGACCGGCACAGAGCACCGCAGAATACGCTTCAAAATCGTGGAGCTGATTGAAAGTCTTATTTGAAAAATATATGTAAGTATTCGGCGGTACTGCGACGGTGTCGGAAAAATTAAGTTGTATTATATACGTTATATCAAAATATTTCCTGCTTCAAATTTAAATTCTTTTCCGCAGAGATGCTTCCATGACAAGTGCGTTGATTAGATTTTCCTCAAACATATCAACATCAACTTCCGTCAGCATTTAATCTCAGAAACTCAGTGTTACGGGGTTTTTCTTTACTCCAAAACCAAAACAAGCCAAAAGACAAATAGCAATGCCGATGTTCTCGAATCAAGCAGACGGAAAACGGCAGCCATCATCGAATTCAAAATAAATATGCAAACTGAAAAAATGATAAAACCCGCTTGAAAGTAAAAACAGAAGGTTTCAAAAATTGGTACAGGATATTCCTGTATATCAGGAGTATCTTGGCGTCACATTCCCCGACGTTACGGTAACTCGGGATATGGACATCGAAATAAAGAATCGATTCATTACTGTAAACCAGTTGGATACTCTTCTATAATAAGGACTTCAAACAGCGAGGAATACTATTTTGATAAAACCGTTGCAGACGCCCTTGAGGCAGATGGGTTTCTTACTGAAATGTGGGAGAAGCTTGATGCTATGTTCGATTGGGGTGATTGTGATTTCTTCATTCCGGAAAAATGTATTCAATTTCGCGCATGGTTAGAAAGCCGACTTTCAAACGATGTAAGCTCAACTATAAAGCCGGTATATGAAATAATGCTGGATTATGCCAATAGGGCAATTGCAAACGACACCGGAATCTCATTCGACTTTTGAGGTGGCAGGTCATGAAATCGACCTATGAGCTGCTCAGTATTTTCCTTGAAGGTCAACCATTGCCTGTGTATCCGCCGCAGCTAATCAGCATTTCTGAAGTGCCGAAATGTTCAGAAATTGGAGAGGAATACAATCTGCTTGATTTGCCCGTCTGCAGACGAAAGATTTCCGGATTGAAACAGTTGTCTATGGCTTCAGCGGATGAAACAACTGCTCTTGTGAGTAGCCTCGTTAATTGTAAAGAAATATTTATCCTGTTAGACTACAGTTCCACATCTTCTGTTCCCTGTAAGTTGTTTCTTAAACGCATATTACAAGCAGCAACATTTTTAATCAGAGATCACCCTGCGATAGCTATCATTCTTGTGTATAACGACTATGGATGGGCAGAACAACTCGATCTGATATACGGGGAGACAGATACAAATGAGAATCAACGAATATAATATCCTTTGCATAAATGGGAATAAACTTCGTCAAAGAGATTCAAACCGAAACAAAAGCTCTATGAGTTAAAAATCAATCTCTGTACGAGTTTCCCAAAGTGAGAAAAGAAGGCAAAATTCCCCCTATTTTTTAGCCCATTGTGGGCCCCAAAAACGAGTTTTACCCTATGGTTAACCCATTAAAAAGAGGATAAAGAGCATCAAATCTCCTCAAACAGAAACAGAAGTTCCAAAAAGAAAAAGCCCCGAAAACACATCGTTTTCGGGGCTTTTGAGCATTTTGAAAGAGAAATTATCTCTTGGAGAACTGAGGTGCGCGACGAGCGGCTTTGAGGCCGTACTTCTTACGTTCCTTCATTCTCGGGTCTCTGGTGAGGAATCCTGCCTTCTTGAGCGCGGGACGAAGGTTCTCGTCGTACTGAAGAAGAGCGCGGGCTACGCCGTGACGGATGGCGCCTGCCTGTCCGGAAACACCGCCGCCCTGAACACGGATAACAACGTCAAATTTGGCGAGGGTCTCGGTCAGATCGAGGGGCTGACGGACAACAAGCTTGAGGGTCTCAAGACCGAAGTAATCGTCGATGTCACGGTTGTTGATGGTTATTGAGCCGGTACCGTTGTAAAGACGTACACGGGCGACAGAGGACTTTCTTCTGCCTGTTCCATAGAAAAAGGGTCTGGTCTCGTACATAGTTCAGTCGGCTCCTTTCTTAAAGCTCATACGGCTGCGGATTCTGAGCAGCGTTGTTATGATTGGCGTCGCGATAAACGCGCAGTCTGGTCATGGCCTTTCTGCCGATGACGGTATCGGGAACCATTCCCTTGACGGCGAGCTGCATTGCAAACTCGGGCTTGGTTCTCATAAGGGTCGCATAGCTGGTCTCCTTGAGACCGCCGATGTAACCGGAATGCTTGCGATAGAACTTCTGGGTCAGCTTGTTGCCGGTCAGAACGGCCT
>DCGT01000026.1:28480-31719 GCA_002315315.1 Faecalibacterium sp. UBA1771
GGCGGTGGCGGCGGTGCGGCCGAGCGGCTTGCCGGCGGCATCAATGATATACCACTTGCGCTCAACGGTCGCGGGCTTTGCCAAAGTAGTGGACATTGTGTTTCCTCCGTAATTAATTATATATCGTATTCTTACAATATCGTTTTCGGCACTCATAGGGGTGCAAATGGTATTATAAACGCTCATTTATTCCGTGTCAACGGTTTTTAAAATAAAAGTTTAACTTTTATATTAATGCTCTCGATATCTGCGTTTTTCTCTTGTTTTCTCTTGATTTCTCATTGTCTGTTTTTGAGCTTAGGAATGTCCCGACGCACAAAAAAGCACTCCCGATGTCCGCAGACTCGGGAGTGACGAAAAGTCGATAAGAGTAATAACAGTTAATAGTTTTTGCTCTGAAGCTCGAAATAGCTCTGCGGATGAGAGCAGACGGGGCAGACCTCGGGGGCGGAGGTGCCGATGTGAATATGGCCGCAGTTGCCGCACTTCCAGACAACGATGCCTTCCTTCTCAAAGACCTTTTGATTCTCGACGTTTTCAAGTAGGGCAAGGTATCTTTCCTCGTGCTCCTTCTCTATCTTGGCAACGCCCTCGAACATTTCGGCGATGCGAGTAAAACCCTCCTCGCGAGCGGTTACCGCGAATCCGGCGTACATGTCTGTCCACTCAAAGTTCTCGCCCTCGGCGGCAGCCTTGAGGTTCTCGGAGGTAGAGCCGATTCCGCCCAGCAGCTTGAACCACAGCTCGGCGTGCTCCTTTTCGTTCGCGGCGGTCTCGGTGAAGATGTTGGAAATCTGAACATAGCCGTCTTTTTTGGCCTGAGATGCAAAATAAGTGTATTTGTTGCGAGCCTGTGATTCGCCGGCAAAGGCAGTCCACAGATTAGCTTCGGTTTTAGAGCCTTTAAGTTCCATAGTTATATCCCTTTCTCAAAATAAATGATATTATGTCTTAATAATAACACCATATGCGGTACATTGTCAAGGTACACCTATATGTTATAATAAACAATAAATACTTTTAAGGAGAATTTTATGAAAAGATACACGGCGGCTGTTTTTGACTTAGACGGGACGCTTTTGGATACTCTGGGAGATTTGACGGCGGCAGTAAATACAGCGTTGCAGGCGGAAAATATGCCGCTGAGGACGATTACGGAGGTTCGCGGGTTTGTCGGCAACGGCATAGCCAATCTGATAGAGCGTTCGGTTGCCGACGGCACCGATGAAGCAGTGACCGCACGCTGTCTTGCCCGCTTTAAGGAATATTACGCAGAACATATAGCCGACCTTACCGCACCTTACGACGGCGTTACGGACCTGCTTGCAGGGCTTCGCGCGGCGGGAATCAAGAGCTGTGTGGTGTCCAATAAATTCGACGAAGGAGTTGCCGAGCTGTGCAAAAGATTTTTCGGGGAGCTTATTGACTTCTCTGTCGGAGAATCTCCTACGGTAAGGCGAAAGCCCGCGCCCGACAGCGTTTTGCGCGCCGTTGAACTGCTCGGCGTTGCTCCCGACAATGTGCTGTATATCGGCGATTCAGAGGTCGACGGTCAGACCGCGCACAATGCCGGACTTGATTTTGTCGGCGTAAGCTGGGGATTTCGTTCACGCGAGGTTATTATGTCGAGCGGGGCGCTTGCCGTTGTCGACGCTCCCGACGATTTGAAGGAGTATTTCGGAATCAAATAAAGCTTTTAGCTGTTTTATGCTCTGTTCGCCGAATGATATTTTTGTTATCGTAATTGTCGTCATGACCCGAAATGCCGTGCAGGGTTAATTTCTTAACGATTTTTATGAAAATAAAGCGGTAATGGTGTTTTGTTCTTTACTTATGAACAAAAAAGTGATAATATCTATTATTGGCACAATGTGTTTTTTAACAGGTTTTTCATTAAAAAACTAAATATTTATGGAGGTTTGTCATGTCTAGGAAAATGAAAACGATGGACGGCAACGAAGCGGCTTCGCACGTCAGCTATGCGTTTACCGATGTCGCTGCCATCTCAGCCATTACCCCGTCCTCGGTTATGGCCGAGCACGTCGACGAGTGGTCGGCAGTCGGTCAGAAAAACATTTTCGGCGATACCGTAAAGCTCGTCGAAATGCAGTCTGAAGCCGGCGCCGCAGGTGCCGTTCACGGCTCGCTCGCATCGGGAGCTCTCACCACGACGTTTACCGCGTCTCAGGGTCTGCTTCTGATGATCCCGAATATGTACAAAATCGCCGGCGAGCTGCTGCCCTGTGTCATCGACGTATCGGCTCGTGCTCTGGCGTCTCACGCTCTGTCCATCTTCGGAGACCACTCCGACGTTATGGCTTGCCGTCAGACCGGCTTTGCAATGCTCGCCAGCAGCAATGTTCAGGAGGTTATGGACCTCACCGCCGTTTCTCACCTTTCCGCTATCAAGGGTCGCGTACCGTTCCTGAACTTCTTCGACGGTTTCCGCACCTCTCACGAAATCCAGAAGATAGAGGTTTGGGATTATAAGGATCTCGCCGAAATGGTTGATATGGACGCCGTTAAGGCTTTCCGTGAGAACGCCCTGAATCCCGAGCATCCGGTAATGCGCGGTTCTGCTCAGAACCCCGATATCTTCTTCCAGGCTCGTGAAGCCAGCAACCGTTTCTATGAGGCGGTACCGGGCATCGTCGAGAATTATATGGACGAGGTCAATAAGCGCATCGGAACCAACTACAAGCCCTTCAATTACTATGGCGCCGCCGATGCCGAGACAGTTATCATAGCCATGGGCTCTGTCTGCGACACCATCAACGAAACAGTTGATTATCTTATGGCAGCCGGTGAGAAGGTCGGTGTTGTCAACGTACATCTCTATCGTCCGTTCAGCGCCGAGCGTCTTATTGCCGCTATCCCCGAAACAGTAAAGAACATCGCAGTCCTCGACCGCACCAAGGAGCCGGGCGCTCTGGGCGAGCCGCTGTGGCTTGATGTTGTCAGTGCTACCCGCGGAACCAAGTTCGACGGTGCTCACATCGTCAGCGGTCGTTACGGCCTCGGCTCCAAGGATACCACCCCTGCTCAGATTATCGCCGTTTACCGCAATGCCGCCGACGCCAACGGCAAGGCTCGTTTTACCATCGGTATCAACGACGATGTCACCTTCCTGTCTCTTGACACCAATGAGAACCCCGATACGACTCCTGTCGGCACCACCAGCTGCAAGTTCTGGGGACTCGGCTCCGACGGTACTGTCGGCGCCAACAAGAACTCCATCA
>DCGT01000026.1:31726-39367 GCA_002315315.1 Faecalibacterium sp. UBA1771
CCATCAAGATCATCGGTGACCATACCGATATGTATGCTCAGGCTTACTTTGATTATGACTCGAAGAAGTCCGGCGGTGTCACCGTTTCGCATCTGCGCTTCGGTAAGTCCCCGATTCGCTCCACCTATCTCATCAATAAGGCCGATTTCGTAGCCTGCCACAACGCCGCTTATGTCGGACGTTATGACATGGTTCAGGATATCAAGCCGGGCGGAACCTTCCTTATCAACTGCCAGTGGGATTTCGAAGAGCTTGATAAGAATCTGCCCGCCAAGGACAAGAAGTATATTGCCGAGAACGGCATCAACGTCTACACCATCAACGCCTTTGCAATCGACCGTGAGCTTGGTCTGCGCGGCAGAATCAACACAGTTCTGCAGTCCGCATTCTTCAACCTCGCCAAGATTATTCCCGAGGATGACGCCATCAAGTATATGAAGGACGCCGCTCTCAAGTCCTACGGAGCCAAGGGCGATGATATCGTTCAGATGAACTACAACGCCATTGATAAGGGCAAGGATGCTCTTGTTAAGATTGATGTTCCCGAATCCTGGAAGAACGCCACAGGTGAAGTCGCCGCCGAGGTTATCGAGGGCAACAGACCCGAGCTGGTCAACTTCGTTAAGGATATCCTCGTTCCCGTCAGCCATCAGCGCGGATACAGCCTGCCCGTATCGACCTTTGTCGGTTTTGAGGACGGTCATATGCCGCAGGGCTCTTCCGCCTATGAGAAGCGCGGAGTTGCCACCATGGTTCCGGAATGGAATTTCGAGAACTGCATCCAGTGCAACCTCTGCTCGTTCGTATGCCCGCACGCCGTCATTCGTCCGGTTCCCATGACCGAAGAGCAGTTTGCTGCCGCTCCGGAAGGTGTCAAGGCAATAGATATGACCGGTATGCCGGGAATGAAGTTCGTTATGTCCATCTCTGTTCTGGACTGCACCGGCTGCGGAAGCTGCGCCAATGTCTGCCCGGGCAAGAAGGGCGTCAAGGCACTCAAGATGGTCGCCGCCGATACACAGGCCGATCAGCAGGATGTTTTCAACTACGGCATCGAGCTGCCCGAGAATCCCGCTGTCAACGCCAAGTTCCCCGACAGCACCTTCAAGGGTACACAGTTCAAGAAGCCGTTGCTTGAGTTCTCCGGCGCCTGCGGCGGATGCGGAGAAACTCCGTATGCCAAGCTTGTTACACAGCTGTTCGGCGACAGAATGTATATCGCCAATGCTACCGGCTGTTCGTCCATTTGGGGCGGCTCCGCTCCTGCCACTCCGTACACTGTTAACAAGGACGGCAAGGGACCCGCTTGGGCCAACTCGCTGTTTGAGGACAACGCCGAGTATGGTTTGGGAATGTTCATCGGTCAGGATACCCTGCGCGCCCGCCTTGTTGACAAGGTAAAGGCTCTGGGTGAAAAGGCCGAGGGCGAAGCTAAGGAAGCCATTGAAGGCTACCTCGCTACCGTTGATGACGGCGCTACCAACACAGCCGCCGCCGCCAAGCTCGTCGACGCTCTTGTCGCCTGCGGTTGCGAAGAGGGCAAGGAAATCATCGCCAACAAGGATATGCTCGCCAAGAAGTCCGTTTGGGCGTTCGGCGGAGACGGTTGGGCCTATGATATCGGTTTCGGCGGTCTCGACCATGCTCTTGCTTCCGGCAAGGATATCAATATCCTCGTGTTCGATACCGAGGTTTACTCCAATACAGGCGGACAGTCCTCCAAGTCGACCCCGACCGGCGCCGTTGCTCAGTTCGCAGCTGCCGGTAAGGAAGTCAAGAAGAAGGATCTCGCCGCTATCGCCATGAGCTATGGCTACGTCTATGTTGCTCAGGTCGCCATGGGTACCGATATGACCTCCTGCGCCAAGACGGTTCAGGCCTTCCGCGAGGCCGAGAGCTATCACGGTCCGTCCCTCATCATCGCCTATGCTCCGTGCATCAACCACGGTATCAAGGGCGGTCTTGTAAACGCTCAGACCGAGATAACCAAGGCTATCAAGGCAGGTTATTGGCACACATTCCGCTACGATCCGCGCCTCGCCGCCGAGGGCAAGAATCCGTTCCAGCTCGACAGCAAGGAGCCGACCGAAAGCTATCGCGACTTCATCATGAACGAAGTTCGTTACAGCTCGCTGACCCGTTCCTTCCCGGATAGAGCCAATGAACTGTTTGAGAAGGCAGATGCTACCGCCGTTGCGAAGTACGAGCAGCTCAAGAAGAGAGCCGAGAACTAATCTGGTTTTCGATTTGAGTCTGACGTAAACCTTCACGGTTTCGCATAGCAAGAATTAATATACCCCCGATTCGCTTGCCGAGTCGGGGGTATTTGTTGTTACGGGATACATTTGTATTTCGGATTTTAAAATTCAAACGGTAAGCTTTCAAAAATGATTTTACGGAAAAAAACATAAAAAAGCTCCGGTATCCGAATTTATATGCTCCTTCTAAGAGATATAGGGAAAAACATTGTCATCAAAGAAGGGGCATAGTTTGCCTTGTAAGAAACAGATAATGTTAGAGGACAAGTATTTTTAGTATGCAATTGCCTCAGTAGAAAAACCGGCATCGACAGCCGATGGAATCGGGTGCATCGAGCCGAGAAGATTTTTGCGAATATTTGTAATCGTTACTTTTCAGTTCACGCTTTGTTGTTTTTACCTGTCAGTGAGGAAAGACCGATGCAGGCTAAGCCTATTCCGAGCATAGACACCGCTGAGCTTACGTCAGCCGCATTTATCGAGCAAAGCACCGTGGCTGCAATTCCCATAGCAAGGGCAACCGATTTTAAAATCAGTGATATATGAGAATTTGTGTTTTTTCGCTTTCATTGGTGGCTTCTGCGGTTTTCATTGTGACCTCTCTCATATTTTAGGTTATGTTATGATGCCGAATTCCCGCTTCAAACGTAATTGATAACAATGTTGCCGAAGCTTGTATCGACAAAAAGTTTCAGCGTCACTGCACCGTCCGCACCGATATTTTCACTGCCCACGCAATTGCCGGCAAAGCAGTCTTTTTTCACCTCGACATTCCATGTTTTCGGCACATACAGGTCAACGGTGCCGAAGCTGTTATCGACACTAATATTGACGACTCTTTCGCTGACCGAAGCGTTGTCAAGGTAAAAGCTGACGTTACCGAAGCTGTTGTCAATGCTCGCGCCCTTAAAATCGGCAGAGGTGACATACTTTGCTACCGCACCGAAGGAATTATCGATGGTATAGAAGCCGTTGCTTTCCGATTCCTCCAAGCTCTGTTTACTTTCGTTCAACGAGCTTGCATCGAAATTGAATATGTGTTTATTATTGCGGTCAAAATCGTGCTTCTTTTTGGGCATAAGAAGCCGAAATCCTATACTGAGAATTGCGGTACACAAAAGCACCGTCCAAATCGAAACGTGCGGGAGTCCGGCGAGCGGTCCGAAAACAAACCACACGATGCCGAGCGAGAGAAAAATACTCCAAATCTTTTTGCCGATAATGCCTCCGACAAGCAAGGCGAGCGCAAGCAATCCCAATATTATCTGACCAAAGCCTAAAACCTCCGGCAGTAAACCGATATCGTTGAAAATAATCACCGCCGCAATGGCGATAAGTGTCATACCCTGTAAAATTCTTTTGTTTTTCATTTTATAAATCTCATTTCTTCCAATCGTTCCTTCAGAATTTTGTAATATGCCCTTGAAACATAAACCTGCTTGTGCGTTCCCGCAAATTCAATCGCGCTCGACGCCGTCACATTTCGGGAAATCGAATATATTTTGCGCAAATTGACTATTGCCGACTTGCTTATCCGCATAAATCCGTTTCCCAGCACCGTTTCCAGCTCATACAGCTTCATACGCGTTTCAAATACTTCTTTTGTACTGTGAGCCGTAACTGACGAACCGTCGGTTTCAAAAAATAAAATCTGTTCTGCGTCGATATAATACTCGGTACTGCCCTTGAAAAAGCACAACTGCCTCGTGTCGCTCAATTTCTCGCTCAAAAGCTGTTGAAATCTGATAATCCTCGGCGTAATTTCCTTGCACCGTATCACGATCTCTTCCTGTGCATCGTCGTCGGTCATTTCGATTCGGATTTTTATGGCGATTCCCCCTTCCTTTGTGCAGACACATCATACCGCACCAATGCAAAAATGTAAATTCAATTCGGACAAGCGGTTAAAATCAAAGAGCAAGAGGTAAGATTAGAACATAAAAGCGTATGCAGAATGTGATTATAAAGTAAATGATTTCGGTGGATGGTTACCGGCATTTTCTGATGCCTCATTGCGAAAAAGTGTGTTTTTTCGGTTTACCTTACTGCCGCTGTGTGATATAATTTTAATATAATTCTGCATTCGAAAGGGTGGTTCATTAATGGACAAGCAAAAGTTCTACATCACAACACCGATTTATTATCCGTCGGATAATCTCCACATCGGTCACGGTTACACTACCGTTGCCGCCGACGTTATCGCTCGGTTTAAGCGAATGCAGGGCTATGATGTAATGTTTTTAACCGGAACGGATGAGCACGGTCAGAAAATCGACGACAAGGCAAAGGCAGTCGGCAAGGAGCCGAAGCAGTATGTCGACGAAATCGTCGCCAACATAAAAGAGCTGTGGTCGCTTATGAACATAAGTTACGACCGTTTTATCCGTACGACCGACGATTACCACGTCGAATCGGTGCAAAAGATTTTCCGACGCCTTTATGACAAGGGCGAAATATACAAGGGTGAGTACAAGGGTATGTACTGCAAGCCCTGCGAGTCCTTTTGGACCGAGAGTCAGCTTGTCGACGGCAAATGCCCCGACTGCGGCAGAGAGGTCTACGAAGCTCGCGAGGAAGCCTATTTCTTCCGTCTCTCCAAATACGGCGACCGTCTGCTAAAGCTGTACGACGACCAGCCCGATTTCCTGCAGCCCGAATCCCGTCTTAATGAGATGAGAAGCTTTATCAACAGCGGTCTCGACGACCTCTGCGTTTCAAGAACCTCATTCAGCTGGGGTGTCCCCGTCGACTTCGACCCGGGTCACGTCGTCTACGTTTGGGTCGACGCACTCACCAACTATATTACCGCACTCGGATACGAAAACGGCAGGTATAATGATTTTGACAAATATTGGCCCGCCGATATTCATCTTATGGCAAAGGAAATCGTCCGTTTCCATTCTATTATCTGGCCGGCTATCCTTATGGCACTCGACCTTCCGCTCCCCAAAAAGGTGTTCGGTCACGGCTGGCTGCTTATGGACGGCGGCAAGATGAG
Organism: Faecalibacterium sp. UBA1771; assembly: GCA_002315315.1. Taxonomy (GTDB): domain Bacteria; phylum Bacillota; class Clostridia; order Oscillospirales; family Ruminococcaceae; genus UBA1771. The sequence continues at coordinate 36,983 of DCGT01000026.1, forward strand.
CAAATCCAAGGGCAATGTTGTTGACCCAGTTGTTCTGTGTAAGCGCTATGGCGTTGACACAATCCGTTACTATCTGATGAGGGAAATTCAGTTCGGTCACGACGGTTCCTTCACCAATGAAAACCTCATTAACCGCATCAATTCTGACCTTGCCAACGATTTGGGCAACCTCGTGTCCCGCACCGTTTCCATGGTTGACAAATATTTCGGAGGAACTCTGCCCGCAGAGCACACACCCGATGCTGCCGACGATGAGCTTGTTTCGATGGCTACCGCTCTGCGGTCAGTCGTTGAGGGAAAAATCGATGCTATGCAGCTTCCCGGAGCTCTCGTTGAAATCTTCAGGGTCATTTCAAGAGCCAACAAGTATATCGACGAAACCGCGCCGTGGGTACTCGCCAAGGATGAAGCAAACAAGCCGCGCCTTGCCGCCGTGCTTTATAATCTTGCCGAAACACTCCGTATATGCGCCGTTTTGCTGTCGCCGTTTATGCCGACAACCGCCGACAAGATTATTGCCGCTATCGGAGCCGATGGTATTGACTACGACAGTGCCGATAATTTCGGCACTCTGCCCGCAGATGCAGTCGTTCACAAGTGTGACGCTCTCTTCCCGAGAATCGACCTTGAAAAGGAAATGGAAGAGCTTGCCAAGCTGTATGGCCCCAAGGAGGAGCCGAAGCCCGAAATAGAACATCTTGAGAATATCAGCTACGATGATTTTATGAAGAGTGAAATCCGCGTTGTTGAAGTTAAAAACTGCGAAAAGGTTGAAAAAGCCGACAAGCTGCTCAAATTCACATTGTTTGACGGTGAACGCGAGCGCACCATTTTGTCCGGCATAGCACAGTGGTACAAGCCGGAGGATCTGATCGGCAAAAAGGTCGCCGCTGTTCTCAACCTCGAACCGCGCAAGATTAGAGGTACGCTCAGTGAAGGAATGATTTTGTCATCCGACCTCGGAGAAAACGGAGCTTCGGTCGTATTCATCGATTCAAGCGTACCTGCCGGAAGCATTATCAGATGACGGGGATTTTCGACACACATGCGCATTATGACGATGCCCGCTTCGATGCTGACCGCGACGAAGCTATAGCGAGACAGTTCTCAGACGGCGTTGAGCTGATTGTCAACTGCGGAGCTTCTCTTGAATCGTCCCGTATTTCACGTAAGCTTGCGCAACGATACGACGGTATGTATTTTGCCGCCGGCATACATCCGGAGGCGGTAAAATCCGCAGACATTCCGATTGATGAGCTGAAAAGTTTGCTTGCCGACCCAAAAGCCGTCGCAGTAGGTGAGATTGGTCTTGAATATTATTATGAAGACGGCGCACCGAGGGAGATTCAGCGCGAAGTCTTTGAAAAACAGATCTATCTTGCAGCTGAGCTTAATATGCCGGTAATCGTCCATGACCGGGAAGCGCACGACGATATACTCGAAATATTGACAAAGCATCGTCCGAAGGGTGTGGTTCACCGCTTTTCCGGCGATGTCGAAATGGCTAAAAAATTGCTTGACCTCGGACTCTATCTCGGATTCGGATGTGCAACAACCTACAAAAGCTCACGCAACGAACGTGAAACCGCATCATTTGTACCTGCCGATCGACTTCTGCTCGAAACAGATTGTCCCTATCTCGCACCGGCTCACATTCGCCGCGAACGCTGTGAATCACTGATGATACCGTTCGCCGCCGAGTTGATTGCCGAGCTTCGAGGAACAGACGCACAGACCTTAATCGACTTGGCACGACAAAACGGCAAAACCTTATTCGGTATAAAATAAATCAAGCTCCGATGCTTTATACGGCACCGGAGCTTTTATTTTCAAATCGACTCAAGATACTTTTATGAGAGAAAAGCAAGAAGAAAAGACCTCTGTGGGAAGGTATGGGTAACACCAATCGCACAGACTGTACACATTCGGTGTTCAAAAGTGCCGAGGCGTGCTCCGTATTTCACATCATTTACTCTCATAATGAAAGAATCCCCTCGTAATTTCTTACGAGGGGATTTAAACAGCTTATTATGTCTTACTGCGTTCTGTACGGGAATCGCTCTTAAGATTTTATCTTATTTCTCGCGCGGGAACTTGATTTCGGCCTGAGCGGCGGCGAGGCGGGCGATAGGTACACGGAACGGCGAGCAGGAAACATAGGTAAGACCGGTCTTATGGCAGAATTCGACGGAAGAAGGATCTCCACCGTGCTCACCGCAGATTCCGAGCTTGATGTCGGGGCGGGTGGCGCGACCGAGCTTAGCAGCCATCTGGACGAGGCGGCCTACGCCGTCCTGGTCGAGCTTGGCAAACGGATCGGACTCATAAATTTTCTTGCCGTAGTAGTCATTGAGGAACTTGCCGGCGTCGTCACGGCTGAAGCCG
>DCGT01000026.1:39474-50994 GCA_002315315.1 Faecalibacterium sp. UBA1771
GGAATCTCGATCATGGTGCCGACCTTGTAGTGCAGATCAGCACCCTTTTCGGCGATAACTCTGTCAGCGGTTTCGGTAACGATGGACTTGACGTATTTCAGCTCGGTCAGGTCTCCGACCAGCGGGATCATAATTTCGGGAACAACCTTCATACCGGTGCGGTTGATGACGTTGATAGCGGCTTCGATAACGGCGGTTGTCTGCATTTCGGCGATTTCCGGATAGGAAACGGCGAGACGGCATCCGCGGTGACCCATCATCGGGTTGAACTCGTGCAACGAGCTGATGACAGCCTTGATTTCCTCGACGGAGATGTTCATTTCCTTGCTCAGAGCCTGAATGTCATCTTCTTCGGTCGGGAGGAACTCGTGAAGCGGCGGGTCGAGGAAGCGAATGGTTACGGGGTTGCCCTCCATAGCCTCGTAGAGAGCCTCAAAGTCGCCTCTCTGCATCGGCAGGATCTTGGCAAGAGCAACACGACGCTGTTCCTCGGTCTTGGAGACGATCATCTCACGAACCGCAGCGATTCTGTCAGCTTCAAAGAACATATGCTCGGTACGGCACAGACCGATTCCCTGAGCACCGAACTTGAATGCCTGCTTGGCGTCGGCGGGAGTATCGGCGTTGGCGCGAACCTGCATAGTGCGGATTTCATCTGCCCAGCTCATAAAGCGGCCGAAATCACCGCTGATGGTAGCGTCGACAGTCGGGATAGCCTCGAGGTAGATATTGCCGGTGCTGCCGTCGAGAGAGATATAATCTCCGCGGTTTACGCGCTTGCCGGCGAGCTCAAAGTAGCCCTCTTCCTCGTTGATTCTGATTTCACCGCAGCCGGAAACGCAGCAGGTTCCCATTCCGCGAGCGACAACGGCGGCGTGAGAGGTCATACCGCCGCGAACGGTGAGGATACCCTCGGATACGTGCATACCCTCGATATCTTCCGGAGAAGTTTCGAGACGAACAAGAACGACCTTCCAGTCTTCCTCGGTGGTGTACTTAACAGCCTCATCGGCAGAGAAAACTACACGGCCGCAGGCAGCACCCGGAGAAGCGGGAAGAGCAGAGCCGGCGACAACGGCGTTCTTGAGAGCGGCGGCGTCGAACTGCGGATGGAGCAGGGAATCAAGCTGCTTCGGGTCGACCATAAGTATGGCCTGTTTCTTGTCGATCATACCCTCGTCAACGAGGTCGCAGGCGACCTTGAGAGCGGCGGTAGCGGTACGCTTGCCGTTACGGGTCTGGAGCATATAGAGCTTACCGCGTTCGATGGTGAACTCCATATCCTGCATATCTTTATAGTGATTTTCAAGCTTGGTGGCGATGTCAACGAACTGCTGATAAACCTCGGGCATAGTGTCGTTGAGCTGATCGATTGTCTGCGGGGTACGAATACCGGCGACAACGTCCTCGCCCTGAGCGTTCATAAGGAATTCGCCGAACAGCTTCTTTTCGCCGGTGGCGGGGTCACGGGTAAAGGCAACGCCTGTACCGGAATCGTCGCCCATATTGCCGAATACCATCGACTGTACGTTGACGGCAGTACCCCAAGAGGAGGGGATATCGTTCATACGGCGATAATAGATGGCGCGCTCGTTGTTCCAAGAACGGAATACGGCCTTGACAGCGCCCATGAGCTGCTCACGCGGCTCCTGCGGGAAGTCTACGCCGAGCTGCTCCTTGTAGAACTCTTTGAAGCGGACGACCATATTCTTGAGATCCTCGGCGTCCAGCTCGGTGTCCATCTTGACACCCTTCTTTTCCTTGAATTCGTCGATGATTTCTTCGAAGCGCTTCTTCGAGAGCTCCATAACGACGTCGGAATACATCTGAATGAAACGGCGATAGCTGTCGAAAGCAAAGCGCTCGTTGTTCATCAGCTTGGCGACTCCGAGAACGACCTTATCGTTGATGCCGAGGTTGAGGATGGTATCCATCATACCGGGCATTGAAGCACGGGCGCCGGAGCGAACGGAGACCAGCAGGGGATTCTCGGGGTCACCGAAATTCTTGCCTGTAATCTCCTCCATCTTGGACAGATATTCGTAAATCTCCGCCTCGATTTCGGGGGCAATAGTCTCCTTATCATCATAGTAACGGGTGCAGGCTTCGGTTGTGATGGTGAAGCCCTGCGGGACAGGCATACCGAGGTTGGTCATCTCGGCGAGGTTGGCACCCTTGCCGCCCAGCAGCTCACGCATTCCGCCATTGCCTTCGGAAAACAGATAGACGTACTTGTAGCTCACTGTTCAGTTGCTCCTTTTGAATTTTATTTTTTACATTTGTACAAACATAAAATGCCGAGAGGTATTATACCACATAATAGCCTTTTATGCCATATTTAAACGAAAAATATATTTGTTTTTTTACTCTATTTTAACAACGTGTTTTTACTCTATTTTAACGACGTCTTGCCGCTTGCGGAGTTATACGGAACAATGTGTATTATTAGACGAAAAATTGATTGCCTATTAGGATTTGATGAAAAGCTTTATATCCGAAACCGCATTTACATAGTCATCTTTATAGCGGTCGGTTATCATTTTGTTTTCGGCTGCGTGTTTTCTTTCGACGGTATACGGTTCAAGTCTGCCGTCGGTGAAATCGTCTACTGATACGGAATAAAGTCCGTCTCTTATAAAATCTCCGATATTACGACTTTTTACGATTGGGATAATACCGAACTGTATATATTCCATTATTTTAGTCGGGCAGGCGACTCGATTGAGATTGTTGTCATCGCGTACAATAAAGCCGTATCTTGCACGCATATAAGCTTCTTTTATTTCATCCGAATTTCCGTTCTTGACATACAGATTATCAGGGTAGGTTCTATCACCCCACAACTCCTTGAATTTCTCGGGCGAGCTGACAAAGATACGAAATTCGATGTCGCTCTTGACTGAAGAAATAGCCGATTGAATCAGCGGTATGTTCTGCCACGGCTGACATCCTCCGGAGTAGACAGCCGTAATTTTTTCCGGCTTGCCGGGGAGCGGATCGTTTAACGTGATATCCTTGCTTAATACCGGTGTACGGAAAAACTTGACCGACTCACAGCTGTACTTGTTGTGCAGATATTCCGTCATTGCATCGGTCAGAACGATGCAGGCGTCAGAGTTTTCAAGATAAAGCTTTTCCGATTTTTCGCACAGAGGGACCGATTCGGTGTCACCGTTCACGATTGCCTCCTCTACAACTGCACCATGCAGGTCGATGATATGCTTTGTATTACCGCTGAAAATATTGAGCCATCGGTTTCCGTCCTCGGGATTAACGACGGGGATTAACCGCAGAACACTGTGAGAATAGCATACATTGCAATGAGAGATTATTTTTTCGACTGCCTCTCGCTGATTTTTGTAGGCGGTGTTGTATCTTATGTAAATTCTATTTTCCGAAATTTTGTCAACAATCAGTCTTTGTACGGAAAAGTACGGACATTCATAAAAATAGATACAGAAAAAATCGTTTAAAACCGTTTTGTCAATTTCTTCGATTCGGCGAATATATCCTTCGCTCTTGGAAAGTGTTGAATCGTCGTACCATGGAGCCATAACCGCAACAACTGTATCGGTCTGTCTGCGGCTCTCAATTAATTTTGACAGTAACATTAAAAGATCATTGTAATTGTAATGGTCATTGCCTTCTGCCAATCTGAGTTTTCTTTTTATTTTGAATTCAATCTGTTCAGCGGCAGAACCGATGTTTGGCAGATGCTTCAAAACGCTACTTATGCTAACCTCGTCTGACCCGCTTGGCAGGGTTGCATTTGGGTCGGCGGTATATCCGTCGTGAATTATGTATTTCATATAGGCTCCTTTTTGTCAGCTCGTATGGTGAGCTGTGTTTCCCGATTCGGTGTTGCCGTGGGTTTCCCTATTCAGTCTCTAAAAATATATCATAAAACCCGTTTTCGTTCAACCGAGCGTGCAGGCAGGCAAGAGAGAACGAGAAATACCGCAATGCGGTGCGGCGAACGATTTGCGTAAAATATCCGTTTCAGACTTAATATGGTTCGACAAAATTTGCAATTTATATGTATGTTTGATAAAATATATTAAATAGCTTTTCGGCTTGAATTTACAAATTTATCTGCGAGCATCTGCTCGGGAAAGGGTGTAATATGATAAAGATTTCTCCGTCTATTCTCGCCTGCAATCTTGCCGACCTTAAAAACGAATGCCGCGATGTGCTGTCGGCGGGTGCGGATTGGATTCACTTCGATGTTATGGACGGCGTTTTCGTTCCCAACATTTCGTTTGGTGTTCCCGTCCTCGCCGCGCTGAGTAAAAAATTAGAGGCATTTTATGACGTTCATCTTATGATAAAGGAGCCGCTTAATTACATCGATGCCTTTGCCGACGCCGGTGCTTCGATGATTACCTTTCATGTTGAGGCAGACAGCAATGTGGAAAGGACGATTGAAAAGATTCATTCAAGGGGACTTAAAGCGGGTATTACGCTCAATCCCGATACCGATATCAATTGCGTGCTTCGCTATGCCGATATTGCCGATATGATTTTGCTTATGACGGTCAAGGCGGGCTTCGGCGGACAGAAGTTCCGTCCCGAGAGCATAGAGCGTATTGCCGCCGTTGCTAAGTCGGTGCCGAGCGGTTACCTCATCGAGGTGGACGGCGGAATAAACCGTGAAACCGCAAGGCAGGTTGTTGCTGCCGGCGCAAACGTTCTTGTTGCGGGCACTGCCGTGTTCGGCGCCGAGGACAGAGCCGCCGCCGTTGCGTCGCTTCGCGGCTGATAAAGGAGCGGTGGTATATGGCTGTTTCCAATATTCAAAACGAGCGCTCTCTGCGCCGTATAAAGGGTTATCTCTACGGACTGATTCCTCTTGCATTGATTACCGTTTATCTCTACGGTCTGCGTCCCGCGATTCTTATCTCGATGGCGGTCGTGCTGGCGATACTCAGCGATTTATTCGTTGCGGCTCTGCGCCGCAGATCGCCCGATTTTGCTCACGGAGATTTGTCAAGCATTGTTTGGTCACTTGTCTTTACTCTTATGCTTCCCGCCTCCGTCAACTACGGAATTTTGACGGTCGGTGTACTGATTACCGTTCTGCTCGGCAAGCACGCCTTCGGCGGCTACACCGGCTGTGTGTTCCATCCCGCCGCGTTCTCGTTCTGCGGCTGTGCGATATGCTGGCAGGAGGAGCTGTTCCGATATCCTACGTCGTTTTCGACAATCGGTCTCGGTTGGAACAGCGGAGCAATCGTCAACGATGCTCCGGCCTATACCATCAAGCTCGGCGGTGTTCCCAACATTGACAAAATAGACCTGCTGCTCGGAGATTTTCCCGGTCCGATGGGCGCGACCTTCTTTTTGATTCTTATTTCGATTCTCGTGCTGTTTATGGTACTCAAAACGGTTACGTGGCATATACCCGTTGCATATCTTGTGTCGGCGGCTATCTATGCCTATGTTTTCCCGAGAATTCAGACCACACGACCGGAATCGGTTATGTTTGAGCTGATGTCGGGCGCTGTCGTATTCGCGGCGGTCTTTATCGTTTCCGACCCATTTACATCACCCGTCAATCCCCGTGCCAAGCTGATATACGGCGCGTTGCTCGGTATTCTCACCATGATATTCAGTCACTTCGGAGCGTTCCAGATGGGCGCGTGCTTCGCCGTACTGCTACTTGGACCGCTTGTTCCGTACATAGACCGCCGTCTTGCTCCGCGCGAGGCAACGGTAAAGGGAGGTGCACGATATGGCAGGTAATAAATCACGTCTCGTCCGCACGCCGGAGGAGCGTTTCCGCAACAGTATTTTTCTGGTTAACAATCCTGTGCTGATAGAGGGTCTTGCGCTTGCGCCGGTAGTGGCGGCGGCACTGACACTCCGATATGCAATCGTTCTTGCGATAACGGGAGCAACAATGATTTTCTTTACGAGAATTGCCGGAAATATTATTATCCCGTCCGTCGCGCCGCGATTCAGAATGCTGACAATGGCTTTTCTGTCGGCGTTCGCCTATATTCCCGCCGCATACATATTCCGGCATTATTTTGCGCTTGATGCAACAAATGTCGGTATATATCTGCCTATGATAGTTGTGGACGGCATAATTATCAGCCGTGCTTCACAGAGCGGCAGAGAAAAGATAGGCAGGAGTGTTGTCGTTGCCTTTAAGACAGCGTTTGCTTATTCGTTTGTAATCATATTAGTGGGGTTTCTGCGCGAGCTGTTGACCTACAATACGATTTACGGACTGTCGGTTCATCTCGGATTTAAAATGTCTATTTTCGGTACTACGGCTGGTGGATATATACTTGTTGCTCTGCTTGCGGCACTGTTCCAGGCTCTGTCAAGCGATTACAAAAGATATGTTTCAAGCGAGGTAATGCGTGATGTTTAGCAGTGTTCTGTCGATTATCGCAAGATATTTTCTGCTTGCGGCGACCGCCATCACGGTCGAAAATGCCGTGCTGTCACGTGCGGTCGGCGTCAGCCGTCTGCTTGATTTGGTCGACGATACCTATGATACGACCATTTTCAGCATACTGCTCGGCGTATGCACCACGCTTTCGGGCGTGATGTATTACTTTATTTACCACCTGTTTTTGGCGAATTTCCGATATGCGAGCTACATTCGCCCGCTTTCGCTCGTTGTTTGTATGTCGGTTTCGTATCTGATTGTAATGCTGCTTACCAAAAATTTCGCGTCACACAATAATGCTGCTAAGGCTCTCGAGGTATTGCCGCTTGCCGCATTTAACTGTACCATTGCCGGCACGGTTTTACTGTCGACCAAATCCGGCTTCGACCTTATCGAAATGATAATTTTCGGTATCGCCTCAGCGTTCGGCTTTACCCTTGCAGTGCTTATGGTCAGCGAGGGTCAGCGTAAGCTTTTGGGGCGCGATATGCCTGCCGCCTTCCGCGGTCTGCCGTCTACACTGCTTTATCTTGCGGGACTTGCTATGGCTGTATACGGACTCACGGGCCATACCTTTTCACTGTAAAACAGAATTTATTAGACACGGAGCGCGGAGACTTTCCCGAACGGAGAGGATGCCGACGCTTCGTTTTTTTGCCCGAGCGAACGGAAATGTGTCGGCGTGACGGCATTATTGACAAACAACGGGTCGAAAATTCGGTGCTTTGTTAATTGTATTTGCCAAGCGAAAATTGTATCATTAAAGATGTATTTACAACTTTTGCAATTAATCCGATAAAAATAGGAGGACGCACTATGTTCCGCAGCATTCCTTATTCCGAATCCGAGCTTGAAATAGTCGACCGTTTCCCCGCCTTCCACGGCAGAGGAGAGACTATTGTCCGCAAAACACCGGTATCGCCCCGTGAAAATATCGAGGCTCTCTACCGTGAAAAGCACCCATTCTGGTTCCCGTCGATAGGTGAATCGGATACTATGGTTCCCGACCTTTATACCGTGAATCTCGGCAGAGGCGGTGCAGAGGATATTATCGACTGCTTCGGAATCAAGTGGCAGTACGTTCCGTCCGCCGGCGGATCTATAGTTCACCCGGGTACTCCGCTGCTCGACGACGTCAACAACTGGAAAGAGATAATTAAGCTGCCAGACATTGACTCGTGGGATTGGGCAGGCGCCGCCGAAAAGCACAAGATTGACACGCGCTTCTATACCGAAATGTCGTTTATCAACGGCTTCTGGTTTGAGCGTCTTATCTCCTTTATGGACTTTATGCCTGCCGCAATGGCTCTTATCGACGAAGAACAGACCGACGCGATCCATGAGCTGTTCGCCGCCACCACCGACCTCGGCTGCCGCCTCGTTGACAAGTTCTGTGAGTATTGGCCCGAGCTGACCGGCTTCAACGTCCACGACGACTGGGGCGCACAGAAGGCTCCGTTCTTCTCGCAGGAGGTTGCCTATGAGCTGTTCGTGCCGTATATGAAGAAGCTGACCGACCATATCCACAGCAAGGGAAAGATTGCCACACTGCATTCCTGCGGACACAACGCCGACAGAATTCAGTGCTACATTGACGGCGGCTTTGACCAGTGGACTCCGCAGCTTATGAACGATATAAAGTATTTGTACGAGAACTTCGGTGACAAGATTGTTTTCGGTGTATGGCCCGACCGCACCGACCTTGCCGAAGCGAGCGAGGAAGAGCAGCGCGCCGCCGCACGCGAGTTCGTCGATTTCTACACTAAGCCCGGTAAGCCTTGCATTCTCGGAATCAGCGGACGCGACCGCTTTACTCCGGTTTTCCTCGAAGAGGTTTACGCTTACAGCCGCAAGGTTTACGCAGAACAGAAATAAGTCAATAATAAAAGGAAAACTCTCTCCGATTGATATCGGGGAGAGTTTTCGATTTATGAAGCAATATAGTGTGTGATGAAGTCCGTTGTCGACATTTTAGACAGCGGATTTTTATTCTCTTGTAATAGGAGCGAATTTTGCCTTGACTGCCGTACAGAGGTCGATCGGTGAAAGCTCGACAATTATGCCTATTCTTCCGCCACTGACGCAGATTTTGTCGAAAAGCTGTGCGGTTTCGTCAATTACCACGGGATACGGTTTTTTCATTCCTATGGGTGAACAGCCGCCGCGGATATACCCGGTCAAACCGAACAGCTCGGCAACGTGTACCATTTCGACCGATTTTTCCCCGGCTGCCTTAGCCGCTTTTTTCAGGTCAAGCTCGGCGGCGGCAGGTATGCAAAAAACATTTATTGCACCCTTTGCGCCGCGTGTGACGAGAGTTTTGAACAGTCTTTCCGGCTCTACTCCGATTTTGGATGAGGCGGTTACGGCATCGACAGCTTCGTCACCGTGAATATATTCGTGAACGGTAAATTCGGTTTTACCTCGTTCCAAAATTCGCACGGCATTGGTTTTCTGTTCTGACATTATGTTTTATTTCTTGCTGAAGCCGACGGGGACAGAACGATAAACCTTGGAATATTTGCGGTAGAAGAAATAGAAAATTCCGAAAACAACGATAATTGCGGCAGTGATATAGAAAGTGGAACCGAATCCGTATTTGTCGCTCAGAACGCCGCCGAGGATAGCTCCGACACCGTTGCCTACATCGGCTCCGATGTAATAGCTGGCTACGGCAAGACCGGAGTGCTCGTGACCGAGACGGCGGTGACATTCTGCCTGAGTTGCGGGTTGGTTGACGCCCACGCCGAGCGAAACAAACACGGCGGCAAGTACAACGAGCGCTATGTTGTTTGCGAAGCCGAGCGTAAACATGGCGAGAGCCTCAAAGATAAACGACGGAATAATAATATACGGAGAATAGGTCGAGCGGTCGATAAGTCCGCCGATTACCGGTTTAATTGCGAATAGGAGCACCGAGTAAACAGTGTAATAAAGGCTGATGTTGGCGATTCCTCTTTCGTCGCCTACAAGAGCGAGGAAGTTGGAGGTCATGGCACTGCCGAGTGAGAAGGCGACGGTGAACAGCATGATGGGGATAAGCTCGGTGGCAAAGAAATCGGAGAGCTTGACCTTTTGCTTGATTCCGCTTTCGGTTTTGCGCTCGGGAGTGGGAACCTTCATTCCCTTTACGAGAATCATTGCGGCGAGACCGAAGATGCAAAGTCCGGCGGCGGTGAGGAACGAAGCGCCGAAGCCCACTTTTTCAACTAATCCGAGACCGATGACGGGTCCGAGTGCGAGTGCTACGGTGTAGGTAAGTCCGAAATAGGCAACGCCCTTACCGATGCAGTCCTCGGGGACAAAGTTGAGGGCATAAGCGTGGATAACGGTGCCGAGCATACTGAAGCCGACGCCTTGAATTATGCGGGTGATGAACAGCAGAGGAAGGCTTGTCAGCGAATAATAAAGGATAGCGGTTACGCTGATAACGCCGGTAGACGCAATGACCAGCATTCTGCGGTCAAGACGGTCGGCGGCGGCAGCCGAAATGGGGCGGGCGACAAGCGCGGTTATCGACAGCATACTGTTGAGCGTACCGGCGATGGTGTTGCTGTATCCCATGCTGACTATGTATTTGGGCAGAACGGGAGTTATCATGTTTATGGCGCAGTTAACGATAATGGAAACCGCAAACAGATAGATAAACTTCCAGTTCCACATCTTGGTCGGGCGTTGATATTCCATGTGTGAAACTCCTTAATTATGTAATATTTATAATTATACTCTGTTTTTCAAAAAAGTAAAAGTTTTTTATGACAAATTTTGTATTTCGGGTATAAAACGGCATAGAATACCGGACAGCGGAGCTTGAGCGGGCTTGTGTATACACGGGTACATACTGCGGAATGAGACAGAGCGTAATTCTCGAAATTCAGACGACCTTGCCTAATTACGCGGACGCCGAAAGGCGGCTGTGCAAATGAAGACCGACGACAGAATGATACTCTGACGTCGGTCCTGGTATTTATCGGTTTGCGGTTTCCTCTATGAGATTGAAATAGCGTTTATGTGCGGCGGCGTATTCGTTGTTAAAGCTCTCGTTGTCGCCGCTGTGCAGGGAAGCTATGTACTGATGAGCGAGATTGGCTGTGTCGGGGCGAACTCTTGCGACAACAGCGACGCCCACATTGGAGCAGACGTCTGAGATGCGTTCAATGTCGGTCAGCAGATTCATAAAGCTTGAACCGGCATATACATTGCACTGACCGTTGTACAGTCTGTTGAGGTGACGTTCGTGCAGAGTGTCGACGATATCGTCGCAGACCTGTTCAAGCGGCTCGATGTGGTCGGCGGCGGCTTCGTTCCGGTCACGGAAGGCAATCTCGGTGTAGCCGAGAATCTTGTCGATGATTTCCCACATTGCGTCCAGCTCTTTTATTGCTTCGGCAGAGAAAACAGTGCCCTTTTTGTTCATATCGACCGTCATTTCGCTTATATTGACGGCGTGGTCACCGAGGCGTTCAAACTCGTTTACGACCTTGTAATAATGGTCGAGAATGGCAACGTGGTCTTTGAGTGTGATGTGAGGCGACAACTCGACGAGGTAGTCGCTTACACGGTCGGCGATTTTGTCTATTTCCTCTTCCTGCGCTTCAATTGCCGCAACTTCTTTTTCATCGAAGTTCTTTATGAGAGAGAACGCGCGTTCTATATTTTCTCTTGCGGCGGTGAACAGCGCCATAAGGCAGTCGTAGACCGAGCCGAGTGCGATGGCGGGAGTGTTGAAGAAGGCGGGGCTGAGGGCGGCAAGCTTATCATCGAATCTGCCCTTATCCTCCGGCTTGTCCTTAATGATTATCATACTCATCTTTTCATATACGGGCAGGAGCGGGAAGAGAACTACCGAACAGCCGAGGTTGAAAATGGTGTTAGTGTTGGCTATATCGCCCGAACGAACGGTCATATCCCACAGCCTGTCGATAAGTCCGAGCTTGTGAATAATCGTTACGACAACGAGTACAACGACTGTTTCACTGAGATTGAAAAGTATATTTACTATGCCGACACGTTTGGTATTCGGCTTTGCGCCTATCGAGCAGACGATTGCGGTGGTGACGCAGTCTCCGAGGTAGATGCCCACGATTACGGCATAAATTGCCTTGAACGAGAGCGTACGG
>DCGT01000026.1:51006-51202 GCA_002315315.1 Faecalibacterium sp. UBA1771
GCCATAGAAAATGCCTGCAGTATGCCGATGGTCGCCGATGAGCTTTGAAGCGCAAAGGCAACTCCCGCACCGGTTATATATCCTATTACGGGGCTGTCGCCGAGGCGGGCAAAAAGTGTTTCGAAAATACCGGTTTCATTGAGCGCATCTACCGAGCCGGTCATGGTGAGAAGTCCCGTAAACAGGATTCCGAAGC
>DCGT01000024.1:0-14815 GCA_002315315.1 Faecalibacterium sp. UBA1771
TAATTAGTTGCCGGAGTAATAATAATTTGGTTTGATTTCCGCAAGCTTTGTTTCACTGTCTTTATAATTAAGACCGTTTAATAAAACATATGCCGGCTCATAATCTCCGGAATCAATGAGCGCAATTGCTCTGTCATACTTATTTGAAGAAATCGCATCGGTATTGCCGATTTCTTCAAGTAAGGCATACGCGGAATCATAATCTCCTGAATCAAGCATATTCATTGCCTTGTTAAACTTCTGCTTCGGAATAATTACCGTATTCAATACAATAATAAAGGCAATACAAGTACAAATAATAGGTGTTGTAATCGCAACAATCTTTTTGCGTTTCTTTGCCGCTTTTTCATCGGCTATACGCTTGGCCTCTGCCTTGCGCTCTGCTTCCAAGCGGTCGGCTTCTTCCTTTGCCTTGATTTCTTCTATCTTTCTCTGACAAGCATATATCTGTTCGTCGGCATCCTTCCAACCGGAAATGGTTTGGAATTTTTTTATTGACTCTTCAAGGGCGGTTATACCCGTCTTTTTGCCTTGCCATGTATGGCTATCATCAAGCACTGAACAAGCATCATCGTAAATCGCATCCTTACGGCAAATTTCTGCTTTTTCATAGCATTGTCGTGCAAGTTCTTTTGCATCTTTATAATCTCCCAAAAGTTCAAATTCATGTGCGACGACTTTATATTCTTCTTTCGTTTTTGCGGAGTTCATTTTGTATACGGCAGTATTATATATGCCCGTTAATCTGTTGATTTCATTACGCTCGTTTATAATCTTTATATCTCTCTTTAACGCTTCAACAAGTTTTTCATCTCCGAAGCGAATTACCTTCTTGTAGTTATCTTTTTCATCAAATGGCTCTGCTGAATTTTTAAGTTCTTCAAACTTACGTACATTCAGTTCAGCCATAAGCTTTCCGAGATACGCCTGTGCGTTCTTCGGCTCGAGATCAAGCACTTTTTCGCAATATGCGTTTGCATCGCTCCATTTTCCGTCTTCAAGAAACAGAAATGCTCTTTCAAGAAGCGGTGCGGCATTTGTATTTGTTCCGCTGACCGGCTTTGTTTGTTTTACTGTGACTGTAACCTGTTCTTCTTCTTTTCTTATTACCTTTTTTATGCCGCGCACTACGTCATTGATAAAGCCGATTTTGCTCATATCCTGTGCCTGCAGATGTGCAAACTCCTCCGGCAGCTCATAAGCATCCATATCCCTATAGCAAGGAATAAGTAGCTTTGAGCGGTCATTTTTCATCATTTTCAGAAATCTCGACCACTCGTTTTTGACCCATACCGCCGTGAAGTATTCAGGTCTTGTTCCGATTGCAAGCATTACCTTTGCCGAATTGAGCGCAGCAAAAATACACGGTTCATAGTCAGAGCCGAGCTTATCCTCAAGCGTAATAGCGGCATAGAAGACCTTAAAGCCCTCCTGCGTGAGCTGATAATAAATATCATTCGCTATCGCACTGTCCTGTGTACGTTTGCCGTTATCATCCGTTTCCTTGTAACAAATAAACACATCGTACGGCGATTCTTTCTTTGAAAGTGCAATTATCTCTTTCTGAAGACGGTCGATTTCCCTTGCTTCCGCTTCGTATATTTTCTGCTGATAGCTGTCTGAAAAATCCACTGCCGCCTTATAATCGTCATCTGCTATTACCGAATCAAGTGACGTTCTGTGGCATGTCGGCACTCTTTTGAATGTCGTCGGATCTTCTACATATTCTATTCCGAATTTACAGAGTATAAGTCCCCAATATGCTTCTGCCTGAGCGCTGTCTGCTTGAATTATTCTCTCATATATCATTTCTGCTTTGTCAAATTCGCTCTTCATTCGAAGGTTATTTGCGCGGTTAAACAATGTCTGTATGTTTTCGTCTTTGGCAGATGGCACAGTCTGGGTTGTACCACAGAATTCACATTCTGTTACCGTATTACCCTCTTTTACTTTCAATTCGCCGCCGCACATTTTACATTTATAAACAGCCATTTTCTCACCCGTTTTCTGAAAAAGTTATTTTATCGAATAATTATGGATATAACTATAACTATTATACTAATTAATATAATATAACGCGTAAAAATGTAAAGGGTTTTACCGATTTAATTAGACAAACAGTCGGTATTTATTACTTTTTTTGCTATTAAATCATTGCCGTCTTTGTTATATCTGTATCGTCACTATTTTCTTTCCAAATACGGCTTCGCTTTTCGGCAAATATTTGTTATACATAAAAATTTGCCGAAATAATGTTGACTTTTTCGCCAATACTTAGTTTAATAGGAGTATAAATTAGGGTAAGTTTAATTGGAGGCATAAAATTATGCAGTACATCAATCGCCATTTGGAAAGTAAAGTCATGTCTTTGTCAAAATCATATTCGGCTATTTTGGTCACAGGCCCCAGACAGTCAGGCAAGACAACAATGCTGAAAAAGCTGGCTGAAAAAGAAAACATCGGCCGTGAATATGTCTCGCTTGACGATCTTTCTGTAAGAGAGCTTGCAAAGGGCGATCCGGCTATGTTCATGCAGCTTCATAAGCCTCCTGTCCTTATTGATGAGGTACAGTACGCGCCGGAGCTGTTCACTTATATCAAAATTCAAATTGACAAAAACCATAATCCGGGTGATTTCTGGATGACCGGTTCACAGATTTTCCGCTTAATGAAAGGCGTACAGGAATCCTTGGCAGGTCGTGTTGCGCTTTTGCATATGTCTCCTTTATCAGCCCGCGAGATTGACGGCCGAGATGCCCTTCCATTTACTACAAATTTTGATGTTCTCGCAGACGAAAGTAAAAAAATAAGTACCGTATCAACTCCCGAATTGTTTGATAAGCTATGGCGCGGCAGCATGCCCGGAATTGTCAGCGGACTTTTTGACGACAGGGATATTTACTATTCGTCTTACGTTTCCACCTATATTGAGCGTGATGTTAGAGAGCTTTCCGGCTCGATTGATGCGCTCAAATTTAATCGTTTTGTTATCGCAATGGCGGCAAGATCGTCACAAATGCTGAACTATTCCGCGCTTGCAGAAGATGCAGACATTGATGTAATTACTGCAAAGGCGTGGACAAATATTCTTGAAACGCTCGGTATTATCTTCCTATTGCATCCATACTCAAATAATGTGCTGAAAAGAACTATTAAAACGCCGAAGGTGTATTTCTACGACATCGGGCTTGTCTGTTATCTGACGAAGTGGTCTTCCTCGACAACGGCTGAAAGCGGTGCCATGAGCGGTGCTTTGCTTGAGAATTATACCGTTTCCGAAATAATGAAGAGCTATCAGAACTGCGGACTTGAACCGTATCTCTATTATTACCGTGACAGAGACGCAAAGGAAATCGATGTTATAATCGAGGGCGACGGTAAGCTTTGCCCGCTTGAAATCAAAAAGACAGCCACCCCCGACAAGCGTATTATCAAGACCTTCGGCGTCATTGATAAGTCTCCTATTGAGGTCGGTACAAGTGCGGTTCTCTGTATGGCAGATAGTTTAGGAGCATTCGATAAGGATAACCTGATTGTACCGATTTGGATGATATAGTTTTTGTACCTAAACTACAAATACTACTCTTTTCGGCCGATTTTCATATCAAGCAGTTATGAGATAGCATCGATAAAAAAGACTTCCGGAATTGATCTTGAAAATACAATGATGGAGGTGTTGGGGAAATGAGCGCATTAATTAGTTGCATAAAAAAAGATCGAATCGAGGTCCTTCGTAAAAAGAAAAACTTGATTCTTATTCTTGTATTATTATGTTGTATGGCGATGGTTTTGCTTACTACAAAGTTCATGCCTACTCTCCTTCAAAAAGCAATGAGCATTTCCGATATTTTAAGTAATGATAACTCATTAACTGAATTTATGGAAAAAATTCTTTCCGAGTGGGTTGAAAGAAAGTTTGGGTATTTTTTCATCTGATGTAGGGATCTTCTATTCCTTACTGGTTATATGCATAACTTTTAGCTTGCTTCCCAACGAAATTGAAAAAGGCAAAATGATTTTAGCTGTTTGTGCGGGATACAGCAAGAATGCATTTTTCCTCTCAAAGCAGATAACATATGTTTTTTTCTGCGCTATCCCTGTAATGCCAATATATATTATTTACTTTATTATCGGTTCAACCTTTCTTGAAAATAACATTGATATCAATCATGTAATTATTAACGCAATTGTTGCTTTGATAATCGAATTATTAATTTCCAGCAGAACAATTGCATTATCTGTGATTTATAGGCACAAATACGCTGCCTTGATAAGCATGGCCTCAACTATCGTGATTTTACCAGATTTTATCTCATTATTTTCTTTTGGAAAATATTTCCCAACTTATTTATTATCATATATCTATTCATCATCGAGTGAAATAGAAACTTTAATTATTCCATTGATGTAGTCTTTTATGATACTGTGCGTCCTTGACATAATGGTAGTTAAAAGAAAATTCTCGATAGATGTAGATGAAAGGCGATAATATGGCTGTTTATTCATTATCTGGATCAAATAGTTATATGTTTATGAAGATCATCTTGAAATTTGGAGAAAAGGGATTCTGGCACGCTTAACACATTTAGATTCCAAATATACAGTACTATCTTTTGATGAAATTGAACAAGTAAAACTGCACTTGGGGACCCCTATATACAGTGGCTATTTTTTTCTTTAAGCGTACAACTGCCATCAAGTTATGTAGTCTTGTCGATGCGGCAAGGGACAATGATTGCATTGTTTTTCGCTTTTTTGAAAACAAAAAATGCAATAATTATCAAAAAATATATAAACAGTAAAATATAGGAAGGAGCTATTCAATGATGAAGGACCCGCAAAATAATGGAGAAGTTTTTGGAATTGTCATTGCAGTGGGAGTTTTGGCATTGATTGTTATGTTCCTTTAATGTTTATTGATTCTAACGAAAAACAGCAAAACAAAGTGCTGGATCAACCCCAAGAAGTAAAATCATAATTATTTAAAAAGTGTTGTTTTCAGCAATCATAAGCAACTAAGATAAAAGTGGCATTATTAGATTTCTCCTCCTATATCGCAGAGAAAAAGCAGATAAATTGAATGCGTGAATTTACACAAAACAAAACAGGCACCGTGAGTTTCATTTCAATCCACAGTGTCTGTTTTGCTTTTGCCGTGCCACGTTATTTTGAAATTACTTCCTTACGTGGCTGTGCCTAATGAACCACTCCTCTTTTTCCGTTAAAATCAATTTTAAAACGGATAATTTAAACAAATTATTCCGTCAAAAGCTTTTCGTCACAAATTATTCCGCTGCCAAACGGACTTTTTCTAAGATGCTTGCCGTGATTAAAGCTGTGTTATCGAGGACGGCAGGTAGACGGGAAGCCAGCTCATAAAAATCCTAATCCATTTATCCCAGTATGCCCAGGTATGCTCTCCGTAGGGTTCTTCGTAATAGCAATAGCGGTAGGGGTCGCCGGGCAGGGAACGGAAAAAGTCACGCATATCCTGCGCCATCAAAAGGTTTCGGTCGAAGCTTCCGCAGGTATGGAACAGCGCGGGAAGCGGGACATCCTTTTTGAGATTTGCTTCGGCGAGGGTATACAGGTCCTCCCGAGTTCCGCGGGGGTCACCCTCTGCGCCTATGCCCCAGCACAAAAGATGGCGTGCGTCGGTTATACTGCTCGGGAATTCCTCGTTGGAGTTGCGGGCGTGAAGTCCGATGGGGCGCATATAGGCGTGGTTGCCGTTGGAAATCGCACCGATAGTGGCGTATCTCTCGGGATAGGTCAGACCGACCTTAGCCGCGCCGTAGCCGCCCATCGAAACACCGGCGACAAAGGTGTCCTCGCGCTTGGAGGAAATCCTGTAGAGCTTTTTAACGATTTTCGGAAGCTCCTCAGTGATGTAGCTGAAAAAGGCTTCTCCGTAAACCATATCTGCGTAGCCGGACAGCTGTGCCGAGGGCATTACGACGGCAATTTTGCGGTCGGTGGCGTAGCGCTCGATGCCGGTATATCTCAGCCAGTTACTGCAATCGTGCGTCGTGCCGTGCAGAAGGTACAAAACGGGATACCCCTCCTCGGGCGGCGCAGGCTCGGCGGGCGCACCCTCGCCCTTGTCGGGCAAAATCACATAGACCGATTGGTCCATTCCCAGTAATTCGGAATAAAATTCGAGCTTTGAAAGTGACATTATTCTCCTACCTCCACCCGTTTAAGAAAATCACGCAGAGCCTTCGCCCTGATTTTGTAATCGTCCTTGCCCTCTGTCTTGACAAGCACCGCCTTGGACCCGAGAAGCGAGGCGATTTTTTCGTTTCCGGCAAAATCGGGGTCCTCCTGTGAAACATAGAGATAGATGCTGTCCTGCGAAGTCTCTGCACACAGCGCGGCAAAGGCGTCGTCGTCGGCTTTTCGCTCCTCACGAGTGCCGTAAAGGCAGGACATACGCTTTTCGGTAAACCAGCCATTCGGCTCGCGGTCGTTGGTGATAAGCCCCGAAAACGATGCGGCGGCACGGAACAGCTCCGGCTCCTCCATCGCAAGGCGCAATGCGGCGCGCCCGCCCGACGATGCGCCGGCAATCAGCATTTTCCCCGATTGCATCGGGATTCCGGGCAGATATTCCGAAATATAATTGCGAATGTTTTTAAGCGAAGCGTAGAACGGATAACCGAGCTTCATATCGGTGTAACAGCCCTCCAGCGAAGGAACGAGTACGGCGCAGAGCGAAAATTCGTCGCAGATTGCGGCAATATCGCCTTTTTGATAAAATCCGAGACCGCTCTCACCCTCCGGCGACAGCAAAATCAGCGTGCTGTCGGGCGAGCCGTCGAGCAGATAGCGGTCGGGCAGAACGATGCGCAGCTCGGTTGCCATACCGATTTGCCCGCAGTAATAGTCGTGCGTTAAGGTTGCCATATTATCATCCTCTTTATGCCACCTGCGGTGACAGTTTTATTAATTACATTATAACGCTACCCCACGTCATAAAGCAATAAACGGTGAACCTTCCTGCATATAACGGAAAGGGCTTTTGAGATTGGTTTGTCCGATTTTTGCTTGCCCGATTACCTGCTCGGCGTTGTACCTTCTTCGGCTATTTCTACGCCTCGAAAGCACAAACGCACTCGCAGGCGGCGAAAAGGCGATAACCCGCCCGCATTACGCAAGCGTTCTCGGTGGGCAAGAGCAGATTACTTTGTCATTGCAGCATCAGTCGTGCGTCGGGAGGCTTCATCACTTCAAATCTGCAACAGCTCGCACGGTTAAGGAAGTATGGAACGGATAAAGGTCAACATACACAGCGAAGCAATACTCCCGAATTTTATATGATAAATTGCTTCTTTGAATATCCTATGAAACAGAGAAAGATTATTGCGGCGCGGGCGGAGCTTCACAAGGATGAATTAATTGCAAACCGGGAGCTTGCCTTGAACGAACAGCCGTTATACGGAATTGAGTCTTTGCGGTAAAGGAGGTCGCCGATGACACCGAGATGGGTTGTTACCAAGGTCGTTCCGTACACTGCCGGTATCGTTTGCCGACGGCACGGGAAAATATTGATGTGGACGGATTGCTTGAAAAACCGTCTATACGACGCTGAAAACCGTTGACTTGTTTATGGAAGCAAGGGTTGAATGCGGAACCGTCGTGTGGAACGATGATATGGATATTACACCCGAATAGCTGTATAAGCCTCAGGGAGCATAAGGGTTAACTGTACGCTTTTTGGGACAGTTGATTTGATATAATAAACAGTAAAAGGCAGGATACCGAATCGGTATCCTGCCACACGCGAACAATAAAATTAAAATAATAATTTCAATCCACGTCCCTTGAATTCGGAACGACATTCCAAGTATATCAATTAGTCAACGTAAAAGCAAATCATATCTTTGCCGCTTTGTAATTCATATAAAATTAAAATAATAGAACAACATCGTAGATTTTTCTATTGCGGTAATTCTGTAAAGGGATTATTCTTAACGAAAGACTTACAAAAAATCAATGAAAGGGGGAATGGTATATAATGTTTCCGGCACATTTTCGCACCGAGCCGGAGTATGCCGTGCAGACCGTTGAGGAGCATTGCCGGAATGCGGCTGAATATGCCTGCCGTTCACTCGACGCGGTGGGGCTTGGTGCGACCGCGCGGCTGGCGGGACTTATACACGATTGCGGCAAATACACCGATGATTTTGCCGTCTATATCACAGCGGCGGCAAATGGTGAGGCTTTACGGCGGGGCTCGGTCAACCATACCTTTGCGGGTGTACGACTGATACTCGGCGATATTGCTTCGGAATACGACAGCGAAAAGGCAAGATTTACCGCGGAGCTGATTGCCATTGCCGCAGGAGCGCATCACGGTCTTTTCGATTGTATCGACGAGCATGGTGACAGCGGCTTTGATTACCGTGTCGGCAAAGAGGGCATTAAATCGGAGCAGGCGATTGACAACTTCTATAAATACTGTGCCGACAAAGAGGAGCTGAAAAGGCTGTTTGAGCAGAGTATGGAGGAGGTTTATAATTTCGCCCAAACAAAGATTTTGAAAATGGAGGGCATTAAACAGGAGCAGGCTTGCTTCTACTACGGTCTGCTTGCCCGCCTGCTGTTGTCTGCGGTTATCGAGGGCGACAGGCGGGACACTGCCGAGTTTGAGCACGGTGATTTTCTCGCCGGTCAAGAAGTGACGGCTGAAACGTGGTGCGCTCTTCGGGACGGTATGGAGCAGAGAGTTGCCAAGCTGAAAGCCGACAGCGAAATCAATCGGGCAAGAGCCGAAATTTCCGAAATCTGCTACGAAAAGGGCGGAGAGAAGGGAAGTCTGTATCGCTTAAATGTCCCGACCGGCGGCGGAAAAACGATTGCGAGCCTACGTTTTGCGCTCAATCGTGCGGCGACCTCCGGCAAAAAGAGGATAATTTATGTAATGCCGTTGCTTGCGATTATCGAGCAGAATGCTTCGGTGATTCGGGAGTACATCGGTGACGATTCGATTATCTTGGAGCATCATTCCAATGTCGTGCAGACGGAAAACAGCGCAGACAATCTGAACCCGAACGAGCTTATGGCTCAAACGTGGGGCGCACCGGTCATTATTACGACGCTTGTTCAGCTGCTGCAGACGCTTTTTGACGGCAAAACCACCGGTGTTCGCAGGCTTCATTCACTTTGCGACAGCATTATCATATTTGACGAGGTACAGAGCGTGCCGGTCAAGCTGCTGTCAATGTTCAACCTTGCGGTCAACTTCCTGACACGGTGTATGAATGCGGTCGTCGTGCTGTGCTCCGCAACTCAGCCATATACCGACCGCCTTTGCAATTCGATATTGCCGACTGAGGAAATCGTAAAGCACGATGAAAAGCTTTGGTTGCCGTTCAAGAGAACCGAAATCGTGCCTGTCGACGGCAGAATGCTCGACGGGATAGCCGAGTTTGCAGGCGATGTTTTGGAAGAATGTGACAGTCTGCTGATAATCTGCAACCGAAAGGACGAGGTGCAGAAGCTGTACGGCAGGCTGTCGGGCGGCGGTAGGGACTGCTATCATCTGTCCGCCGCAATGTGTGCCGCCCACCGCAGGCAGACGCTTGACGATGTTCGCCGTGCGCTTGCCGATGCCGGTAAGGAACACAAGGTTATCTGCGTGTCAACTCAGGTAATAGAAGCGGGCGTGGATATATCGTTCCAAAGCGTTATCAGGCTGTCGGCGGGAATGGACAGCGTGGTGCAGGCGGCGGGGCGCTGCAACCGAAACGGCGAAGCGGGGGGCATTGCAAAGGTCTATGTTGTTCCGTGCGTTGATGAGGAGCTCAGACATCTCGAGGAAATCAAGGACGGCAAGGACGCGACCGAGGCTTTGCTTGACGATTACGGTAAAAATCCCGAAAAGTATTCCTGCGATTTGACATCGGATTATTCAATCGCCGCATATTACAACGGCTTATACGGTTTAAAGAGCTGCTCGAAGTTTGATTTCGATATCGACAGGCACAGCGGAACCTTGCTCGATATGCTGTCGTCAAACAGTCACTTTGTTAAAAATAACTGCGGAAGCTGGTTCAATCAGTCCTTCAAGAAGGCGGGAGAGCTGTTTAAGGTGTTCGATGACAATACCTTTGATGTAATAGTGCCGTACCGTGAGGGCGAGGAAATAATCACCGAGCTATACGGCGCCAAGGCGAGGAACGACATACAGCTTCGCCGCAGTCTGTTGAGTGAGGCAAGGCAGTATTCCGTTGCCGTGCGTGGTTGGCAAAAGGAAAAGCTCGGAGAAATGATAGGTGCCGTAACCGACGCCGACGGCAACACGGTGGCGTTTACCCTTAACAAGATGTGTTATAACGATAGCTTCGGTCTGACCGATGAGCCGCAGACGGAGCCGTCGATAGAATAAACGGAGGTGATTTTTTGAAATATCCCATAGAGCAATACCCGTCGATGAAGCATTCAAACAGAGTGTCATTCTCGGTAAAGGGCGACTATGCGCTTTTCTCCGACCCCGTTACAAGGGTGGGCGGCGAAAAATGCAGCTATCAGATACCGACCTATGAGGCTCTCAAGGGTGTAATCTCATCGGTCTATTTCAAGCCGACAATTATTTGGTATATCGACCGTGTGAGGGTTATGAATCCGATACAGACCGAGGTTAAGGGGGTAAGGCCGATTATATATGCACACGGCGAAAAGGAAGCGTCCAACACTCTTTCCTACTATACATATTTAAAGGACTGTTACTATCAGGTCGAGGCGCATTTCGAGTGGAATATGAACCGCCCCGAGCTTGAACGTGACAGAAACGAGAACAAGCACTATATTATCGCCAAGCGTATGATTGAAAAGGGAGGGCGCAGAGATGTTTTTTTGGGAACGAGGGAATGCCAGGCGTATGTCGAGCCTTGCGAGTTCGGCAGTGAAAAGGGCGCTTATGACGATATTCGCCGACTTGACTTCGGATTTATGTACCACGGAATAACCTATGCCGATGAAGCGTATTCCGACGAGACCGAGGGACGTATGACAACACGCTTTTGGAATCCTGCTATGGAAAACGGTATAATCGAATATCTGCGACCGGAGGACTGCCCGTACATTAAGCCGCTTCGCAATATGAATATAAAGCCGTTCGGGAGAGAACAGGGCAACTTCACGGGACTTGAGGAGTTCCCCGAGGAGCTTTTTGAGGAGGCGGAGTGATGGGACTGCTTCAGAGAGCTTATGAAACCTACGAATACCATCAGAGCCTTGCGGGAAAGAAATTCGACGACAATAAACCGCTTGCGCCGGTATATCACAGCATAAGAAATGCTCAAATTGAGATACACTTGTCCGACGACGGCAGCTTCAAAAGTGCCGAAAAGGTCGATAAGGCGGACAGCGGAACGGTAATTCCCGTTACCGACGCTTCGGCGGGGCGTTCGGGCAAGTTCGGCAAAGACAACAACGCCACCCATCCGCTGTGCGAGCAGCTCGGCTATCTGACCGAAACAAATCCCGACCGATTTAATGCGTACATCGGCAGACTTGAGCGGTGGGCGCAGTCGGAATACAGTCACCCGACCGTCAGGGCGGTGCTGAAATATCTGCGCGGCGGGAATATCCTTAATGATTTGGACGGCAATGGCATTATCACGACCGAAAACGGCAGTATAGGCAAGGGCGGTATAAACGGCAGTGACTATGAAAAATGCCTTGTCCGCTGGGTGGTTATGTCGGATGGTATCTCAAAAAGAAGCTGGGAGGACACCGAGCTTTTCAATGCTTACATAAAATACTGTGAGAGCTGTGACACCGACCATAAAAAGGCACTGTGTATGATTTCGGGCGATGTGCGGACGGTATCGGAAAATCACGCTAAAAATATTGTTTCGTTCGCCGCCAATGCCAAGCTGATTTCGACAAACGATTCGAGCAACTTCACCTATCGCGGCAGATTTATTTCGCCCGACGAGGCCGCAACGGTCGGCTACGGTTCATCGTCCGAAGCACACAACGCCCTGTCGTGGATTGTCGCAAATCAAGGCGTACCGGTAGGTAACAGAGTTTTTGCGGTATGGAACCCCAAGGGCAAAAAGGTAATAAAGCTCACGTCATCGGGCTTTATGCCGCAATCGGACGCCGACAGAACAACTCCGACCGATTACTATAATGATTTAAGAGAAACGCTGGACGGCTACCGTAACGGTATGAGCATAGACGATGACATCGTTACCGCCGCATTTGACGCTCCGACAAAAGGCTGTTTGTCGGTCGTCTATTACAATGAGTTCAAGGCTTCGGATTTCTACGACCGAATAGAAAAGTGGTATTCGTCATTTTTGTGGGATTACGGTAAATCCGGCTTGCAATCGCCGCCGCTTAGGGCGGTTATCGGAGCGGCATTCGGTACGGAGCGAAACGGCAGGCTCGAGGTTGATGATAAAATTTTCGGTGAACAGTATCAGCGGCTGTATCACTGCATCGTTGACCGCTCGCCGATACCGTCCGATATAGTAATGCAGGCATATAAAAATGCGTGCAATCCGCTTGCCTATTCCGACAGCTGCCGCAGTAAGGTGCTAAATGCGGCTTGTGCGCTGATACGGAAATTCCGCAACGACAAATTGAACAGGGAGGAATGGAAATTGTCACTCGATAAAAACAACAAGAACAGAAGCTATCTTTTCGGCAGACTTTTGGCGGTGGCGGAGCTTGCCGAGCGCAGAACATACGGCAGCGGGGAAGAGAGAGAACCCAATGCAATTCGCTATCAGTCAATTTTCTCCCGCCGACCGATGGCTACATGGAGAATAATTGAGGAAAACCTCATACCGTATATGCAGAAGCTTCCGTCGGGGGCGAGGTCTTATTACCGCGGGCTGATTGATGAAATAATTGCCGACCTGCCCGCCGATGAAACGGTCAACCGCCGTCTTGACGATGTGTATCTGCTCGGATATTCTCACCAGCGCAATGAAATATATAAAGGCAACAAAGTCGAAACCGATGATATTGAGGAGGAATAAAAAATGAGTACACTTACAAACAAGATTGATTTCGTGGCGTTTATTTCGGTAGCTATGGCTAACGGCAACGGTGACCCGCTCAACGGCAACCGCCCCCGTTCCGATTACAACGGCTACGGTGAGCTGTCCGACGTCTGCATAAAGCGCAAGATAAGAAACCGTATGCAGGATATGGGCAAAAGCATATTTGTTCAGTCGGACGACCGCTGTGACGACGGCTGTAAATCGCTGGCAGAGCGCGCCGGAAAGGTGATAAGCAAGGATATTAAAGACCGCAGTTTATACGCAAAAGTTGCCTGTGAGAATTGGCTCGACGTCCGCACCTTCGGTCAGGTGTTCGCTTTTAGCGATAAAGGCAGTAAATCGACCGACAAGAACGGTGTTTCGGTCGGCGTGAGAGGTCCTGTGACCGTCCATCAGGCGGTCAGCATAGACCCCGTTGACATCGAGTCAATGCAGATTACCAAAAGCGTAAACGGTGACACACCGCGGAATGCCAAGGGTGCAAGCGGTGAGCTCAGCGAAAAGAAATCCTCCGACACTATGGGGCAAAAGCACTATGTCCGCTTCGGTCTGTACAAGCTCAAAGGCTCAATAAATGTACAGCTTGCCGAAAAGACCGGCTTCACCGACGAGGACGCAGAGGTTATCAAGGAATGTCTGCGGACGCTGTTTGTAAATGATGCTTCCTCCGCCCGTCCCGAGGGTTCAATGGAGGTTGTAAAGCTCTACTGGTTCAGACACAACTGCAAGGCAGGTCAGTATTCCTCCGCTAAGGTTCACCGCAGTGTAAATGCCGCGCTTGTCAGTCCCGACACCGTGCCGTCATCGGTTGATGACTATGCCATAATCGTCGAGCCGCTTGACGGTCTTGAGCCGGAAATTATCAATGGCATATAAAGAGGACGAGCTTCTGCAGCTGTCGGGCATACAGCATTTTTCCTTTTGCCGGCGGCAGTGGGCACTGATACACATAGAACAGCAGTGGGCGGACAACCTGCGCACGGTAGAGGGCGAACTGATGCACACACGGGCGCACGACGCGTCGATTGCCGAAAAGCGGGGTGACCTGCTGGTACTCCGTGACCTGCGAATACAGTCGGCGAAGCTCGGCGTGAGCGGTGCCTGCGATGTGGTGGAGTTTCACCGAAATGACGACGGTGTGAAGCTTGCGGGGCGGAAAGAGCGTTGGCAGGCGTACCCCGTGGAATACAAGCGAGGCTCGGAAAAGAGCATCGACGCCGACCGTCTCCAGCTCTGCGGTCAGGCAATGTGCCTTGAAGAAATGCTTTGCTGTCAAATCCCTGCCGGTGCGCTGTTTTACGGTGAAACCCGCCGCCGTGAACAGGTGGAGTTTACGACCGAGCTTCGGGAGCAGGTCGTGGAAATGCTCGATGAGATGCACGGATATTTTGCACGAGGCTATACTCCCAAGGTAAAGCCGTCCAAGTCCTGCAACGCCTGTTCGCTCAAAGAGCTATGTCTGCCCAAGCTTATGCGCCGCCGCAATGCACTCAACTATATACGGGATACGGTGGAGCAGTGCGGAGAGCAGCAGAGCGACAGGCGGGGCAATTCTTAATCGTTTTGCCTTATCGCTGACGATACCCTGCTCCGTCGCTGTGCCGCTCGATTATGGCACAAAAAGGGACGCCACACCGGCTCACACATTATCCCGCCGATTGCAACAATATTAAGGAGGTGTACTGTGAAAAAACTGCTCAACACCCTCTATGTGATGTCGCCGGACATTTATTTATCGCTTGACGGGGAAAATGTCCTCCTCGAGCGAGGCGGCGAATCGGTAAACCGTTACG
>DCGT01000024.1:14834-26653 GCA_002315315.1 Faecalibacterium sp. UBA1771
TTGCACACGCTCGAAGCGATTTTGAACTTCAGCTATGCGGGTGCTTCGCCTGCGCTTATGGGTAAGTGCGCCGAACGGGGAATACTGCTTTCGTTTTACAGCCCGAACGGCCGTTTCCTCTGCTCAACCGCAAGCCCCGAACACGGCAATGTGCTTCTGCGTCGTACGCAGTATCGCACCGCCGACAGCGAATATACCCGCCGCGATATTGCCGAATGGTTTATGACAGGCAAGCTGTATAATTCCCGTCAGGTGATAGAACGCACTGTTCGTGACCATGCTTTGAGGGTGGACGCCGATGCACTCAAAGCGGCAAGCGGTGCAATAAACGATTGTATAAAAATGCTTCACGAGCAATCGGATGTCGATGCTCTCCGTGGTGTGGAGGGTGTTGCCGCACAGCGTTATTTTGACGTTTTCAACGAGCATATTTTACAGAATAAGGAAGCATTTGCCTTTCACGGACGCTCCCGCCGACCACCGCTCGACCGTATAAATGCCGTGCTTTCGTTCGTATACGCTATTCTTGCCAACGATTGCGCTTCGGCTTTGCGGGGGGTGGGGCTTGACCCGTATGTCGGCTTTATGCACACCGACCGACCGGGAAGGGAATCGCTTGCGCTCGACTTGATGGAGGAGCTTCGTGCGCCGGTTGCCGACGGATTTGTTATCACCCTTGTGAATAATCGCCGTATTTTGCCCGAGCATTTTGATGTGCGGGAAAACGGCTCGGTACTGATGAATGACGACGGCAGAAAAAAGGTGCTTGCCGAATGGCAGGCACGCAAGCAGGAGGTCATCGTTCATCCGTTTTTGCAGGAAAAGGTGCAGTGGGGACTTGTCCCGCATTGTCAGTCGCTGCTGCTGGCACGGTATCTGCGTGGCGACCTCGACGCTTATCCGCCGTTTCTGTGGAAGTAAACGAAATTCTTCATTGTTTTAGAAAAAAGTCTACAGCCTGCGAATACGGACAACAGACATTTCGTTCGATAAAGGGGAAATAATGCTCGTTTTAATTACTTATGATGTCAGCACCGAAACGGCGGCGGGGCGTAAGCGTCTGCGCAAGGTCGCCAAGCTTTGCACCGATTACGGTCAGCGGGTGCAGAACAGCGTTTTCGAGTGCGACCTTGACGCTGCACAGCTCGCCCTGCTCAAAGCGAGGTTGACCGAAACGATTGACGAGACCGCCGACAGCCTGCGCTTTTACAATCTCGGCGATAAGTACAAAAGCCGCATTACACACGTCGGTGCAAAGCAGTCCTACGATCCCGAGGGTCTGCTTATGGTCTGAACGCTTGCGGAAGACCGCGGAGCGGCGATTGTCGGTGCGAAGGTCAAGCGGTCACAGATTGCCTGCTTCGTTCGCACGGCAAGCCGCACAAAAAACCGTTGTACAGTCTGTCTGTTTTGAACAAATAACAGATTGTAAATTTTTGCAAAAGCAAGCAACAATTGTCAACAATCAACAAAATGCTTGAAATATTGTGTGAATTGCTATATGCTTTTGCTGTCGTTCCTCTCACGAGGAACGTGGATTGAAATGAGATCAAAACCTCAAACAGCCTATACAAGTGCACGTCGTTCCTCTCACGAGGAACGTGGATTGAAATTACGACTTAGGATACAAGGTAACAAATCCGTCAGCAGTCGTTCCTCTCACGAGGAACGTGGATTGAAATGTCGTAATATGAGATAGTTACACGTGGAACATTAACGTCGTTCCTCTCACGAGGAACGTGGATTGAAATGTGTATAATAAAAATTATCACAGCAACGGGAGAAGGTCGTTCCTCTCACGAGGAACGTGGATTGAAATTTGTAAATCCAAATCAAAATTATTAGCTTCGGCAGTCGTTCCTCTCACGAGGAACGTGGATTGAAATTGAATTGTAAATCAAGCTCGCCGTTGTGCCATTGGTCGTTCCTCTCACGAGGAACGTGGATTGAAATTCTTATATCGTTAAGCCGTGGAGCAATATATTCATCGTCGTTCCTCTCACGAGGAACGTGGATTGAAATCCGACAATAACGGTTTTGTTGCCTGTCGAAGGCTGTCGTTCCTCTCACGAGGAACGTGGATTGAAATAAGGCGGCGGCGGCGGGGATGGACGATTGGAGCGGGTCGTTCCTCTCACGAGGAACGTGGATTGAAATTGGGAACAGCTTCAATCGGCATTATGCGTACCCGGTCGTTCCTCTCACGAGGAACGTGGATTGAAATTCAATTTTGCCTTTTTTCACATCATTAACAAGTGTCGTTCCTCTCACGAGGAACGTGGATTGAAATGTTATTCCTGCAAGCGTTCCCAACTCAATATAGGTCGTTCCTCTCACGAGGAACGTGGATTGAAATGGTCGGACAGCCCGTTGCAAGAACAAACTTCGGCAGTCGTTCCTCTCACGAGGAACGTGGATTGAAATGAGGATTTTGTCCTTGTCATTGTATCTTGCAATGGTCGTTCCTCTCACGAGGAACGTGGATTGAAATTTGAATTACGGAACGCCGCACCGTACACAGCACGGTCGTTCCTCTCACGAGGAACGTGGATTGAAATGAGTGTGACCCCGAACTAAACACTGAATGCAAAGTCGTTCCTCTCACGAGGAACGTGGATTGAAATACAGACCCGCCGTATGGAGTTGACATTGTAAAAAGTCGTTCCTCTCACGAGGAACGTGGATTGAAATTGAGGACTGCGACACAAATACTCACGTTGAGCGGTCGTTCCTCTCACGAGGAACGTGGATTGAAATATCAAAGTCAGTATGTTAATTGGACAAGCCTTAAGTCGTTCCTCTCACGAGGAACGTGGATTGAAATCTTTATATCCTAGGTCGTAATATCCTGCTCCATAGTCGTTCCTCTCACGAGGAACGTGGATTGAAATCAAATGAGGCTGTATGCTCTAAAATAGCATGCGTGTCGTTCCTCTCACGAGGAACGTGGATTGAAATGGAGAATACGACTTGAACCGCACTCGAACATTCAGTCGTTCCTCTCACGAGGAACGTGGATTGAAATTTGACCTGACCTTAATAGATGAGGAACAGTTTGGGGAGCTACAAGTTAATGAGGAGGATGGGGATTATGAGGAAGAGGTATAAAGTGATTATACAGAGAAGTGATGGCGGTACCACAGAGGTGGTAACTGAAGCTATTAACAAAGAAGAAGCAAAAAAGAACGCAGTGAAGAACGAAGCAATGCTTTATGGCAAGTGCAAAGTTCTCGCAGTAAAAGAGCTATGAAAAGAGTTCCCATAGTCAAACTGGATAGATACTCTAAATGGAGTAGTCGTTCCTCTCACGAGGAACGTGGATTGAAATAATCAATCCTATTGTATACAGTTTATATTTATACGGTTAGCAATCACAATTGACAGTAATTTGACCAACGTTTTTGTCAGCTTTCCATTTGTCCTCGTTGATTCGCCTGACGTAATAAAAGTCGGAATCATCGTCCAAAATGATATTCATCTTCTGCCCGTGAAGGGCGTTTTGAAATGTTGAAAAAAGATCGAGAAATTCCGACGTCGGAACAATCGTCGTGAATACGAAAGTCAGTGTCCGGTTTTTGTACTTGACTCCGCCGAAATATTCGGAAAGGTCAAGCACGCCGTCAGCGCCCGGAATTTTAATTGTTTCGGTTTTGGGCGCGGGCGCTCCGATTTCTTTTGATTACAGAATCAACCGGAAACAACTTCCTGACCGGCTTCACTGCCGCCCATAAGCTGACCCATACCGTTCACGCCGAAAATTCCGAAATAAAGCGTTCCTTCGGTTGTCAAGACCTCTTGCGGAATCGTTGCTGTATCGTTGGACATTACAACGCGGTACACATGATTTTCGTCGCGCCAAAAACCGCTGTTTTTGTAAAACCCGTCCATACGGAATCGAAGCTGACAACGATTTGATCCACCCCAACATCACCGGAAGCAATGACCGGCGCATTTGTAATTGTAAGCACCTGATCAACACATTGTATATTGATCGTACTCATTCAAGCACCCCTTTCAAGGCATAATAAAAGCACCGTGCATAAGCATGGTGCTTTAAGCTTACTCGAATTGTGGTATTTCTTCTTCTTTGCATTCATCAAAGTTTTCGATTTCGTCAATTTTGAAATACTTTGCGTTTCCACCCATCCAAGGTTCAAATCTTATTTTCTTTATTGTATCATAACCATTTTTGTCTTCGTCATACACGATACAATCAGGTTTTCCGAACATAATTTCGCCTGATTTTAAAACAAGCCGCACGAAACCTTTAACAGCTTGCAATTTATCAAGAATGTCAATCAAAATTCAATCACCCTTTCTATTTTTCCTTTACCGGTATGACATGAATATTGCCATCACCGATAGAATACTTTACCTGAACTCGTTTGGTTGATAGATATTTTCCTTCTATCTTATCGTAATAATAACCAATGATTTCATCACAGGAAAAAAACTCTTGGAAGCTGTTATCACTTTTCATTTCAATGATTCCTGTACCAAGTTTGCTATCTATAATGTCAGATAAATCAGAAATTGATAAATCTTCACGAATATATGAAGGAAAGTCACCGCGTTTTGAAAGATTTTCAGTATAAGCGGTAAATTCTTTACTTCCTAATATATGTCTTGATTGTTTTTGTCCGCTGATTATCGTTTTTATCTTTCCATCAGATAATTCTTTTGAAAATTCGTTAATTTTAGCGGTTAGTATAGCATCTTCGTCAAATGAAGTCAAGCCAGTTATCGAACTTATAACATTTTTTGAACCAAATGAAACTTGTTCAATATACTTTGCAACATAATCGGGAAGATCTGAATTTCCGGTGTGATATGCTGCCCAAGCTTCAGACCAAGCTTCAGATGTTTTTTTCAACATATCGCAGCCCGATTCGTTTGCCCATCGTGCAGCATCCTTTTCAAATCCATCCGGAAGCCCTTTTATATTGGAATACACATGACCCATTTCATGATACGGCGTAGCAACTCCATCTTCATTGAAGAACCATTTTTTACCGTGTTTTTCTTGATATATTGATTGTGATTTTGCCTTTGCTGCTGTGATCTTTGCCGATGTTTTATAGCTCGAACTTACACCGACCATATACCCAGAACTATCAAAATCAAAGCCATTACCATATCCCAAGTGAACACCGTCAGTTTGAATTGTAACGCCATAATAGTTTTTACTTGATCTCGGAAGTTTGCCACCCCAATATTTTTCAAGTGTCACAGAATCACCAACAAAAATAGGTCGAACATCATCGAGAAGTGTGCTTATTGCTTTATTCAGTTCATTGGCAGTTTCCAATGGAAGCTTGCTATAATTAACATATTTGACACCTAATTGCTTTGCAAAAGTTTCAGCTTCTTCAAGCGTATTTGCCGGTGTGAAAACCTTTGCTTTCACAATAGGTGCTTCATTCGCTTTCAAATACTTCGACTTGAAATCTTCAAAATCAGAAGTTTTGTCCAACCCGAAATATTCCGCGCGTTTTTTAAGCGTTTGAAGTTCATCTTCGTCCAACTCCCATTTTGCACGTTGAAGAAGAGCACAACGACAATTTATATCTTCAGCGGCAACACCAAACCCGCCCGGAAACATTGCTTTTCTTCCTGCGACTTCAAACGGGTCATCGACTTCCCGAAGCTGACCGTCCAATTGTGCATGACGTGGACGTGTCCTTTTATCAAGTGCAGCATCCCATTGTTTAAATACTTCTGCACCGTTTTCTTTTGCTTTCACTTGTGCGTTAAAAGCTGCTTCCGATTGTATTCTATGACCTTCTGTCCTTGCTATGGTGTAAGCTTTGCTTAATGCTCCGCCGCGCATTTTCGAATAATCGCCCACCATTTCCAGTGTTAATTTTTTTGCTATGTCTGCGTAGCTCGAACCTTGCGCTATTCCTCGTGACAATGTATTTTGTATCTGCTTTTTCAAATACGTCACATCTTCTCCCAAACTGTCATAAAGCGGTTTTGACAGTTTGGTATCGTGTAGAATTGCTTTTACAACTTCTTCTTGATCAATCGGAATTATAAGCGGTATTCCTTGACCCTGAAGGTCGTATAATGTTCCGACAAAACCATTTTCATAACATTCGGTCAAGTATTCCGATATTGTCGAAAACTGTTCCGTGTTCAGTTTATCGAGAATCGCCGAAATTTGCTTTCTGATAGCTTTTTGATAATCAACTTGATAAATTACACTTTGTAAATTACCGTCCCTCGAACGACCAAATAGCACAGCAATATTAATGTCAATGTCGTCAACGGCTTCGCGATAAATTTGTTTTAATCGTTCTAAAACTTCTTTTTCGTTGTCAAGTTGCAACTGAATTAATTCTTTCTGTCGAATGTTCATCGGTCACAACCTCGTTCAATGATTGTTCTGCGTCGTATAAATCGTCCGTCGGAATCTTGTCTTTGATGTCGTCATAATCAATTTCGAGAACCTCGCAAATACCTTGAACGACTAATTCGTTTCCAAGCGTCGCTTCAAGGGAAAGCAACGTGTTGACGTCGGTCTGTCGCGTTTGTGCGTCAGTCAACTCAATGTGTGCGTTATCTTGCGCGTTTGTCATTACTTCGCGTTCAAACTCAAAATAGACGTCTTTGTTTTGAAAATCCGTTCCGTTCGCGTCGTTTATTTCTTGAAGAACAACTTTCAAAATCTTGCGAAGGAACTGTTTCAGACGGATTTCAAGTTTGTTGCATTTCAGGTCAAGCAGCGCATAACGCGATTTAATAACGACGTTTGTGACATTGCCGTCGCCCATCTGCGCCGAATTGAAGCCCATTCCAAAGCGGTAAATGTTCTTTTCGTCCAAATCAAGCTTCGTTTGTCTTGCCTGATAAGGAACTTCGACCGTTTTGAAATCCACTCCGCCGCCGTATAGTTCACGGCGGCTTTTTTATTTGTCTCCGGTTTCCCTTCAACAATTACTATTTTACACGAATATTCGTATAATTTCAATTGACACAATGCACGAATTTTAGTATAACAATCTGTATATTATTACACTTGTTTTCGTGCAATTCCCGCATTATAATTTTAACGAAGGGAAGTGAAGCAACAATGCCTTTGAAATTCAAGATTGATATTCTCAAAGCACTAAAAGAAAAAGGATATAACACGAATAGAATCCGAAAAGAAAACCTTCTTGCACAATCGACACTAACAAAACTGAATAACGGTGGTCAGCTATCTTGGTCGAATCTCGAAACCATTTGTCGGCTGCTTGAATGTCAACCCGGCGACATAATTGAATATGTAGACGAATAGTCAAATGCCTTGCTACAAAAAAGCAAGGCTATTTTTATGTAAAATCACAATGGCAAAAAGCGTTAAGATTGTATAAAATTAAAGAAATTTGTTAAAAGGCGGTTTATTAAGGGAATTGTTATGAAATTATTTAAGTCTTCAAAAAAGCAAAAAGACGAAAGTATTCCTCTTTCGGATTGGTTTTCACCACAAGCGAGCAAAAACAATAACGAACGGAAACCAATTCAAGAAATGTTGACACATTCGGATAAAGATGGCGAACTTCCTTTTGGATGGATATATCAAAATAGGGATTTCATCGAGAAAATACAAAATGAATACTCTTTTTTTCTAAACAATTGGATTATGTATCGTGCAAAAAACACAAGGCAAGAGTACGCTGCACTAAAATCGTTCATCCAATACATGAAGGACGTTAAGAAACTGTGTGATTCAAAAGGGGAATGTTTTTCATTTTGGCGTTCAAACATTCTTTTCACGGATGATTATTTTGAGCAAAGACAAAACGATTTATTATATCTCGAAGAACATAGAGACGAACTATTAGAAAAGGAAAACTTCGTAAATCTTGTTCTTCCGACTTTGTCGAATCAATTATTGAAAATCATAAAAGAAAACCCACAAATAAAGCAGACCGACGTTTATAAAAAATTTGATGAAAACATTAAAGAATACATTTCGACCGAACTATACCGTTTAGAGAAGAACAACCGAATTATTCGTGAAAAGTCAGGTCGCACATATTCCATTACAATTCGGGAATGATTTAACCCGATATTAAGACATTGAAAAACCAACCGTCAACAGTCCAAATTTGCAAACAAACAAGCAAATTTAAACCAAATTCGGTTGGAAAAAACCGAATTTGTGATTAAATAAACCAAATATGAAAAGAAGTGATTTTGTGCTGTTAGATAACACAGAAGAAGTAATTCAAAAGGTTTTGACCTTAATCGAAGATTCGGGAATGAGTTACGAAGAACTTTCCGCAAAAAGCGGCGTTCCCGTTTCATCAATTAAGCGATATATCAAAGGTGAAACCAAATCGCCCGGATTCTTCCCGCTCTGTTCCGTAATAACCGCACTTGGTGGATCAGTCGATGAAATCATCGGTTTGAATCCTCAATCCGTCCAAATTAAACCGCGGAACGACGAAATAACAAAGTTATTACACTCTGATCTTAAATACGAACGTAAGCTGAAAGAACGGTGGCAAATACTATTCTTAATCCTTGTGTTGATTAACATAGGTATTCTTGTTGTTGACATTCTGAATCCAAGCATAGGTTATGTCAGATATGCGCAACAAATGGCTGCCGCATACAGTGTGGATAAAACATCGTTTATATTTTGTTGTATATGAAAAAAAGCACCGGCAAAAGGCCGGTGCTTAATTATATTTGACATCGCCATTTAAAATGGCTATACTATTTTTAAAAGGTGGTGTAATTGTGGATATATTTTCTAAAAGATTA
Source organism: Faecalibacterium sp. UBA1771 (assembly GCA_002315315.1). Taxonomy (GTDB): domain Bacteria; phylum Bacillota; class Clostridia; order Oscillospirales; family Ruminococcaceae; genus UBA1771. Next base: position 23,592 of record DCGT01000024.1, read on the forward strand.
AAAGATATGCGCCGCGATAACGGAAAGACACAAGAAGACATGGCGAAATTGCTGAATATTCGACGTTCAACATACGGCGAATATGAGCGCGGAAAGATAATGCCGCCTGTGGACAAAATAAAAATTCTTGCTGATTATTTCGGTGTATCTGTTGATTTTCTCATGGGAAACACTAATTTTAAAACCCACGAAGAAAGAAACGAATCCGACCCTATGGACGTATCGAAGCAAATGAAAATTATTTTGGAGTATTTGGAAAATAATCAATCCGTGCTAACGCTTGACGGAAACACTTTGGACGATGAATCAAGGGAAGTCCTTAAATTAAGTTTGGAAAGTGGCTTAAAAATGGCACATATTTTAAATAAAAGGAGCAACCTCTTTTGAGACAGCTCCGAACTCCGAAGTAAAACCGTCTTTATCAATCTGTGATTAAGTCCGGTATATGATTTTGTTTTGATTTACGAATTTCGATATATAAACAAGACATTTACAACACATCATCGCAATCAAAAGCCCCACACTATTTCGTTAAATAAAAATTTAACGAAATAGTGAACATATAATGGAATATCATATTGGAATATATATGCATAATAATCGAATCGTCCGCTCATTTATCGGTCTTTCCTATGCAGAATAAGAATGTGCATAGAATATCTTGGTTTCCGGTGCTTCAAAACGGTGAAATCGTCATAAGCGGCAGCAGTGATGAGATTCTGCACAACGAGGATGTTCGCCGTGCTTTTCTCGTACAAAAACAAGTTCCGGCAGTTCGGATTGAACTGCCGGATATTTTTATGCATCGGTATTAAATTTTGTGTCAGATATTGTTCGGCGTTACTCCTCGACCTCGCCCTCGTAGACGAGGCGTGCGGGACCGGTGAGGGTGACTTTTTCGCCGTCGTACATCACCGTGAGGTCTCCGCCGGCGACCTTGACCGTTATCGGCTCGGCGGCGGCGCACAGTCCCTTTTCAACCGCAATCACCGACGCCGCGCACGCTCCTGTGCCGCAGGCTCGCGTTTCGCCGTTTCCGCGCTCCCATACACGCATTTTGAGGGTGTGCGAATCGACAAAACGCACAAACTCGGTGTTGACACGTTCGGGGAAAATCGGGTTATGCTCAAATTCCGGACCGATTTTCGGCAGGTCGAGCGAATCGGGATTGTCGCAGAATACCACACAATGCGGGTTGCCCATCGAAACACAGCTCCCGACGAATTCCGTTCCGTCGACCTCAAAGCTCAAATCCTCCGACCTTGCGGCGTTGACGGGTATGCGCTCGGGCTCAAATTCGGGCCTACCCATATCGACCGTGACCGAGCTGACCTTGCCGAACACGGTGTTGAGCGTCAGCCTTCTGACCGCGCCGGCACATTCGACGGTAACGGTATCGGTGTCGACAATTCCCTTATCGTACAGATATTTGCCGACACAGCGAATGCAGTTGCCCGCCATACCGCCCGACGATCCGTCGCTGTTGAAGATGCGCATCTTGACGTCGGCGATATCGCTCTTTTCCATAAGCACTATGCCGTATCCGCCTACGCCGGTATGGCGGTCGCACATTTCTATACAGAGCGACTCGGGCGAGGTGACGGTACCGTCAAAGTTCTCGATAAAGATGTAATCGTCGCCCGTCGCCTCCATTTTGGCGAACGCTATGCGGCGGCGCTCAGTGCGCAGGTCGTTGATGTTCACCAGCTCGGTGTTCTGCTGAGTATAGCGGCTCGCAACAATGTCGGCGAGCGCGTTTGCGGTGTCGAGCGAGGTAAAGCAGGGTATTCCGAGCTGAACGGCGCGCTTGTGCAGTGTGATGTAATCGTTCACCGTCGAATCAAGCAGTGCGCCCGTGTAGACGATGCACTGTATTTTGCCGTCATTCATCAGCGAAACAGCTCCGTCTTTTTCCGAAATACCGTTGACGGAATTGACCGAAATGCCGAGCCGTGCGACCGTTTCGGCAGTCTCGGGCGTTGCGTATATTACAAAATTCAAATCGGACAGCTTTTTGGCAAGACCGACAATTTCCCACTGGTCGTGTGTGTCGACGCTCAACAGCACTCCGCAACTTCCGTCCTGCGCCGAGTGAACGGTCAGTCCCGCCGCAGTCAGACCCTTGAACAGTGCCTCGCGTATGTTTTTGCCGATTCCGAGCACCTCGCCGGTAGATTTCATCTCGGGTCCGAGATAGGCGTTGGCGTCGGACAGCTTCTCGAAGCTGAAAACAGGTACCTTGACCGCAACATAGGGCGGAACCGGCGCAAGTCCCGTTCCGTAGCCGAGCGATTTCAGCGGCTCTCCGAGCATAACTCTCGAAGCCGCATCGACCATCGGTATGCCCGTTACCTTGCTGATATACGGCACTGTGCGCGACGCGCGCGGATTGACCTCGATGACGTATAATTCACCGTGCCAGATAAGATACTGAATGTTGACAAGACCCTTTGTTCCGAGCGACAGCGCAAGCTTTGCCGAGCAATCGACAATCTTGTTTGTCATAACGTCGTTCAGATTGTAGGGCGGGTAGACGGCTATCGAGTCGCCGCTGTGAATTCCCGCGCGCTCAACGTGCTCCATAATGCCGGGAATAAGTATATCGGTGCCGTCCGAAATGACGTCTACCTCCAGCTCGATGCCGCTCATATATTTGTCGACAAGCACCGAATCACCGTCGGCGCCGTCGGCGTGCTTACCATCGAGAATGCGCTCCATATAACGGCGCACCTCGTCGGAATCGTGCACTATTCGCATATTCTGACCGCCAATGACGTAGGACGGACGCAGCAAAACGGGATAACCGAGCGTTTCGGCGGCGTCGAGAGCCTCGTTCAGCGTGTTTATTCCTCTGCCCTGCGGACGTGAAATGCCGAATTTTTCCAGTAGCTCATCAAACCGCTCTCTGTCCTCCGCTATGTCGATGCCCTGCGCCGAGGTTCCCAAAATGGGCATACCGATACCGTCGAGATATTTTACCAGCTTTATCGCGGTCTGACCGCCGAAGGCCACTACTACGCCCACCGGCTTTTCCACGGCGATGACGTTTTCGACGTCCTCCG
>DCGT01000024.1:26708-33922 GCA_002315315.1 Faecalibacterium sp. UBA1771
GAAACGGTTTCGGGGTTGTTGTTGACGATTACCACGTCATAGCCGAGCTGCTTTAACGACCACGCACAGTGTACCGACGAGTAGTCGAACTCGATTCCCTGACCTATGCGGATAGGTCCCGAGCCGAGCACCAGCACAACCGGCTTGCCGCTTCGTCTGAACTCCCTCGCCTCGCAGTAATCATCATACGATGCGTAGAAATACGGTGTGACCGCGCCGTACTCCGCGGCGCAGGTGTCGACCATCTTGTAAACCGAATGACGGTGCTCCGGCAGCTCCGCACCGCTCAGACGCTTCAGTGCCGCGTCGGTGTAGCCGAGCCGTTTGCCGGCAAGATAGCTCTCTTTGTCGAGTCCGTCCTTTATCGAGGCCTCGTAATCGGCTAAATTTTTGATGCAATTCAGGAAATATTTGTCAATACGGGTAATTCTGTTTATCTCGTCAATCGAGACACCGCTCTTCATCGCCTCGAAAACCGTGAAAAGACGGTGGTCGTCGCAGTCGGCAAGGCGTTTTGTGACCGGCTCGTCGGTCAGCGGCGCGGCGTTGAGCGTGTCGAGCGAAATTTCCGCTCCGCGCACCGCCTTCATCAGCGCCTCCTCAAAGCTCTGACCGATTGCCATAACCTCGCCCGTCGCCTTCATCTGCGTGCCGAGTCTGCGCGACGCTCCCGCAAATTTATCGAACGGCCATTTGGGGAATTTTACCACAAGATAGTCGATTGCCGGCTCAAAGCAGGCACAGGTAACGCCGGTAATATCGTTTTTGATTTCGTCGAGCGTGTAGCCGAGCGCAACCTTGGTGGTGATTTTGGCAATGGGATAGCCCGTCGCCTTGGACGCGAGTGCCGAGGAGCGCGAAACGCGCGGATTTACCTCGATGACGGCATATTCCGACGTTTCGGGATTGAGCGCAAACTGACAGTTACAGCCGCCGACGATATTCAGCGCCGTGACGATATCAAGCGAGGCGCGGCGGAGCATCTGATACTCCTCATTTGTCAGCGTAAGGGCGGGCGCAACAACGATGCTGTCGCCGGTATGCACACCGACGGGGTCGACGTTCTCCATACTGCACACGGCAATAACGTTTCCCTTACCGTCGCGCATTGTTTCAAATTCTATTTCCTTCCAGCCATAGATATATCTCTCGACCAAAACCTGAGTAATGGGCGAAGCGTCAAGACCTATACGGGCGACCGAGCGAAGCTGCTCTGCATCGTAGGCGACGCCGCCGCCCCCTCCGCCGAGCGTAAAGGCGGGACGGATGATGACGGGGTAACCGATGCGGTTTGCAACCGCTATTGCGCCGTCGACCGTTTCGGCGGTGTCGGATGGCACGGTCGGCTGACCGATTTCGTCCATAGCGTCCTTGAAAAGCTGTCTGTCCTCCGCCTTGTCGATTGCCTCGACGTTGGTTCCTATCAGACGCACACCGTGCGCGTGCAAAAAGCCCTCCTTGTCAAGCTGCATCGAGAGTGTCAGACCCGTCTGACCTCCGAGACCCGCAAGCAGACTGTCGGGGCGTTCCTTTTCGATTATTCTCTTGAGCGTCTCCGCCGTCAGCGGTTCAAGATATATTTCGTCTGCAAGCGCTTTGTCGGTCATAATGGTGGCGGGATTGGAGTTAACCAGCACCACCTCGATGCCCTCGCGCCGCAGAACGGTGCACGCCTGCGCGCCGGCATAGTCAAACTCGGCGGCCTGACCGATTACGATAGGTCCCGAGCCGATTACCATTACCTTTTTTATTGTCTTATCTATCGGCATTGCGGAAATCCTCCATTAATCCGACAAAGCGGTCGTACACAAACGCCGTGCCGGAAGCATCGCGCCCCTGCGGATTGAACTGTACCGAAACGGCGCTCTTGGCCGGGTAGTCGATACCCTCGACCGTGCCGTCGTTGACGTTGACCATAACGACCCTGCCGCTCGCAAGACCGTCGGGCAAAACGGTGTAGCCGTGGTTTTGCTCGGTGATATAGGTGCGCGAGCCGTCGGCAAGCTTGACCGGCTGGTTGGAGCCGCGGTGACCGTATTTGAGCTTCTCGGTTTTCGCGCCGTCGGCGACGGCAAGCAGCTGATGACCGAGACCTATGCCCAAAACGGGGATTTTGCCGAGCAGCTGTCCGGCGCAGTCAATCAGCGAAACGAGGTCGGCGGGGTTGCCCGCACCGCCCGACAGCACCGCACCGTCAAATCCTCCGCCCGTAATGCGTCCGGCGGGGGTATCGGCGGGCAGAACGGTCACTCCGCAGCCGAGCGCGGTCAGCTCCTTGATGCAGGCATTCGCCGCGCCGCAGTCGATGACCGCAACATTATAGTCCGCATTCTCCGCTCCGAGTCTCCGTTCGGTAACGCTCGGCAGCTCACAGGGAACGCGGTAATTTTTGATTTTGTCGAAATTCTCGGGAATGCTGTCGCAGATTGAGGCGTTCATCACACCCTTTTCGCGGATAATCGAGGTCAGACGGCGGGTGTCGATGCCGACAACGGCGGGTATTCCGTGAGACTTGAGATAGTCGGACAGCGCGCCCTCGGCAAGGCGGTTGGACGGCGCATCACACAGTGAGCGGGCTATATATCCGGCAAGCACCGGCTCGCCCTCCGCTTCGGACGGTACAAAGCCGTAACAGCCGACAAGCGGGAAGGTCTGTACGACGAGCTGACCCCTGAAGCAGCCGTCGGTCAGCACCGACGCAAAGCCGCTCTCGGTGGTGGTAAAGACTATCTCACCGAGTGTTTCGGCGTCCGCACCTGCCGAGACGCCCTCAAAGACCGTCCCGTCCTCTAAAATCAGATATTTTTTGTTCATTTTGTTCATACTTCGTTGCTCTGTTTTATTTATTACGCAAATTTTTAAACGGTGAAATACGTTTGTGAAGTGGCAAGCCGCAGCACGGATTATAATTATACACCCTTCGGCGGCAAGCCGTTACCGCTAATCCTTCATCAATGTCGCGAGCATAACCGCCTTGATTGTGTGCATACGGTTTTCCGCCTCGTCAAAGACGACCGAAGCGGGACTCTCGAACACCTCATCGGTGACCTCCATAGCATCGCGGTTGAATTTGGCGCACATTTCCGCGCCGATTTCGGTATCACGGTTGTGGTACGACGGCAGACAATGCATAAATATCGCATGCTCGCCCGCCGTTTTCATCAGCTCGGCGTTGACCTGATACGGCGCAAGCGCCTCAATGCGCTGCTGCCATACATCGGCGCTCTCGCCCATCGAGACCCAAATGTCGGTATAGATGACCTGCGCGCCGGCAACGTCGGCGGTATCGCTTGTCAGCGTTATGCTTCCGCCCGTTTCGGCGGCGATTTCGCGGCACTGCTCCACCAGCTCGGGCGCGGGGAAATATCCCTGCGGAGCGCATATCGTGAGGTCAAGACCTAACTTGGCACAGCCGACGGTCAGCGAGTTGCCCATATTGAACCGCGCATCGCCCATATACACGAATTTAATTCCCTTAAGATAGCCGAAATGCTCACGGACGGTCAGCATATCGGCAAGAATCTGCGTGGGGTGGAACTCATCGGTCAGACCGTTCCATACCGGCACCGATGAATAATCGGCGAGCGTCTGAACTATGCTCTGTCCGAAGCCGCGGTACTCGATGCCGTCATAGATGCGGCTCAGTACGCGGGCGGTGTCGGCAATCGTCTCCTTTTTGCCTATCTGACTGCCGCTCGGGTCAAGATAGGTCACACCCATACCGAGGTCGCGCGCGGCAACCTCAAAGCTGCAACGGGTGCGGGTGCTGGTTTTCTCGAAAATCAGCGCAATATTCTTGCCCGACAGCAGGCTGTGCGGTATTCCCGCTTTTTTGCGCACCTTTAAATCGGCGGCAAGGTCGACAAGACCGACTATCTGCTCGGGTGTAAGGTCGAGTAGCTTCAAAAAATCTTTTCCGTATAATCCGTTCATAATTTCTCCCGTATAAATTATAACGCGGGCGATGACCGCCCGCAATGCTGTTTCCCGATTTCGGGAGCGATTGACCAACCGCCCCCGACAATACACCGCTCAAAAAATATGCGGCGCAATATTTTTTCGCTTGGAGAAACGGACGTTTGTCGGCTTCAAGCCGAAATATCCCGTCCGCGCGTTGCTTACCCGTCGTGCCGAATTACAGCACCTTTGACAAAAAGCTCTTTAAACGCTCGCTCTGCGGGTTGTCGAAAATCTCATCGGGACTGCCCTGCTCGGCAATTACGCCGTCGTCGAGAAACAGCACCCTTTTGGAGACCTCGCGTGCAAAGCCCATTTCGTGGGTCACGACAATCATCGTCATACCGTCGTCGGCAAGCTCCTTCATAACGTCGAGCACCTCGCCGACCATTTCGGGGTCAAGCGCGCTCGTCGGCTCGTCGAACAGCATAACGTCGGGCTGCATACAAAGCGCGCGCACAATGGCAACTCTCTGCTTCTGTCCGCCCGAAAGCTGTGCGGGGAAGGCGTCGGCACGGTCACCGAGACCGACACGGGCAAGCAGCTCCAAGGCAGACGCCTTTGCCTGCTCGGCGGGAATGTGCTTCAGCATTATCGGCGCACAGGTCAGATTGTCGAGCAGATTCATGTGCGGGAACAGGTTGAACTGCTGAAAGACCATTCCCATTTTCTGCCGTGCGATATTGATATCGAGAAAATTCTCGGAATAAACTCTGTTAATAAGCTTGCGGTAGGACTTACCCTCGGCGCCTCCCTTTTCCTTGAGCAGGTCCTCTTTTTTGATTTTCCGAATTGCCTGCTCGTCCGGCATACCGCTGTCGGTCAGCTTTTTATAGGTTTTGCTCTCGCGGATTATTTCAAAATGAAGATACGGGTCAATCGGCGTGAGCAGACTGCCCTCCATCCACACCTCGCCGAAGGTGGGCTTTTCGAGCAGATTCATACAGCGCAAAAGGGTCGATTTGCCCGAGCCGGACGGTCCGACGACCGAGATGACGTCACCCTTGTCGACCTCGAGCGTTATGCCCTTGAGTACGCACTGATTGTCAAAATTTTTCATCAGACCCTTCAGCTCGATGAGAACGGATTTATCAGCGCTTTGCATTTGCCGACAGCCTCCTTTCAAACTTGCCGAGCAGCCATGTCAGCAGCACGACCAAAACAAGATACACGAGCGCCACCAGCAGAAGCGTATTTACAGCGTCGTAGGTATTGTTGCGCACGAGATTTCCCGCGCGTGTCAGGTCGACAACGGTTACATAGCCCGCCACGCTCGTTTCCTTGAGCAGGGCGATAAGCTCGTTGCCAATAGCGGGCAACACATAGCGCACCGCCTGCGGAAAAATAATTTTATAGGTTGCCTGCAAACGGGTCATACCGAGGCTTCGTCCCGCCTCCATCTGACCCGCATCGACCGCCTGAATACCGCTTCGTATCAGCTCCGCCATATATGCTCCTGAGTTTATGCCGAAGGTGAGCACGGCGACGGTCACACCGTCCGAAGCTGTCAGAATAACGTAGAAAAACACCATGAGCAGAACGGTGACCGGCACACCGCGGATAACGGTAACGTACAGGTCACAGAGCCGCACGAGCGGTCGGAGTGCGCGGCTGTCCTCGCCTATGTATTTGATAAGTGCAATAATAACGCCGATAATCACGCCGATGCAGAGCGCACCGAGCGTGATTACGACGGTATTGCGGAAGCCCTCGAGCATCAGGCTGTAATACCCGCTCTCGATAAAGGTTTCGTATAATTGATTTATCCAATCGTGCATAGCATACGCGCTCCTTGTCGTTTTGAAACAAACTGCTTTTCCCGTAAATCCGCAGGGGCGGCAATAAGCCGCCCGCTGTCGGAGGGAATAATTTATTTAACTACCGTTGCCGTAAACCGAACGGCGCTGTGTCAGTTGTCAGGCTGTGTATAGGGCGCGTTGTTCGCGTCGAATATCGCCTTAATTGTACCGTCGGCAATCAGCTCGGCGATAATGTCGTTGACCTCGGCGACCAGGTCGTCACTGCCGAGCGAGAAGGCGAAGGCATAAGGCTCGGTCGTCATCGGCTCATCGAGGATAACGAGCTGTTCGTCGTGCTCGGCGTTGTAGGTCTTGACCATATCGGCGGCGGTGAGGTCATCGATGACCCACGCGTCGACAGCGCCGTCACCGGTGCGGAACAGAGCGTTCTGAGCGTCGGTGTTGGCTTCAAACGAGCTGACCTCGTAGCCCTGCTCCATGCAGAAGCTCTCGGCGGTCGTGCCGGTCTGTACCGATACCTTCTTGCCGTCAAGATCAGCCTTGCAGGTGATATCGCTTCCCTCGGTCACTACGATCGCCTGCGCGGCGAGACAGTAGGGGTCGGTGAAAAGCGCGTTTTTCATTCTTTTTTCGGTAACGGTGATACCGGAAACACCGACGTCATATTTGCCCGCCTTGATTCCGGGAAGTACGGAGTCAAAGGTCATTGTTTCGATTTTCAGCTCGACGCCGAGCTTTTCACAGATAATCTGCAAAATGTCGACCTCAATACCGGTGATAGAGCCGTCGCCGTTCAGGTTTTCAAACGGCGGGAAGTCGGGGCTGGTTGCCATAACAAGCTCTCCCGCCTTCTGAATATCGGCAAGAGAGGTTCCCTTGGGGCCACAGCCGACCAGCGTCAGCGCAAGTACGAGTGCGAGGATAAGTGCAAATAACTTTTTCATTTTAATACTCCTATTTGTTTTTTTATAAATTAATTTGTGTATCGAATTTGCGGTGAAGCGGGATTTGCCGCGCCGTGACGGATTATGCAAAAGCGTCGTCCGGCTTTAAGAAGCTCCCCGCAGTTCGGTTTTAAATGTTAAACTCCGCTTTGAGATATTCTATCTGCTTTTTGACCGATTCGTAACCCGTGCCGCCCGCGCTAATGCGCTTGGCTACGCAGGTCGCAAGGTCGATTTCGGAATAAAGGTCGTCATCGAACAGGTCGGAGAGCTTCTTATACTCCTCAAGCGGAAGCTCCTCAAGCGTCCTGCCCTCGGCTATGCAGACAGCCACAAGCTGACCCGAAATCTTGTACGCCGTGCGGAACGGCATACCCTTTTTTACCAGATAATCGGCGAGGTCGGTGGCGTTTATAAATCCCTTTTTTGCCGCGCTTATCATATTTTCCGGAATCGGCTTCATCGTTTCAATCACACCGGTGAACACGTCAAGACACATTTTCACCGTATCAACCGCGTCGAAAACGCTCTCCTTGTCCTCCTGCATATCCTT
>DCGT01000039.1:0-4615 GCA_002315315.1 Faecalibacterium sp. UBA1771
TTTTCGATGGATAAAATATTTCGATCCTCATCATTATCACAGCCGTTAAACCACCAGATTATCTGCAAATGTGAAAAGCCTTGAAGCCCATCTATTCCTTTTTTATACTTTTCATCAAGAACTATCTTAAACTCGCCGTTATTACACTCGGCATATCCTATTTCTTTGAGTTTCATCCTGCTTTCATCCTCGCTTTCGGTTGTTATTTCGGGAATTTCAGACTTATTTTCAACCTTTATCAAAGTCTCTAATTCTTTTTCAGTCAGTTTTCGATTTTCAAGGGAATATCGAAGGCATTTTGCAGTTATGGTATTTGAGTTTTCTGCCATTTCTTTCGGCGTTCCGCAAAAGACGACCTGACCACCGAATTTACCTCCATCGGGACCTATATCAATGATATAATCTGCCGATTTCATAACATCAAGGTTGTGTTCAATGATAATAACCGTATTGCCCTTATCTACAAGTTTGCTGAACAGTGCCATCAGTTTTTCAATATCCGATGCGTGAAGTCCCGTTGTCGGCTCGTCCAGCAGATAAATATTACCCTTTTTATCGAGATATTTTGCCAGCTTTATGCGCTGACGCTCGCCGCCTGACAGCGTTGACAAAGGCTGACCGAGCGACAAATACCCGAGACCGACCTCGGCAAGAGCCTTCAGCGCCTTGGTCAGCTTACGGCTGACTTTAAAAAATTCAATCGCTTCATCGACGGACATATCGAGAATTTCGACAATATTTCTCCCGTTATATCGGTAACCGAGCGCTTGTTCGCTGTACCGACTGCCGGCGCAGGACTCGCAGACCGTGGTCACGGGGTCCATAAAGACAAGCTCCGCCGTGACAAATCCTCTGCCGCCGCATACGGGACAGCCTCCCTCACTGTTGAACGAAAACATGGAAATACTCTGGCCGCTTGCTTGTGCGAGCAGCCTGCGTATCTCGTCGAAAAATCCAAGATAAGTCGACGGTGTGGAGCGTCCCGTCGCGGTAATCGGAGACTGGTCGACAAGCACCGTGCGGTCGGAATACTGCTTGGCGAAAACATCCCGCATAAGCGAGCTTTTCCCGCTTCCGGCAACACCGGTAACAACGGTCAGCACTCCGAGCGGAATATCTACGTCGACATTTTTGAGATTGTGAAGCGACGCTCCCCGTATCGGCAGATAACCGCTCGGCTTACGAATGTTTTTCTTTAAAGGTACCGTTCTCTTCATCGCTCTGCCGGTTAGCGTATCGCTGTCGAGCAAGCCTTTATAACTGCCCTGATATACAATTCTTCCGCCGTTTCGACCCGCCAACGGTCCGACGTCGATTACCTCATCGGCAAGCGAAATTACATCGCGGTCATGTTCTACGACAAGCACCGAATTGCCTTTGTCGCGCAGACTTTTGAGCAGCTCGGTCATACGGTAAACATCTCTCGGATGCATTCCCGTGCTCGGCTCATCAAAAATATACAGCATATCGGTCAGCGACGAACCCATATACCGCACAAGCTTAAGGCGCTGTGCCTCGCCGCCCGACAGCGACGACGATTCACGGTTGAGTGACAGATACGGCAAGCCTATGTCAATAATCCGCGTCAGCGAGGATACTATGCTTTGCGCTATCGCCCTGCCGTGAGGGTCATCCACGGTGTTCAGCACATCTCTGAGTATCGTAAACTCCATTTCGCACATTTCGTCTATCGAGTATCCCGCTACTTTACAGCACAGAGCGCGCTGATTCAGCCGTTTTCCGTGACAGACGGGACAAACCTTTTCGGTCAGCAGCTCATCGAAATTCTTTTTAGAGCTTCCCTTCAGCTCTCCCAAATCGCGATGAAGGAGCATTCTGTCAAGATAATTTGCAATTCCCTCAATCTTTTTGTATATCGGCTCCGCGCCCTTTTCATCTGCTCCGTAAAACAAACGGTTTTTCTCCGCTTCGGTGAAATCCTTAAATTTTTTATCGACGGGAAAAAGCCCCGACTGAGCATACTGCTTCCAATACCATTGACCGACATGAAACGCGGGCAGGTCTGCCATACCTTCATTCCAGCTTTTTTCCGCGTCGATTCTTCCCTCGTAGTCGACCGCCATTACCTTGCCCAATCCCGAACACTCGCCGCACATACCGTTCGGGTCGTTGAATGAAAAATAAGACGCCGTACCGATATGCGGCGTGCCTATTCGGGAATAGAGTAAGCGAAGCTGTGAGTATATGTCGGAAATCGTTCCGACCGTCGAGCGCATATTGCCGCCGAGCCTTGTCTGGTCGACTATGACCGACGGCGACAGATTGTCGATGCCGTCAATATGCGGGCGCTCGTGCTTTGGCAGTCTGCCGCGCACAAATGCGGGGTATGTTTCGTTCATCTGCCGCTGACTCTCCGATGCAACCGTGTCGAAAACTATGCTCGATTTGCCCGAACCGGAAACTCCGGTAAAAACCACTATCTTCTTTTTGGGAATTTCAAGCGAAATGTCTTTTAAATTGTTTTCACGGAGTCCTCTGATAATTATTTTGTCGTTCATTTTAATCTCACAGATATTTCTCAAAGCTGTCAATATCGCTTTGCAGTGAATCCAAAAACTTTTTGATATGCCATCCGTCGGTGGTGGCATGGTGACAGGTAAGTGAAAGCGGCATTTTGCTCCTGCCATTACCGTCAACGGTAATTTTACCCGCCTCAACCGACGGGAAATAGTACGGCTGAGCATTGTGACTGTGTACCGCAAAATGCTCAAAATCGACCCACGGAATTTCGGACACGGTGTAGGCATTTGCGGGAGGCGTCTGCGGCTGACTCAAAAACCCGCGTACATCACCGTATTTGTTCTGATTGTCAATATAATTGTGTTCAAACTCGGCAAAGCTGTCGTTGTATTCCGTCCACATCATCGAGAAAACCTCGGTATCGGCGTGCCACGTCGCGTAAAACGGCGTCAGCGTATCAAAATATCCCACCTTTCCGTCCTGCTCGGCGATCTTGAACTCGGCCTGTGCATTCAGATTTTTGGTCACGAGCCAAAGATATGCGGGAAAGAATTTGAAGCCGTATTGCTTTCTGACCTGCAAAAGATGTGTCACATCGACACTGACCGTCATCGAATACGATGTGGGAGCCATTTTGGAAAAATAGTAAAAGGTCTGTGCTCTCGCCCATTCGGCAGGATTGATTTCGTGGAACATATATATCACTCCTTATGCATTATTTCAGCGGTAACGTTCGATAACTCACGCGTGCTGACTATTATACATATTTAATTTTTTATTGTCAAGCTTTAAATTTTATAGATTTTCTGTTTTCGACGGCATATAACACCCGGCAGACCGATTTACAGCCGGTACGGCGTATATGACACATCCGATGCGGGCATAATACCGCAAAGAGGTGATGAAAATGCAATATTTGTACGCATTTCTGGTAGGCGGAGCAATATGTGCGCTCGGACAGCTTTTAATGGACTACACCAAGCTGACACCGGCTCGGATACTAACCGGCTTTGTGGTACTCGGTGTAATTCTCGGCAGTCTCGGTCTGTGGAAGCCGGTGGTGGATTTTGCCGGCGCAGGCGCGACAGTACCGATAGTAGGCTTCGGCAATCTGCTGTTTGAGGGCGTGAAATCGGCAGTCGATGAGCAGGGCTTAGTTGGAATACTGACCGGAGGAATGACCGCCGCCGCAGGAGGAATCACAATGTCACTGCTGTGCGGACTGATTATGTCGATGCTTTTTCGCTCAAAAGACCAAAGCTGAATGCGCCGCAGACAGTGTATTTTCGACACTATTAGTATATTATTCGATAAATAATACTGATTGTAATTATAATTCGTCAGAAATCGGAGGAAAGAATGAACGAAAACGGCAGAAAATCGTTTTTTAAGACAAAGGGATTCTATATAGCATCGGTCGTGTGTCTGCTGGCGGCAGCGGTTTTTTCGTGGTCGAGAGTAACCGAAACACTAAAAGAAAAAACGGAGGAATTGCAATGGGAGGAACAGGCTACACAGCCGCAGCAGCAAAAATCGCAGTCGGAGCAGTTGCCGTCATCGCGGCAGTCAGAATCATTCGAGACGTCCTACGAGCCGCCCATGCATATCGAATCATCGGAGCAATCCGAGCCGGTTGCAGTTTCGGCACAGCCGTCCGAGCCGCTCTACACACAGCCGGTAGAAGCGGCGGTCGCTCAGGTGTTTTCGCAAGGTAAGCTGGTAAAAAATGACACTCTTGACGATTGGCGCACCCATAACGGAGTGGACTATGCCGCAGACGAGGGTACGCCGGTGCTGGCGGTGCTCGGCGGTGAAATAAGCCGCGTTGAAAAGGACTCGCTGTGGGGCAACGTTGTGGAGCAAAAGCTGGACAGCGGCTATGTTGCCATCTATGCGGGTCTTAAAGACCTGCCGGATCTCACCATAGGTCAGCGGGTCGAAACCGGAGATGTTGTCGGAAGCGTAGGAAATTCAAGCGTTATCGAGAAAACGCAGGGCGCGCATTTGCATTTTGAGGTCAGATCCGGCAACGAATATGTCGACCCTCAGGTTCTTTTCGCAAATCCTGCCGACGAGGAGTAGTGTAAAGTTGTTCGGCATTACAGATGTTTTATGTCGTTTGATGACATAAAAG
>DCGT01000039.1:4633-57853 GCA_002315315.1 Faecalibacterium sp. UBA1771
GACAGGTAATGACTATTTTAAATGCGGATAACCTTTCATTACGCCAAACCATTGTTTTAATATTGCGTGGCAAACAAAAAAACACGGCGTTTGTGCTCCCGAGGTTGTATTATAACCTGCAGGAGGTACATTCGCCGTGCTCTGTTTATTTCATCTGTTTTGCTTGTCTGACGTCATCCGAATAATTCGGATGTTGTCACAAGTAGTAAATTCGTTTGAACGGTCTTGAACGAAGTATTTATTCGTCAAGCTTCAAGACTGCGGTAAATGCCTCGCTCGGGACCTCGATTGTACCGAGCATACGCATCTTCTTTTTGCCTTCCTTTTGTTTTTCGAGCAGCTTCTTTTTGCGCGTTATGTCACCGCCGTAGCATTTGGCGAGAACATCCTTGCGCATAGCCTTAACAGTTTCGCGCGCTATGACCTTGCCACCGACCGCCGCTTGAATGGGTACCTCAAAGAGCTGTCTCGGAATATGCTCCTTGAGCTTTTCGGCAAGCTTTCTGCCCCTTGTGTACGCGTTGTCGGCAAATACGATAAAGGAGAGCGCGTCGCACAGCTCACCGTTTATGAGAATGTCAAGGCGTACCAGCTTGGAGTCGCGGAAGCCCTTCATCTCGTAATCATAGCTGGCATAGCCTCTGCTGCGGCTTTTGAGCGAGTCGAAAAAGTCGTAAACGATTTCGCCGAGCGGAAGCTCAAAGTGTATATCGACACGCTCGGTATCAATGTAGTTCATATCGACAAACACGCCGCGACGCGAGGTGCAAAGCTCCATAATAGAACCGATAAATTCACTCGGAGTATAGATATGAGCGCTGACAAACGGCTCGGCGGCACTCGCGATGGTTGACGGGTCGGGATAGTCGGTCGGATTGGAAATATCCATCTCGGTACCGTCGGTCTTGGTAATGCGGTAGACGACGCTCGGTGCGGTAGTAACGAGGTCGAGGTCAAATTCGCGTTCGAGACGCTCGATAATAATTTCAAGATGAAGCAGACCGAGGAATCCGCAACGGAAGCCGAAGCCGAGCGCGGCAGATGTTTCCGCCTCAAAGGAGAGAGAAGCATCGTTGAGAACGAGCTTATCGAGCGCGTCACGCAGGTCACCGTAATGTGCGCCGTCGGCAGGATAAATGCCGCAAAAAACCATCGGCACGGCGGAGCGGTAGCCCGGAAGCGGCTCGGGAGCGGGATTGGCAACGCTTGTGACGGTATCGCCGACGCCGGTGTCGCGCACCGTCTTGATGCTGGCGGTGATATAGCCTACTTCTCCGGCTGTGAGAATATCGCACGGCTCAAGCGAAGCAGGTCTCATGTGACCGACCTCGACGACCTCGAACTCGGTACCCTTCTGCATCATTCTGATTTTGTCCCCAGCCTTTACGGTGCCATCAAACACCCTGATGTTTACGATTACTCCGCGATAGCTGTCATATACGCTGTCAAAAATCAGTGCACGAAGCGGAGCATTGTCGTCGCCCGATGGTGCGGGAACATCCTTGATTACACGCTCCAAGACCTCGGCGATTCCTATTCCCTGCTTGGCGGAAATTCTCGGCGCGTCCTCGGCGGGAATACCTACCTCGTCCTCAATCTCGGTCGCAACGCGCTCGGGGTCGGCGGAAGGCAGGTCGATTTTGTTGATAACGGGGACTATTTCAAGGTTATGGTCGATGGCAAGGTAAGCGTTGGCAAGTGTCTGAGCCTCAACTCCCTGCGTAGCGTCGACAACCAGCACTGCACCCTCACAGGCGGCAAGCGAACGGGACACCTCATAATTGAAATCGACGTGTCCCGGGGTGTCGATAAGGTTAAAAACATAATCACTGCCGTCCTCGGCAGTATAGTTGAGCGTGACGGCACGGGCTTTTATGGTAATACCCCGCTCCTGTTCAAGCTCCATGTTATCGAGGAACTGACTTGACATTTCGCGCTGTGTCACCGAGCGCGTAAGCTCGAGAATGCGGTCGGCAAGTGTCGATTTGCCGTGGTCGATATGTGCTATTATCGAAAAATTTCTGATATTGTCTTTCATTTGAACCTCTGCATAAGGCATTAATAATATTATTATAACAGAAAAAGCAACGCTTGCATATTTTTTTATTTGAGCATAAGTGTCTGTCTAACGGACAAAATGTTACTTTGCGGCTTTTCGGCGCACAGCAGATATGCGACCGATTTTTATCTACGCCGTCAGTCGATCTTTAATTCAAAAGTCATACTTTATACCGACGCGCAATATAATTTCGATATGAAAAGAAATGAAAATATCGCCGAAGCTGCGGCAGTCGGCGTCGCCGTGATGACATCAATAGTCGCGCTGACTCTGTCGGGCATTACGATGACGCAATGCGTCGATACGCTGGCAAGGCTTTGCGTAAATACAACTTCACTTATTCCAAACGAAACAGAACAGTCGGAGCAGGCCGATGACTCGTTTGTACCTGCGACCGAATACGACAGCACCGTAGACGCCTGCGCTGATACTATCGGCATTTTGAACGACATTGACGAGCTGCCCGACGCCGAGGAAGCTGCGGCGGCAATCCCGTCCGAGCGACGCGGAAGCATCGTACAGACGACCTATTGTGACGGTATAGGCGACAATTATTTTTATTACCGAAAAGGTTGTATCTTTAACTGCACGGGATATTCGAGCAGTGAGATGGCACAGACAGCCGCCGAACCGTGTGAGCTTTGCATCGACATCGTATCGGGTCAGCCGCAGGTATTGATTATGCACACTCACACCACCGAAAGCTATGACCCTTATGATGCGGGAATCTACGACAGCGACTGCCCTACGCGCTCGACCGACCGAGAGCAAAATATGGTAGCGGTCGGTGAGGTGCTGACCGAAGCGCTGATTGCAAACGGCATCGAAGCGGTGCAGGCGTGCGAATACCACGACTACCCGTCTTACAATAATTCGTACAGCCGCTCGCGAGAAACGGTACTGCAATATCTCGAAAAATACCCGTCAATAAAGGTTGTCATCGACCTGCACCGCGACGGAATAGAATATGCCGACGGAACAAGAGTCAAACCTGTGGCTTTGATTGACGGCAAAAAGGCAGCACAGCTGATGATTATCTGCGGAGCTGATGACGGAACGATGAATATGCCGAATTTCCGTCAGAATCTAAAGCTTGCCGCACGGCTTCAGAACACGGTGGAAACGATGTTCCCCGACCTCGCACGCCCTCTGCTGTTCGATTACCGCCATTACAATCAGGATTTGACTACAGGCTCGCTGTTAATTGAGATAGGCTCCCACGCCTCGACACTTGAAGAAGCAAAATATACCGCATCTCTGCTCGGCAAAGCACTTGCCGAAACACTCTTAAATCTTGACTGACAGCTTGATTCGCGGTGATGTACGAAAAAATAAAACCGTTATATACGTATAATCAAAAAATTTGTAAAAAACAGTTGATTTTTCGACTTGATATATGTTAATATATTAAAGCTGACGTCCGGATAAGGAGGTGGAACATTTGCCGAACATTAAATCACAGAAAGACAGAGTCAAGACCAATAAGGTGGAAACTCTTCGCAACAAGTCAGTCAAATCAGAACTCAGGACCGAGCTTAAAAAGGCAGAGTCCGCCGTCGAGACCGACAAGGCCGCCGCTGTCAATGCCGCTTTCAGCGCTATCGACATCGCAGTCAGAAAGGGTGTACTTTCCAAGAACGCCGCCAACCGCAAGAAGGCTAAGTTTGCAAAGCGCGCCGCTAACTAATTCGACGAACAAAACACACCTTAAGGGTGTGTTTTTTGTTGCAGTCGATACGACGCGGCGTTACCCGACACTTACAGTTCGATGCCCCGCTCATCAAAATATATCTTGATTTTTTACGAATCATTCGGTATAATATGTAATTGAGCCGGAATGATGGAATTGGCAGACGTGCGGGACTCAAAATCCCGTGGTAGCGATACCGTGTGGGTTCGACCCCCACTTCCGGCACCATAACCGCTGATTTATCGGCGGTTTTTTCTTTTATCATAAAATATGTCAGCCATAATCAACCTTATTATATGACATACTCTTTATATCATTAATCGAAAAGGAGATTATCGTCATGGACACAAAGGGAATATCGCCGAACATCTCGATTGAGCTTACCGAATGGTCCGCGCGCAAGGTTATAATCAAAAAAGGCAATTATGTATTATGCCTACTGCTAAGAGGTCGGATGTGACGTCTGGGAACAGCTTAAAGGCATCAAGTCGATATACGGCGAGACCATCTGCCTATGGCTTCCCGAAAAATTCCGCATTCCTCCCGAAAACATCTATGTACAGGGTGTCAAGCTCGGTCTGGACTACAAAGGCGAGATTCCCGATGGCTTTGACGTCATTGAGTTCCCCGCCTGCTCATATCTCAAAATCCAAGGCAAGCCGTTTGAGGACGCAGATTATCTCGGTGCTATCAACAGCTTGTCTTTTTGCCGAAAGCAAGTTTAATTTGAGAGAAAACAGTATTGAATGAGATAATCCCAACCCCAAAATACAGCTTGAACCGATAGGAGCGCGCGGACATATCGAGCTGCTGCCGGTAAAGAAGCTGACCGACAACAGACCCGTGCGGGAGCCTGCTCCGTTCGGGCAAAAAGGATAAGCCGACGCTTAGTACAGTTAAATAATTCGTTTGCCGATATAGACTGCTGTCACTCCCGTTTTTACCGAAATGACACCGTATTTCCATAAATATTATTATCCGACGCAAAAGAGCGTGTAAAGCAAAATCACCTTACACGCTCATGCTTTTTATTTTACAAAGCTTGACGGATTATTTCTGTTCCCAAATCGGGTCCTTGAGCATCCACTTACCGTCGCGCTTCTCGAAGATATCTCTGTTGTAGAACTTGTCGATAATATCCCAAAACTCTTTTTCGGAGTAGCCGAGGAACTCGCAGAAATCCTCTACACAGCGCTTGTCGAGATTGCCGTCACGTTCCTTGACCCATTCAATTGCCTGATTGCGGTCTATCATACCGTAGCGAATCATTCTTGCGGAATAGTCGGTAGCCGCTCCGTGTCCGAACTTGGGATATTTGAGCCAGCTGTGTACAAGATAAGCACGGGAGTCTATTTGGTCAAACTGCTCTACATGGTGCGAGCGCTCCCATTCTCCGGTGAGGTCGTGGAAGCCGCGGCTCTTGGCAAACTCGTAGTTGTCAAAGCTATTCCACGGCATAAAGTAGCTGAGATAGAACGGGTCGAGACCGGCAAGCTCGTTGGCAGACGGAGCTTTGATAAGGCTCAAGTCGCCCTCCGTAACACCGTCACCGACCAATTCGGAGGTATCAAAGCCGACCGCAACACCGTTTTCAATCTGTCCTCTCGCGGAATAGGTCTCCTCGTCATCGTTTCCGCCGTACTCGTAGCTGACGTTTTCACCGTAGCAAAGAAGCGGTGTGTTGAACTTGAGCGCCATGTGAAGCGGGAATGTATAGATAAGGCGGTCAACATACCATGTCGGCTTGCCGTATTTCTCAAAGAATTTGCGCATCAAAGTTTTTTGAACCTTGATATTCGGCTTACAGGAAATAATGGTGCATCCGAATGCTTCGCTGATGTTTTTGAGATTGTGCTTTCCCGCTTCGGTCATCGGGAAATTGTCCTCGACTGAGAAGAGAATCGGGTTCATACCCATAACCTCTTTGAGAATATGAACCTGATAATGGCTGTCCTTACCGCCCGAAACGGCAACAGCGCAGTCATACCCGTCAGGTCCGTTGCAGCCTCTGTACTTATCGCAAAGAGCCTTGAATTCCTCAAAGCGCTTGTCCCAATCTATGTTTTTGCGGTTATCGAAGTGCGTGCAGGCACAGCATACGCCGTTTTCGTCAAAGGTTATTCCGGGGCGTGTGTCGGGCATTACGCATCGTTTACAATATTTCATATCTTAACCCTCCGTTTTTCTTTTTAATTATAAAATATAGTTAATGACTTTGCAACAATGTCAAAATATTTATTGCCTGCCGTCTTATGCATATTTACCGCTATTGCGGACGGCGATTATTTATTTTATAATAGGACTATATTTAGGAAGGCGTTTTATGAATAAATATAACAGAATCGTTGTAAAAATAGGCTCGTCGACACTCACCTATCCCAACGGCGCACTCAATCTGCGTCGTATGGACAAGATTGTCGAGGTATTGGCAGATATAAAAAACAGCGGTGTACAGACGGTCGTGGTATCGTCGGGTGCGCAGGCAGTAGGTCTGGGCAAGCTCGGATTTAAGGAAAAGCCGAAGGAAATCAGTGCCAAGCAGGCAATCGCCGCAGTGGGACAATGCGAGCTGATGTACATATATGACAAGCTGTTTTCCGAGTACAATCACACCGTCGCTCAGGTTCTGCTGACAGGAGACGATATTGCCGACGGAAAACGCAGGGGCTTCGTTGAGAACACGCTGTTTAAGCTGCTTGATTTCGGATGTATTCCGATAATTAACGAAAACGACACCGTTGCCGTCGATGAAATCGTTTCGATAGGCGACAATGACACATTGTCCGCAATTGTCTCACAGCTTATAGGAGCGGACCTGTTGGTGCTTATGAGTGATATCGAGGGATTGTTTGACGGCAACCCGCGCCGCAGTCCCGACGCCAAGCTGATACCGGTAATTGACGACCTCGATTTGGCGGCAAGCTACTGCCAGGGTGCCGGCTCGGCTCTCGGCACAGGCGGTATGGACACTAAAATCGGTGCGGCGAAAATTGCCCGAGATATCGGCGCAGATATGATTATTATGGACGGCAGCCGTCCCGAAAAGCTGTACGACGCCGTTGAGGGCAGACCGTGCGGGACACTTTTCCCCTTCGGGAACAGCAGATAAACAATCCGATACCGCACACGAATCCGAACACACAATAAATATACGGTGACAATATGACTACATTGGAGCTTTGTGCCGCCGCCAAAAAAAGCAGTGCGTCCATTGCGCTGGCTTCGAGCGGCGTTAAAAACGAAATATTGATGACGATTGCACGGCTTATTCGCGAACGCGAATCCGAGCTGTTGGCGGTAAATGCAGAGGATGTCGATCGAGCGCGCGGCACCATTGCCGACGTTATGATTGACCGTCTCTCGCTCAATCACGACCGCCTTGAGGGTATCTGCAGCAGTCTTGAACAGCTCTGTGCACTGAGCGACCCCGTGGGTGAAATTATCGATGGGTCTACACGGCCAAACGGTCTGCAGATTTTCAAAAGGCGCGTACCGCTCGGTGTTATCGCGATGATCTACGAATCGCGCCCCAATGTAACCGTCGACGCCGCGGCACTGTGCATAAAGTCGGGCAATGCCGTCGTTTTGCGAGGTGGCAAGGAGGCATTCGGATCTAACCGCGCACTGGCGGGAATTATACGCGAGGCGCTGTCGATTTGCGGAATAGAGCCGGACTGTGTCGGCTTTGTGGAGGATAAAAGCCGTAACAGCTCAGTCGAGCTGATGAATGCTGTCGGATACATCGACCTGCTCATTCCGAGAGGCGGCAGAGGGCTTATCCGTGCGGCGGTGGAAAATGCAAGGGTTCCGGTGCTGGAGACAGGCGCGGGCGTCTGTACCGTGTATGTCGATGAAGCGGCTGATTTGAACAAGGCGGTAAACATTGTCGAAAACGCCAAGATGAGCCGCCCGTCGGTCTGTAACTCGGCGGAGACGGTGCTCGTTCACCGATCGATCGCCGCTCAATTCCTGCCGATGCTGGAGGACCGTATCGGAAGCAGGTGCATATTCCGTGCCGACGAGTATGCGTGTCAATTTTTAAAGGTATTTGAAAAAATAAGTGAAAACGACTTCGCAACGGAGTATAATGATTATATATTGAATGTCGGCGTTGTCGACGGTACAGTGCAGGCAATTGAGCATATCAACCGTTACGGCACTCACCACAGCGACAGCATTGTCACCGAAAACGTCGGAAACGCGAGAGAATTTCTGAATCGTGTCGACTCGGCGGCAGTTTATCTCAATGCTTCAACCCGCTTCACCGACGGCGGTGAATTCGGTCTGTCGGCTGAAATCGGCATTTCAACCCAAAAGCTTCATGCAAGAGGTCCTGTCGGACTGCGTGAGCTTACTACCGCAAAATATGTCGTGCTCGGTGACGGGCAGATAAGATAGGAGTTTATTTTATGGCAAAAATTCGACTTACCCGCGAACAGCGTGCAAGACAGCGTAAGCGCCGTGTACGCAAAATGGTGGGTGCGGTATTTCTCATCCTCGCAATACTCGGAGTTTACTTTCTCGTATCCACCGGTATAGAAAAGGTAAAAATCGCGCTCGACGATACCGATGAACGCGAATACTATGCCAATATCTATTCGTCGCTTGTTTCGCTCGACCCCGTCGAATTCGACAGCATCGAGAAAGCCAATCAGGATATGCTGCTCGAGGCAGCTATATGGACTACGCTGTCCAACGAGGACAACACCAAGTACGAGCGCAACGAATACGAGGCTATTCTTCTTCCGTCCATAGAGGTCGACCGCTATATAAACAAAATGTACGGCTCGTCCTTTAACTACACGCACCACAGCTTCGAGGACTACGGTCTGCAATTTACCTATGATGAGGAAACAAGCCGCTACACCATACCCATTACCAGTACCGCCGGCTCATATTATCCCGAGGTTATAAATATAGTAAAAACCGGCAATACCAAGGTTCTGACCGTTGCGTATATGCAGCTTGACAGCACGGGTCTAACCACAAGCTATTCTAAGGGCGAGGAAACAGCCACCGTTTCCAAATATATGGAATACGTTTTGATTAAAGAGGGCAAGGAATACTTCCTCTACGCCATCAGAACCCCACAGCTTGATGTCACTCCCGAGGTCAAAAAATAATTTGTAAAAGCTATTTAAAAGTATTGAATCCTCTGCTTCGTTCGGGATGACGCATTGAACAATCGGTCATCCCGAACGAATTGACGAACAAAATGCTTTTTGATTTTCGGTAATTTATTTCTCGGAAACTGTTGACAAATCCCTCTTTGAGTGATAATATAAGTGTTGCCGTTGAAAAGCGGATATGCGCCGCTAGCTCAGCTGGATAGAGCGTCTGGCTACGGACCAGAAGGTCAGGGATTCGAATTCTCTGCGGCGCGCCATTAAAACCTTTGATGATATTTCATCAAGGGTTTTTGTTTTATACACATTTCTCGGAGGATATTATGAACAAAAAATCGGTTTATATTTACTGCGACGTGATAGATGATGTTGTTGCCGAAACGCTCTCTGCGGCAATGTCGGTCAAAAATCTCACACGTACCGACAATATAGAAAGCGCCGCAGCAGCAGTAATAGTGCTGTCCGGTCACAGCGCCGACAGTGCAGATGCTGTCGAAACTGCAAGGCTCGCCGCCTCGCAGGGCAAGACGATTCTGCTGTTTATCGTTGACAGCTCCGAGCCGTGCGCCGAAATGGAGCAACATTTAGCCGACGCATATATGCTTCCGGCCCTGCCGTCGCTCAAAAAGCAGTGCCGACAGCTTGCGGAAATGCTCCGTGCGCTGACCGAGGACGGCGATATGCGGCAAATCGAACGCCGTCAGCGGCTTCGCTACCGCATTACAATAGCTGTTTGCGTCGCAATAATGCTGTTATGCGCCGTGGGAATTGTGCTGATTTCGGATAAAATAAAAGGTTGATTTCCGTTATCGATTGACAATAGTGAGAAAGCAGAGTATAATCGGTAATACTTGTTATACGAATATTACCGATTATTTATTTGAAAAGAGTTGAAGAAATGTCAAAAGCACCTGAAGGAAAATTCATAGCACCGGTCAAGGTAGGTCCGAAGGGGCAGATTGTAATTCCCAAGGAGGCGCGAGATATGTTCGGCATAGAGTCTGGCGATACAATCTATCTTTTGGCTGACATAAACAGAGGAATTGCACTGCCTGTACATTTGGGCAATGAAGCATTCAAAAAGATTTACGAGTCACTGCAGGCGGATTCCTTCGGCAGTGACGGGGAGGAATAATATGTCGGTACTGACTGTCAAAAATTTATGCAAAACATATCCGAAATTCAAGCTCGACAACGTATCCTTTGAGCTTGAAAAGGGCAAAATATACGGATTTATCGGTCGTAACGGAGCAGGCAAAACAACTACGCTCAAGTCTCTGCTCAACTTTGTGCATCCCGACAGCGGTGAAATACGGTTTTTCGACAAACCGTTTGAGCAAAACGAGCTGGAAATAAAGCAGAAAATCGGATTTGTGTCTGGTGCTGCGAACTACTACATCAACAAGAAACTGCACGTTGTAACCGACGTTACCAAGCGTTTTTACGATAATTGGGACGATGAGGTCTACTACCGTTACTGTGAAATGTTCGCGCTCGACGCAGACAAGACGCCCTCACAGCTTTCGGCGGGTATGAAGGTCAAATATTCGCTTGCACTTGCCATGTCTCACCATGCAGAGCTGCTTATTTTGGACGAGCCGACGAGCGGTCTCGACCCCGTATCCCGCGACGATTTGCTCGATGTTTTTCTCGACCTCGTTAAAAACGAGGGAGTTACACTTCTTTTCTCGACCCACATCACCACCGACCTCGACCGCTGTGCCGATGAAATCATCTACATAAAAAACGGTCACATAATCGCACAGTCGACGCTCGACAGCTATATCGAGTCCTACCGACTTATGCGCTTTATCGATGTCTCTTATACTCCCATCGGCGCATTGGGCGTCAGACGCGAGCGAAACGGCTTCACCGCGCTTATTCCCACCTCCGCAACCTCGGGGCGTGAAATGGAATATGACAAGGTAAATCTCGAGGACATTATGCTTCATATCGAGAAGGAGGACTAATGAGAAATCTTATAAACAAGGAGCTTAAGCTGGCTCTGCATCCCACAGCACCGCTGTTTTTGGTGCTTGCGTTTATGCTGATAATACCTAATTATCCGTATTATGTGGCGTTCTTCTATATGACACTTTCGATTTTCTTTATATGTCTCAGCGGTCGTGAAAACAACGACATAAGCTATTCCCTGCTATTGCCCGTGCGCAAGCGCGACATTGTCAAGGCACGGTTTATAACCGCCGCAATACTCGAGCTTGCACAGCTTACAGTTGCCGTTGCCGCCGCCGTATTAAATCATCGTCTGAATAATACCGGCAACGATGTGGGTATGGATGCCAACATTGCGCTGTTCGGTCTCTCTTTTGTAATGTTCGCTGTTTTCAACTATATATTTTTCGTGGGATACTATCGAAATGTAAACAAGGTCGGCGCACCGTTTGTCAAGTCAAGCGCCGCGGTGTTCGTTTACATTGCAGTCGTAGAGGTGTCGGCACATATCTGTCCGTTTATGCGTGACAAGCTCGATACAATCGGCGAAGAATACCTGACGGAAAAGCTTTCGGTTTTGATTGCAGGAATAGTTTTATGGGTGGGAATTACACTTATTGCTCTCAAAAAGTCGATTGCATTGTTTGAAAAAGAGGATTTGTGACGGCATCGCCGATAAAGCCGTGATGTCGACCGATATATAAAATCAACGCCGCGGCGAATTACGTCACGGCGTTGATTTTTATCTTATTAATTATTCTTCTACATGAACCTGCTGCGCTGCTGCCCTTGCCGCCTTTTCGGCTTTCTCGCGTATTAATATCGGGATACCGACGATAAGTCCGGATATGAGACATATCGGAGCCATGCAGACATAGACTATTCTGATACCGGGCAATCCGGCATTGTCAAACAGTCCGACAAGCAGTCTGCCGAGAACAAAGTTAGCAAAAAGCTGTCCCGCAATAGCAAACGGTGATTTCAGTGAGGTCTGAGCGGAAACCTTGAGGTGGTCGGGAGCCTGGTCATAAATGAACTCTGTTACACCGACGGTATTGGGTACAAGCATAATGCCGTTGAACGCCATTGTCCAGACAAAAATCCACGGATTGTTGCACAGACCTGCGAGAACCCAACGGACGGTACCGAACGCCATAACGATGAGCATAGCCTTCTCGACGCCGATTTTCTTGAGCCATTTGCGTCCGGGACCTACATGGAACGGACACTCCGCGAACGCCATAATCATATTGGCGATACCGACATAGATGTAATCTCCGCCCAACTCGGTCATGTGTATTCCGTAGTAGCTCATATTGAAACCGGTCGACATAGTATAGATACCGGAGAGGAACAGAACTCCGAGAATACGCTTATTCTTAAGCAAGCTGTAAACGCTTTCACCCTTGGCGACCTTCTCACCCTTGACCTTCTTCTCAACGACCTGATTACCCATTCTCGGGGTCTTGGGAAGCATAAGGGCAACAATGGTAGAGATAGCCATCGAGCCGATATAAATCGGGAAAATGAGGTTATCGTTCTGACCGAGGAAGAATCCGGCAACAACCGCCATTACCGCATAGCCGATTGTACCCGACATTCTGATCGGGCTGTAAATCCAGCCGTTAGTTTTGACGTGTTGCATCGTAATGGACTCATACAGATACATTACGGGGTTATGAACGAGCGAGAAAAGAACATTGACGATAGCTATCATAAGTACGTTTTCGGTAAGGAAAAATCCGAAAAGAACGATAATGCAGGCTATCTGCGTTCCGATAAGAATAATGTTCTTGTTGGAAACACGGTCGGCGAGCTTGCCCCACAGCGGGAAAAGCACAAGACCGAGTACCTGAATGATGCCGTTCATAAGACCGACGTTTGCGGCGCTCATTCCTCTGTTGTTAAGGTACATTCCGAAAAAGCTTCCCTGTACGGCGCCGCCGAAGAAGATTACGAAATAGTAGACATAAAACAGAATATGATTGCGCTTGTTGACCTTGGAAATATCTACTGCCAAAAAATTCACTCCTTATTTTAATGCCGTTACCGCCCCGACGTACAGAGCGGCTCGGTCAAAGATTACTGCTTTATTTCTGCTCTGCCGACTTTTTCTCGGCACGCTCTCGCTTAACCATAGGTACAAAGACAAGCAGACCGG
The DNA here is from genome assembly GCA_002315315.1 of Faecalibacterium sp. UBA1771. Classification (GTDB taxonomy): domain Bacteria; phylum Bacillota; class Clostridia; order Oscillospirales; family Ruminococcaceae; genus UBA1771. The sequence continues at coordinate 17,623 of DCGT01000039.1, forward strand.
CTATGAGGCACAGCGGCGACATAATCCAATAGATGCACTTGATACCGTTAAGACCGGCATTGTTGAACACCGAAACGAGTGTACCGAAGCCGAAGGTGGAAATCAGCGACCCGACAAGACTGAACGGCGTTCTGAGCGTAGTCTGAGCGGTTGCCTTGAGGTGTTCGGGCGAATTCTCGAATATGTATTCGACTACACCGACAATGGTCGGGACGAGCATAATTCCGTTGAACGCCATTGTAATGACAAGCACCCATTCATTCCAGCACAGTGCGCAGACCGCCCAACGCACAACGCCGGTAGCCATTACGATGCACAGTGATTTCTCTACGCCGATTTTCTTTAACCAGCGGCTTCCCGGACCGATATGGAACGGAACCTCGGCAAGAGCCATTATCATATGACCGATGCCGGACAAAAGCGTTGCCTTTTCGACACTGCAAAACTGTTTGAGGTATATTGCATAGTGTACCGAGTTGAAGTTGTTGGTCATCATATAGATTCCGAACAAAATCAAAATGTTGAGTGTGCGGCGGTCCTTGAGCATTGCATAAACTTCCTTGACCGCACCCTTATCCGCCTTTTTCTTTTCTGAGCCTACTCCCTTGCTCTTGGGGAGCAGACAGCCGATAACGGTAGACAGTGCCATAGAGCCGATATAAATCGGGAACAGCAACGACTGATTTTTGGAAAGCCAAAACCCGGCGATAACCGACATTACGGCGAAACCGATTGTACCCGACATTCTAATCGGACTGTATTTCCAATTATATTTTCTCGAATAGTCTACGGTGATTGACTCGTAAAGTCCGTTCATAGGATTATGAACGGCGGAAAACAGCACCATCATAATTCCGAGCAGAACGAGGCTCTTTGCCATTGAGAAAAACACCAGCAAAACTGTGGACAAAACCATCGTCAAAATCAAAACCGCATTGCGGGATTTGGCTCGGTCGGCGAGCTTGCCCCAGAACGGCATGGTATACAGACCCATAATAGCAACACAGCCGTTGATGATGCTGATAGTAGTGCTGGACATTCCGGCATTGTTAAGGTACAGGTTCAAAAACGCACCTTGAATCGCCGCACCGAAGAACACTACAAAATAATACAGAACAAACAAAAAATGATTTTTCTTGCTTTCTCTAATATTATCTACTGTCATTTTATTCCTCCTCAAAAATGACACACCGCCGCACTCGGCGGCGATGTGATTATAACTGCGGTTGCGCCGCAGGACACGGCGACTGAGCACATACGGATTTACTGTGCTGAATTGGCGGCTTTCTTCTCCGCTTTTTCACGCTTGACAAGCGGGACAAAGACGAGCAGACCGGCAATAAGACACAGCGGCGACATAATCCAATAGACTGTGCGGATACCGTTAAGACCCATATTGTCAAAAACCGATACCAGAGAACCGAAGCCGAACGATGCAATCATAGAGCCGGCGAGGGTAAACGGAGTTTTGAGGGTAGTCTGAGCGGTCGCCTTGAGGTGCTCGGGAGAGCGTTCATAAATAAACTCTACAACGCCGACAATGGTCGGAACAAGCATAATTCCGTTGAACGCCATCGAGAGAAGCAAAACATATTCGCTCTGGCAGGTAGCGCAGGTAATCCAACGCAGAACACCTGCCGCCATAACGATGCACAGCGATTTCTCAACGCCGATTTTCTTTAACCAACGGCTTCCCGGACCGATATGGAACGGAACCTCTGCCATTGCCATTACGGTATGTGACAGTCCGGAATAGAGAACCGCACGTTCGGCAGTAGTAAACTGCTTCATATAGATAGAGAACTGAACATTGTTGAAGCTGTTGCACATCATGTACATCATATAGAGTATCATGACATTGAGGACACGTCTGTCTTTAAGCATGGCGTAAACCTGACGAACCTCACCCTTATCCTTCTTAACCTTTTCGCGCCGTACTCCCTTGCTCTTGGGCAGGAAGCAACCGATTACGGTGGCGGCAATCATAGAAGCGATGAACATCGGGAACAGCAGGTCGGGCTTTTTGCTGAGATAGAAGCCGGCGATAGCCGCCATAACGGCGTAACCGATTGTACCGGACATTCTTATCGGGCTGTACTTCCAGCCGTAGCGGGTAACATAATCCATAGTGATGGTCTCATATATGCCCGCCATAGGCTGATGGCAGGAGTTGTAGAGAATCATCATAATGGCAAGAACGATAAGACTCTGCGCCTTTGCATAGACAAACAGCAGACCGGTCGAAAATACCATAGCGATAATCAGAATCTTGTTTTTGGACGATGCACGGTCGGCAAGTCCGCCCCAGAAGGGCATAGTAAACAAGCTGAGAATCGACACAAAGCCGTTGACGATGCTGATGTTGGTCGGAGTCATTCCGGCGTTATTGAGATAAAGATTCAGAAAGCTGTTCTGAATTGCGCCGCCGAAGAATACGACAAAATAATAGAGAATAAACAGAAAATGATACTGCTTATCCTTGCTCTTATCAATTTCCAAGACTAAAAATCCTCCGTATCGGGATTAATTATTAATTTTATGCAGGCTTACGTGTTTTTTTCTACAATCAAAAGACGGGCGACATCTCACGACGACGCCGTCTCTCAAAAGAATAACAACAGCAATTTATCGAATACGATCAAAAACCGATTCAATTAATTATTCGATGCTGAGCTTGTAGATAGCGAGGTTGTCCTCCTCGTGAAGCTGCTTCATGCAGCCCATAACGCCGTTCGGCTTGATAGCGGCAGCCTGATGAGCCATGTGCTCGATACCGTCGGTGGGGAGTCCGGCTTCCTTAAAGGAGGTGGGCAGACCCATCTTCTTGTAGAATTCCTTGGTTGCCTCGATACCGGCAAGAGCGGCCTTTTCGTCGTCGGCTTCGTCGATGCGATAGACCTCGCGGGCATAACGGGCAAAGCGGGCAATATTATCCTTGTAAACGTACTGCATCCAATGCGGTCCGACGATGGTCAGAGTGGCACCGTGAGCGGTATCGTACATAGCGGAAATCTCGTGTCCGAGGCCGTGTGTGCACCAATCCTGCGGACGACCTACGCCGACAGTGTTGTTGTGGGCAATCGTGCCTATCCACATAATTTCGGAGCGGTACTCGTAGTTATCCGGCTCGGCAAGAACCTTGGGTCCGAAGTCAATGAGGGCGCGAAGCAGTCCCTCCGCCATATAATCCATACTTCCGAAGTTGACCGGGCTGAAGTATCTTTCGAGGATATGAACGTACATATCGCATACGCCGCAGGCGGTCAGATACTTAGGCAGGGTGTAGGTCAGCTCGGGGTTTTCAAAAGCGATTGTCGGACGGCACATATCTCCGCCCATGCTTGTCTTAATCTTGAATTCACCGTCATCATTGGAGATAACTGCGCCGGTAGAGGACTCGGAGCCGGTGGCGGGATAGGTCAGAACAACGCCGAGAGGCAGCATCTTTTTGACCTTAGAGCGGTCAACGGCGAGATCCCAAACATCTCCGTCGTAGCAACAGCCCATACCGACAGCCTTGCAGGTGTCAATGGTGCTTCCGCCGCCGATGGCGAGAATGAAGTCAACGCCCTCTGCCTTGGCAAGCTCAATTCCCTTGCGAACGAGCGAGAGGCGGGGGTTGGGCAGAACTCCTCCCAGCTCTACAACTGCCATACCTTCGTCGGTAATGTACTTCTTGATAGCATCGAGCAGTCCGGTGTCATAGAGGAATTTACCGCTGTCGTGCATAATAAGAACCTTGGTAGCGCCGAGCTTCTTCAGTTCCTTGCCGACAGACTTCTCCGCATCCTTACCGAATACGAAATCGGTGTAAAGATGATGTCTGAAATTATTAAGCATGATTCTCTTTCCTTTCGAATTTACGCCGACATTTGTACAATAATAACATCTGCACAGTCGCGCGCAGAATAATTCTATATAATTAATATTATATAGGTAATTTTGTATCTGTCATATTCAATTATTAAATAAATTACTCTGATTTCTACTCGTATTTTATATCAATATTCGACAAATACGGTATCCGAAAATTACGAAAAGCAACGAAAAAGGGCAGAACCGTTCTGCCCTTTTATAAATAGAAGATGATATTACATGGACTCCGGCGCGGTGATTTTAAGCAGACCGAGGCAGTTGGAAAGCACCTGCTTTGCGGCAAGGCATAGTGCAATGCGCGGGCGCATAAGCTCCTCGTCATCACAGCGAACGCGGCAGTTGGTGTAGAAACGGTGGAATGCCGTCGCGACGTCTATGGTAAAGCGTGTAATCTTGGCGGGGTCATACTCATCTGCCGCCTTATTTATCTCCTGCGGAAGTGAGGCAACCAGACGGATAAGTGCCTTTTCGTCGTCGGTCGCAAGTCGACAGCAGTCGCCGATATCCGCTTTGTCTGTGCTTATTCCTGCAGCCTGCAGCGATTTCAAGATACTGCATATTCTTGCGTGAGCATACTGAACATAGTAAACGGGGTTGTCACTGCTTTGCTTGGCGGCAAGGGTGAGGTCAAATTCAAGGTGACTCTTCGGCTCGCGCAGATTAAAGAAGAAGCGGGCGGCGTCAACCGGAACCTCTTCAAGCAATGTCGACAGCGTAATCGCCTTGCCGGTACGCTTGCTCATCTTGACCGGTTCACCGTCCTGCAGCAGCTTGACAAGCTGCATAAGAACAATATCGAGTCTGTCGCCGTCGAGACCGATAGCATCCATTGCGCCTTTCAGACGGGCGACATGACCGTGGTGGTCGGCTCCCCAGACATTGATATTAACATCATAGCCTCTGACTTGGAATTTGTTGTAATGGTATGCGATATCGGCGGCAAAGTAGGTCGGATAACCGTTGGAGCGAACGAGAACCTCGTCCTTTTCTCCTCCGAAATCGGTAGCGCGATACCACAGCGCGCCGTCCTTTTCATATATGGCGTTTTTGGAACGGAGAATGTCAATTATCTTGTCAATTGTTCCGTCATTGTGCAGAACACTCTCGTAGAACCAATTGTCATATTCAATTCTGTACGCCGAAAGGTCGCTGTGCATACGCTCGATGTTGAGCGGCAGAGCATAGGCAACAAGTGCGTCCTTACGCTCACGGGCATCACAGTCGACATATTTGTCGCCGTGAATTGCGACAAAGTTTTTGGCGTGCTCGGTTATGTCCTCTCCGTGATAACCGTCCTCGGGGAACTCTATACCCTCACGATAAAGCGCGAGATAACGAGCCTCGAGCGAAACGGCGAATTTTTCTATCTGATTTCCCGCATCGTTGACATAAAATTCCCTTGTTACATCACAGCCGGCAAAGTCGAGTACGCTTGCAAGGCAGTCACCGAGCGCGCCGCCTCTTGCGTTGCCGAGGTGCATGGGTCCGGTCGGGTTGGCTGAAACAAACTCAACCATATATTTTTTGCCCTTGCCCCAGTCGGTACGACCGAAATTGTCACCCTCGCGCAGAATTCCCTCAACGGCGTCACGGTAAAAGCCGCTGCCGAGGAAAAGATTAATAAAGCCGGGACCCGCAACCTCAATTTTCTCAAACTCGGTGTTGTCAAGTGAAACATTTTCGGCAATAGCGGCGGCGATAGCTCTCGGCGCCATATGGAACGCCTTGGCGCAGACCATAGCGGCATTGGCGGCAAAGTCACCGTGCGAGCTGTCGGCGGGCTGTTCGATAATAAATTCGGGAATTTCCGCCTGAGGCAGTGTTCCTGCCTTTACGGCGCTGTCGATAGCATCGACGATGAGTTTTTTTGCCGCTTCCTTGGCGGCGTTGAGCGGATTATACATTTTTCAGTTCAGCTTTCTGACAGTTATTTTAAGTTCGTTTGTAACAAGCTCGTTGGCGTTTAAATCGAGCGTATAGCGGAAGGAAACGTCCCCGCCGTCATCGGTCAGCATATTGCGGATTTTCTCGGTACGAATACCGATTACCATATCTCCGAATTCGGTCATATAGTGACACATATGCTTTTTGTCGCGCTCGATTATAAGCTGTGACGCCTGAGGACCTACACGGTCAAGCACCACTCGGCTCTCGTTCTCTATCGTCAGCGTAGTGGTGTTGCCGGCAAATCCGGTAGCCTCCGATTCCTCATAGACGATATAGAAGCACCCGTCCTTTTCGTAGAAGTCGCCGCGAGTGGCAAATGAGAGCTTATCCTCACCCTCGTCGCTCTGCTGTACGCCTTCCATCATTATCATATAGTTTTCATTCATCAATCTCAAAGAATCCTTTCGCTGTCACACCTCATAAGGTGCAACGGCATTTATATCAATCTTTTCGACCTTGCCGTCGAGATTTTCGCCAAGCAGCATTTCGGCAAGCGGTGCAAATCCGAATCCGCTGTCCGACACATAGAATTTCTCATCGGCGGTATCGTTCCCGTCATCCTCTCCGAGCAGCGCGACTGCTGCCCTTGCCGCTTCAAGCCCCGAATCAATCAGCGTAACTCCCTCGCCCGCAATATCTTTGATTATCGCTTCGATAATAGGATAATGTGTGCATCCGAGAATCAGCGTATCTATGTCGGACTCCAACAGCGGTGCAAGATATTTTTTTGCCGTAAGGCGGGTTATCTCGTTGTCACGCTCGATAAAACCGTTCTCGACAAGCGGCACGAACAGCGGACATGCCTGCTCAAATACCTTTGCCGACGGCATAATCCGCTCGACTGCCTTTCTGAAGGAATGACTGCTTACTGTCGCATTGGTGCCGATAATGCCGATTTTTCCGCTTCCGGTAGCCTTGACGGCGGCGTCGGCTGTCGGCGCAATCACATTAAGATACGGTACCGGCAGACGGTCGGTATATTCTGCGGGCAATGTAGACGATGCTGTGCCGCAGGCGGCAATTACAAGCCGCACATTGTGTCGGAGCAGAACCGCGATATCCTGCTTTGAATATTTCAAAATCGTTTCGGGACTTCTGCTGCCGTATGGCACACGACCGGTATCGCCGAAATAGACGATGCTGCGGCTCGGTGCGAGACGGCGAAGCTGACGGACGGTGGTAAGACCGCCGAGTCCCGAATCGAAAACTCCGATTGCTCTGTTGTCGCTCACTATCAACCCTCCGAGCGCTCGATGGCAAGCATAATGAGCTTTTTGAGCAGCTCGGGATAGCTGTAACCCGATTTATTCATCATCTGCGGATACATACTGATGGCGGTAAAGCCCGGCAGAGTATTCAGCTCATTGAGCATAAGGGTATTTGTTGCTTCCTCGTATAGGAAATCGACTCTTGCAAGACCGCCGCAGCCGAGCAGACTGTATACCTTGACCGCTGTCGCTCTCAGCTCGTCGCTCAGCTCATCGCTGATATTCGCGGGCAGCTCGGTAACGCTCCCCTCAATGTATTTTGCCTCGTAGTCATAGAACTCGTTGCAGGGCAGAATTTCGCTGACGACCGACGCGAACAGCTCACTGTTGCCCATAACTGCACATTCCAGCTCCTTACCGACAATCCCCTTTTCAATAACGACCTTGGGGTCGTGTGTCATGGCAAGGCGGACACCGTTGCGAAGCTCTTCACGGTTGTGAGCCTTGGTAATGCCGACCGATGAGCCTGCATTGGCTGGCTTTACGAACATCGGATAACCGAAATCGCGCTCACACCTGCCGGCAATCTCCTCAAAGCTGTCGAGCGTGGCATGGGTGATAACGGTCCACGGTGCCTGCGCAATGCCGTAATGGTCGAGCATGGTGTTGGTAACGGCTTTATCCATACAGACTGCGGAGGAGATCAGGTCACAGCCGACAAACGGGATTCCCGCAAGGGCAAACAACCCCTGAATAGTTCCGTCCTCACCGTTTCTGCCGTGAAGCACGGGAAAAGCAACGTCGATTTTCTGTGTGGTAAACGTACCGTCCGGCAAGGTTTTAACGATTCCGTGGGTTGCGCGGTCGGGTGAAATAAAGGCGGGGATAGCATCGGGGTGGCGCTCCCATTCACCGTTTTCGATAAGCGAAACGTCACCGGGATAATAGAGCCATCGACCCTTTTCGGTAATTCCTATACAAATTATTTCAAAATCGTCTGTTGAAAGGTTACGAATAACCGATGCCGCGGACAGCAACGAAACCGCGTGCTCACTTGAAACACCGCCGAAAATGACAGCTACTCTGATTTTCGCCATATTTTTACTCCTCTCTGCAAAAACAGTATGGCAATTTACACCGATACATATTTATAATTCATATTACAACATTTTATGACTCATTGCAACCGAGTAAAAAGGACTTCCCGTTGTTTCGGGAAGTCCTTAAAAGCTTATATCGAGCCGACCTTATGCATCGAGCGCTCTGCTGATGATGAGGTAACCAACGCGCGGCCAGCTTCCGCCGAAGAACGGAGAGGTGGCGCCGGAGCGCGGGTCGATGGTAAAGGCAAATCTCTTGTCGATGAGTGTATCGAGATATGTGGTGGCGAGCTGCTCGAGAGCATCGCGGCGATGTGTTTCGGAAAGTCCGGTGCAGATATAAATCATCGGCGGCGGTACGATTCCGCCCTTGCCTATGGTGTGGAACTCGGGGCTGAAATCCTTGCTGGTCATCTTTTCGAGAGCAAGTCCGTAGGGGCTGTTGAAGGTGGTGGTGTCGAGAAGCTCTTCAACCATCTTGTCAATCATTTCCTTCGGCAGTCTTGCGCCGAGTACGAGCGGGATATAATGAACGATTGAGTTTGAATAATATCTCTCGTGGGTGTACGGTACGAGAGCGCAGAAATGCTCGCCGTCCCACATTTTCTCGGTCAGACCGTCCAGCATCTGCTGACGCTTGGCGTTCCAGCCTGCGATTTCACCGGCATCCTTACCGAGAGCCTCGGCAAGCTTCGCCTCTGCCTCAAACAGCAGTACAAGGTAAGCGATAAGGTCGGGCGAGACCATTTCGGAATTGTAGCGGAACACGGTGCAGAAATCGAGACCCGTTTCATCGGGGTGCATCAGCGAGGGCAGACCGTCGCCGTCATCGTCACGGTAGTTGAGGAACCAGTCGCCCCAGCGTCCCATTCCGTAGTACATTTCCTCGAGAACCTCGTCGCTCCACTCATGCAGATCGTGGTGCTTCATAATTTCGAGGATAGCCCAGCCGTGAACGGGGGGCTTGAGGATTTCGTTTTCGCTTGTGTGGTCATCAAACATATCGGGGAGCTGTCCTACGTCGTTGGCGTGGGCAAGCGGTCCGAGCAGAAGCTGTGCGGCGAGATCCATATCCTCCTGCAGAGCAACGGCGTTCTGTACACACTGCCATGTTGAGCCGATAATACCGGCGAACATCTGAACAATGGGATGCTGAGCGGCTCCGCTCTTGCCGGTCATAAACGACCAGAGGATATAGTCGGCGTCGGCGCGGTGAGATTCATACTTGTTGTTGAAGGGAACGGTAGTTGAGGCGAGGAATTTTTCCCAATCTGCCTGCATACTTTCCTTTGCCTCGGCATAGGTAGGATAGCTGTCACGGACATATCCGCAATAGTCGAATTCCTCCATTACGAGCGTAAATGTGCCGTCGGGAGCAGGGTGAGTTCTGCCGATGATATGGTCGTTGGACAGTCTGCGCCAATCCCAGCTGTTTTCACCGTTGTTGAAATCAAAGGTCGAGCCCTCAAGTCCCTTGAAAATGAAGGAAGCGGTATAGCGGAACGCACATTCCCAAGCGCCGTCCTTACGGGGATGCAGGAATTCGTGACGAGCCATTTCCTTTTCAAATTCAAGACCCATGCCCTTGTCGCCCTCAGCCATAAGCTTGTGGTCGTCGGCAAAGGTAAAGCGGATATCGCCGTACTCGGTGTGAAGGGTATATTCACAGCTTACGGCGGAAGCGGTAAAGGGTACACGCTCGCCCTCATAGGTCACGAAGATATTGATGAGGCGAAGGCGTTCGGGGGCGCGGCAGGCGATGCCGTGCAGTGTTCCGAGGAAAAGGTCGACGTTACCGTACAGTCCGCCGCGCTGGAACAGACCGAACCATGCGTCCTTGCGCTTGAACATAGCGCCGTCTACCGTAATCGGTATCATTTTGTCGTTTACTGACATTTGTTTGTCTCCTTACTTGTTTTTGCAAAAATCTATACCACCTATTATATAGTATGATGTATTCAATGTAAATCAAATTTTCATTTATACCGTATATTCCGTACGGTGCGGTTATGCGCTTTGCGGACAAACGATAAAAACAACCGCTCCGTTTTTATTCCGAAGCGGTTGAAAAATTTTATGCAGTCCAGCCTGACGAGCTGAGCGTTACGCCTGTGTAATAGTGCCACAGAATCTGGTCGTAGTTCAGACCCTCATTCTGTGCGTAATAGTTTGCACCGTACTGACTCATACCTACACCGTGACCGTAGCCGCTCGTCACTATGGTGAACAGCGACTGTTCGGCGTCGTAGCTGAGCGTGAATGCCGCCGAGCGCAGATGCAGACAGTTGGAGCGCAGTCTTGAACCGGTTGTGTTATACTGACCGTCTATCGAAACATTACCTACATACCCGCCGCTCGTGTAATCGAGAATCTGAATCCAATTCTCGGGCGAGGATGACAGCGTTATCTCATAATATGTTTCGAGCGTTGCTCTCATCTGCTCGGTCGTAAAGGTATATGTGCAGTTGTAGTTAGGCGACAAATAGTCGTATTTGCTCTCAACCGACACGAGATACGGCAGATTCTGAACATAAACCTCACTGCAGGCGTTGGTTCTGCCTGCCGCCGAAGCAAAATACGGCGAATAGATGATAGAACCGTTGTAGTACATTGCCATATTAATTACCTGTGACACACAGTTCTTTACTTTCTGCGACGCACTCTTGAGCGCCACAACCGGCATAGAACCTCCGCGATAGCTGTATTTCAGATAGGTTATCGTGGCAACTGCCTGAGCCTTGATTGCCTCCTCGCAAAAGCTTGAGCCGACCTCTGCTTCCACTATCATACTTACGATGTTGAGCGGTGAATCGGTATATACTATGCCCGTATTAGCACTCTTAACCGAGATGCTGTCGGCGGTGTCGGTAGGCGTAACGGTCGGTTGCTCCTGCTGACCTCCGGAGCTCTCTCCGGTATCTCCGTTTCCGTTCTCACCTTCGAGAGGCTGTTCGGAAAACTCAATTTCCTCTATTATGGCAAATTCCGTTTCAAAATCATTCGTTTTATCATAGGTTTTGGCATTGGAGGATATCCACGCGAGCCAGCGGTCGTGTTCAACGACCTCGTTCAGCACCGGCTGTGCGCTGTGTACGGTGTACCAGCGGTCCGGATAAAGCAGTGCCATATTGCGCTCTATTCCGTCGGTGTTGACATCCGCCTCGTCAAAACGTTCCTGCCTTGCGACAATCACAAGCTTTGCGCCATCCCAGTCGCCGATATCGGTAACAAGTGTCAGAAACCTATCGCCCGCCACTATGTCAACCGGCATATTGTAGAGTGAGCGCATCTTGAAATCAATTACAAACTCATTGAAGCCGTCTCCGTTTACATCCTGAATTGCGTAATTCTGAACATCGCCGTATGACGGATTGCTGTTGGCATAATATACCGAAACAATGCGGTAATCCTGCTCGCCGACGGTAGTTTCAAGCACGATTTCGGGATATTTCTTTATATATTCAAGCTTGGTATATCCGAGCAGTGGTCCGAACATCTGACCCGAGTCACTGCTGCTGCCATGCAAAACAAGATTGTCCGATTCAAGCGGAAGCTCTATCGCAGAGTCGCTGTATATACAGCCGAGTCTGTTCTCATTACCTTTAAAATCGTGTGTCGTGTAATAATCGTCGCCGGTACCCTTGACCACAACTCCGTCGACTCCGCTGTCGGATATCGAAATCCAGCCTATAGTATCCGAATTCTGCGCTATGAGATTTTCTATTCCTTCTCCCGCACCGACTTCAATAGCCGTTTCGGTGTATCCGCTTTTGATTTTATTGTAAACTCCGGTGTTAATCTTTTTCTGCGCTACCGAAAGTCCGGCATACGCCGAAGCACCGATAAGCACCGCCGCAAATACTCCCATTACTGCGCGTCCCGCCTGAATGGAGCCCTTTGTTTTGGGCTTGCCTTCACGGTCGATGTCTGCCAAATCGTGCTGACCAAACTGCTTTGCGCCCTCGATAGGCAGACCGCCGAGCAGACGGCGTACCATATCAAATGCATTCTTGGTGCTGACCTCGCGCACCCAGTCGCGCGAGCGCATATCGCCGAAGTTAAACTGCTTGACTATAACCTGCTCCTTGTCGCAGACCGCAATATAGATGAGTCCGACCGGCTTGTCAAGGTAGGAGCCTCTTGTGGGGCCGGCAACACCGGTGATGCCTACGCCGATATCAGCCTTACCCTCCTCCATAGCTCCTTTTGCCATTTCGGCGGCGGTTGCCGAGCTTACGGCGCCGTATCGGACTATAATCGAGCGGTCGACCGACAGCTTTTTGCGCTTTACCCAATCGGCATAGGCGGCACAGCCGAACTCGAAAATCTGAGACGAGCCGGAAATTTCGGTAATCCTTGCCGCCATAAGTCCGCCGGTACAGCTTTCGGCAAGCGCTATTCTCCTGCCCGATTCAATAAGCTTGTCCACGACGACCTGATTCAAATCCTTGTCTTCATCGGTATAGATGAAATCTCCCAGCCGTTCGCGCAGCTTGGAGGAAATATCGCGCAGACGCATAGTCGCCTCGGAATCGCTTGCCCCGCTCGCGACTATCCTTATATGCACCTCACCCGTTTTGGCGTAAAGTGCGGCGTGCGGATTCTCACCGTACAGCAAATCCTTTATCTGCTCCTCGAGAGCCGATTCGCCTATTCCGAAAACGCGCAGTGTTTCACTCAAAACGATTTTGCCGCACATCTCTCTCAGACGCGGCTTGACCTCGTTGTCAAACATCGGCTCCATTTCGCGTGGCGGTCCCGGCAGCAGTACAATAGCCTGATTGCCCTGCTTTATGAACATTCCCGGTGCGGTGCCGTTGGGATTGTCGAGCGTTATACTGCCCTCTATGATGTAAGCCTGTTTCTCGTTATTATGTGTCATTTCAAGACCGCGGCTTTTAAAGTAATCGGCAATCTTTGCCGCTGTCTTTTCGTCCTTGACTAACTTGGAGCCGAGCGAACGTGCGATTGTTTCCTTAGTCAAATCGTCGTCGGTCGGTCCGAGTCCTCCGGTGAGTATGGTAATATGACTGCGTGTCAGCGATGTCCTGACAGCCTCCCAAATATCGTTGGGAACGTCTCCGACAACGCTCTGGCGGTAGACCTCATAGCCTACCTGTGCAAGACCGGCGGCAATATACGACGAATTGGTGTTGACCGTTTCGCCTCTCAATACTTCATCGCCGACGGCAATTATCTCTGCTCTCACCTGCATTCACCTCTTTTCAAAACAGCCGTGATTATTCTTCATCAAAGAAATGATAAACCTTTACCGTTCTGTTCTCAAATGCTTCACGCTCAAGCTCCGCAAGCTCGGGTACATCGCCCTCAGCCTTTTCCAAATCGGAGAGCATGGGGCGGGTCTTGGGATGCTTGGGAGTAAAAACGGTACAACAGTCCGCATAATCGAGAATGGAAATATCGAATGTTCCTATTGCCCTTGCCGTATCGGAAATATCTATCTTATCGGAGCCTATCAGCGGACGAAGCACGGGGTATTTTGCCGAAGCATCGGTGCAGGCGATTGCCGACAATGTCTGCGACGCAACCTGTGCAAGACTTTCACCGGTAATAATCGCTCCTCCGCCCTCACATTCGCACACCATATTGGTTATACGCATCATTGAGCGGCGCATAAGCACGGTAAACAGCTCCTCGGGGCATTTTTCCTTGAGCAAAACCTGAATATCGGTAAATTTTATGCATACGAGCGGAAGGTTACCGCTCCAACGCGAAATGACCGAGGCGAGGCGCTGAACCTTGTCAAGCGCGTATTCACTTGTATATGGCGGCGACATAAAGTGAACCGCCACGAGGTCAAGACCTCTCTTTGCCATGGCGTGAGCGGCGACGGGTGAGTCGATACCGCCCGACAGCATAACCGCTGCGCGACCGCTCGTTCCCGACGGCAAACCGCCCGCGGCATTGATTTTCGGACCGTGAACGTATGCTGCCGTCTCTCTTATTTCGATAATGACCTCGATATCCGGCTTTTTCATATCCGCCTTGAGGTGCGGAAAAGCATCGAATATTACATCGGCAACAGCCGACGCAAGCTCCATTGAGTTAAGAGGAAAGTTTTTGTCACTCCGCTTGGCGGAAACCTTGCAGGTTCCGGCGCATTTAAGCTCTTCACCGAGATACTCAAGCGCCGTGCGGGATATTTCGTCAACATCCTTTTTACATTCTGCGGCACGGTTGAGCGCCGAGAGTCCGAAAACACGCTTGAGCTGTTCGAGTGCGGCGGTTACATCCGCATTCTCATCCTGCGGCTCTATGTAAACGGTAGACTGCGCTCTGTGTACCTTAAAGATACCGGCAAGCTCGACACGGCGGCGTATTGTCTTGAGAAGCGCCGATTCAAAGGTCGGCTTGTTTAATCCCTTCAGCGCAATTTCTCCGTATTTCGCAAGTAAAATTTCTTTCATACAAACTCCTATTTTCCCGAACGCACCAATGTTTTCTGCGCTTCACACAGAGCGTCGACAAGTGCGTCGACCTCCTCGGCGGTGCTGTCCGTCGTAAAGCTTATTCTCAAGGCAGAATCGACACGGGCGTTGTCAAGACCCATTGCGGTGAGCGTATGACTGCTTTTACCGCCCGAGCAAGCCGAGCCGCCCGAGACACAGATTCCCCGCTCATCGAGGAAATGCAGAACAGTTTCGCTCCGATAGCCTATCAGCGAAAAGTTTACGACAAAATCCGATGCATCGTCGGGTGAATTGATAATTCCGAGACCCGACATCACTATCGCGTTGCGCAGTCTCAGCGCAAGCCTCGCGGCGTTGTCCATAGCCTTTTTTATGTCCCAGCTCTCGACCGCCGCCGCAAACGCGAGTATCTGCGCGGTATTCTCGGTGCCGGAGCGCAAGCCGCGTTCCTGACCACCGCCGAACTGAGAATGCTCCAAATTAAAGCCCTTGCGGACATAAAGCGCACCGACTCCTTTGGGAGCGTGTACCTTGTGACCGCTGACCGAGGCGGTGTCGACAAGCGTATCCTTAAGTTTAATTTTTGTTTTCAAAAAAGACTGAACACAGTCGCAGTGAACGGCGGTACGGGAATTAATGCTCTTAACGCCCTGCGCTAACCTCTTAATATCAATGACGGCGCCCGTTTCATTGTTGACCGCCATAGCGGTGACAAGTGCGGTTTCGGAATCGACCCTTGACAACAGCTCGTCAAGCGACACCGTACCGTATTTTGACGGCATTACACGGCGAATTTCAAAGCCCTCTTTTTCAAGTGAATCGACGGTGTTGCCGACACTCGGATGCTCATATCCGGTAACGACGATGTTTTTACCCCATTTTTTTCTCGCTCGCGCCGCACCGAGAATCGCTATATTGTTGGACTCGGTGCCGCAGGCGGTAAAGTAAAGCTCCTGCTCGGTACAGCCCATAGCGTCGGCAATCGTTCTGCGCGCCCGATCGAGTGCTTTTTTTGCTTCAAAGCCCATATTGTAAAGTGAGGACGGGTTTCCCCACAGCTCACGCATTGCTCTGTCGGCGGCGGCAATACTCTGCTCGCAAACCTTGGTAGTAGCCGCATTGTCAAGATATATCATACATTTTCTTCCGTTTTCCGTATATGCGTCGGTCGGCAAGCTCTGCCGCCGTTCATCCGCAGTAATATTTTATAAGCGTTGGCGCGACTGTAATTCCGAGCAGGGAGTTTTCCGACAGACCGGAAATTTCCGCCGTAATGCAGTCGAAACCGTGTTGCCGTTTTCTCAAAAAAGGAATAACAAACAGCGGTGCTTTTTCGCATTGATAAAATATTATTATACACCATTAATTTGCTTTTAACAATTAAACGTTAACGAGTCTGACGACGCCTGCTCTTGATTTCAAGTGCTTCAACTCGCGCCTTGTCGGGCGTGACAAATGCGGTCTTATAGTCCTTATAGATAACCATTCCGGTCTTTTGTCCCGACGCCTTTTTAACATTTCTTATCTCGGTATAGTCGACTGCCACCAGCTCGCCGAAACGCTGTGAGCTGTTATAGGCGGCAATCATTGCGGCGTCCTCCAGCACCTTGTCCGGCACCGCTTCATCGTTTACAGCTATTACCGTATGACTGCCCGCTCCGTTTTTGACATGGAACCAAATATCGCGCTTCATCGCTGTTTTCAGCGTAAGGCGGTCGTTGGCGGCGTTATTTTTGCCCGCCGCTATCTCAAAGCCGTCCGATTCATAATGTATGAGATCATCGAGTTTTTTTTCACGCTTACTGCCCTTAGGAGCTTTGGACGATTTCAGATAGCCCGAGCTGCGAAGCTCGGAGCGGATTGCATCGAACTCGCCCTCCGTCTTGGCGCTGTCGACCTCGTAAAGCACCGTTTCAAGGTACTCGATTTCCTGACTTCCCTCGTCGAGCAGTCGTGTAAGAATGTCGGCGGCGGTAGTAAGCTTGCGGTAATCCTTATAATATTTCTGCGAATTCTGAACGGGATTTTTCGTTCTGTCGAGCGGAATCGTTATCGGCTCTCCGGTATAATAGTTTGTCACCGTGACCTTTTCGTCACCCTTTACAAAGGCGTGCAGATTGGCGGTCAGCAGCTCGCCGTACAGCTTTTTGATATCTGCCTTGTCTGTCGAGGCAAGCTCGGCCTCACGGCTCGACTGGCGACGGCGGGTGCGCTCCAGCAGCGTATTCACCTGTCGGCGCAGACCGAATGAACGTGTTTTCAGGCGTTCGGCGGCATCCCGTTCTCCGAAATATTTTTCAAGAAGCAGACTTGCAGAATCGAATCTTTCGGTTTTCATACCGCCGTACTGCGTCAGCTCGATAAATGAAAACTCTATCGGCTTGCCGTCCGAATCGGAAACGATACCGTAATATTCACCGTCGCCCTCGGCGGCACGGCGAACCTCGTTCAGCACCGATGCAAGGCGGGCGCGGTCGAAGTCGGAAAGAGTGTCTGCCTCTGGGTCTCCCGGTACGGCGCGCAGGGAAATTTCACGGCAAACCGCCGGTGAAAGTCCCGAAATGCACCCCAAAATCGACGATGACAGCGGCTTGCTCTGCGCCGTGCACCGCTCGGCAAGTGTTTCGCTCGGCGTCTCAAAGAATCCGAGCTTATCCTGAGGCGGAGGAAGCGTAAACCGAACACCGGGCAAAAGCTGACGCAGGTCGGACTGGTCGGAGTCGATGCGTTTAAGAGCGTCTATAACACGGTTTTGCTCCGATACGAGCACGATATTTGAATACCTGCCCATAAGCTCAACCGACAGCGTGAGCCGCACGACATCTCCCATCTCGTTGACCGCGTCGATTGTAAACAAAACTACGCGCTCGCTTGCCGGCGTTTCGACCGAGATGATTCTGCCGCCGACAAGGTGCTTGCGCAGAAGCATACAAAATGCCGTCGGATTGGCGGGATTGTCGAATTGCTCCTCGGTTAGGTGAAGTCTTGCACATCCCGCTCTCGCACAGATGACAAGCTGCTTTGCACCGCTCTGTGAGCGAAGCTGAAGCACCGCTTCATCTCGCACAGGCATATATAATTTATCAATTCTCATGCCGACAATCTGACCCGAAAGCTCACGGGCAAGCGATTTCAGCATAGCGGCGTCAAGTGCCATTGTTTTCTCCTGATTTGTGTTAAATAATGCGTTTTCGGGCGATTTTCTATCGCTCATATCGTTGCATATCTGCGGCAGGAACAGCTATCACTGCCCGACAGCGTATCGGAAATCGTTGTTTTTACTTATACTGCTCCCGACGTTACTGCCTGAGGACGTAATTTCAAATAACCGTCATTTAACCCGGATGTGACCTATCGGACTGTGCGATGTCTCGGAAACGACAAACTCCGCAGTCGGGATTCTTGACTCAAGGTAACCGCACAGCAGCTGCATAGCAGGTGCCTCGGTTTCATAATGTCCCGCCGCCACGACAGTCAAACCGAGCTGAAGCGCATCAAGCGCATCGTGATGCTTCAAATCTCCCGTTACAACCGCGTCGCATCCTTCGGCGGCAAGGTTTTCAAGGTCGGCTCCGCTTCCCGAAAAGACGGCAACGGTGTTAATCTCACGTCCGGCATCGGCGAATACGATCGTTTCAAGTCCGAATTTTGAGGCGACGGCATCGGCAAGTGCAGTACCGTTTTCGGCGTGCAGTTCACCTATACAGCCGAAGCCGCCTGCACGCAGGCGGTAATTTTTCAAGCCGACGATATCGGCTAAATTGGTATTTACTCCCAGCGGAGCAATGTCGAAATTAGTATGCGCCGAGATAATCGAAATACCGTTTTGAACTGCCTTAAAGGACGGCATATCGGGCGACAAACGCTTGAGCGGCGAAAAGATGACGGGGTGATGCGTTACGATTATACCGCAGGCGAGCCGTATCGCTTCTTCCACGACCTCGGCTGTTGCATCGAGAGCGAGCAAAACTCTATCCGTCTTATTGCCGCAATCGACTAAAATTCCCACATTATCCCAGCTTTCGGCAGAAGCGAATGGCGCAATTTCGTTAATCGCACTGTATATTTCTCTCGCGTCGGTCATTTTTTCGTCCTTTCGATATATGCAATACATTCTTCAAGATATTTTATCATATCGGTATCGGGTGAGGATGCCGAACGCTGCCCTGCGAGAGCAACGGTCAGCTTGTTGAGTGTGTGTCTGACATAGGCGTAGGAATCAAGATTGACAGGGCGAATAAGTCCCATCTCATCCTCGCCGTTCTGTAGGGTGCGGGAAACTCCGTCGAAGCTGACCGTCATAACGGCATAGCACTGACCAGACTCCGAAATCGCCGTTTCGTCCTCTGTAACGAAGCCGTTCTGAGCCAGATACCTGCGCAGACGGGCGTGCTGTGACGACGGCACGAGCACCAAACGGATAAGACTGCTCTTAAGCCACGGCGCGCGCTCTATGATGTCGATGATAACATCGGCGCCGATACCGGCAATAACAATATCGGTAGCGTCGCGGCACTGCTCGGGCAGACCGTCACAGAGAATAGTTTCGGCGTTTTTGATTTCAAGCTCGTCAAAGAGCCTCCTCGCTTTTTCAAGCGACGGGGCGGAAATGTCGATGGCGTAAGCCTTTTGTACACGCTCGGTAACGCAAAGAAACGCCGGCAGCTTTCCGTGATCGCAACCGACGTCCGCAACAACGCCGCCCCACCTTACCGCGGCGGCGGTAGTGGCGAGACGCTTTGAAAGATTGAACTGAGCGTTATTTTTTGCTTGCAAAATAATCATTCAGCGCATTCACAACCTTATCGGTGTCGATTCCGTGCACGGCGCACGCCTGGTCTACAGTCTCGTAAGCAGATGCGGCACAGCCTATACAATGCATACCGATGCTCATAAAGAACTCTGCTGTCGACTGGTCCTCGTTCACGATGTCCATCACAAGTGTGTCTTTGTTAATAATCATAATATATACTCCTTCCGCCGTCCGAAAAGGGCGGTGTTAATTTATTATTTGCAAAAATACCATATAAACCCCTGCTTACACCGCTCCGTTAAGATACTGTATAAACTGCTTTACCATCATCCACATAACGATAAGCTCCATAGTAGGGGTAAGCATTGGACGCATATTGGTGTATTCCTCGGGGTGACGGAAATAATGCCAAAGACCCATACCGCCCGAAATTCCGAGCGTAATAATGGCTACGACATAGCTTATACAGCAAAGCCACCTTACTGATTTTGCAAGACCGGCAACGAGAACAAATACGGCGGCAATTCCCATAAGTATGAGCGACAGCTTGCGGCGTTTGAGAGCGGCATTGTAGCGTTTTTCCTTTTCCTCGTCGCTCAAATCCTCATAAGCCTGCTTGCGGTTCTGCTGTGCGCGGCGGCGGATTTCCTCGCGGTCGGGTCGACCGAGATATTCCTCCGCTTCGGGCTGTTCGCCATTGTCCGGCTCATCGTCAAAAAAGCCCACTGCCTCCGACTGTGCTGACTGCTCTTGTTCGGATTTGCCCTTTTTACCTTTTTTTACGGTCACTCGTCCCGTGTATTCGCCGAATTCGCTGTCGGGAACTGCTTCATCGGCGGCAACATCATAGCTGTGTTCGACTGTCTCGGCATTTATATCGTTTCTATCGTTATTCATTAGCGTAATTCTCCGAATAAAATTGATGAAAACATTATAGCACAATATATTGCGGTTTGAAAAGTGATTTTGTTATGCAAATAATGCGGGGCATTCTAACGGAAATTCCCACAAACAAAAACGCAGAGCACTCCCGCGACTATTCAGTCGGAGAATACCCTGCATTATCAGTTATTAATTTTTATTTTTCCCAATCGAAAACGGTTTCACGCTTGCCGCCGGTCGAGAGCGAGTATGTTTCCGACCACTGACCCTTTGCACCGATGGTGTAGCAGGTGAGTCCGGTCGGCTCCATGCCGAAGAAGCAACCGACATCGTGGAGCTGATAGAGATCCATTAAGAAGAAGCCCTGTGCTCCCGCCTGTCTGTCCTCGAGGAACGAGAAGATGTAAACGCCGTCACGAATCTTAACATAGTCTGCGGGGTTGCTGGCGCACCATGCACCGCCCAGCTGACCGACAATGGTGTAGTATGTCGGGGATACATAAATATGCTTGGGGAACATACGGTCGCTGTGATATTCCCAAACTATGGACTTGCCTACCATATCCTCGGTGAAGCCGTGACGGTAGCCGGGGTCAGTGTAGCCCTGGTTGGTAATAAATCCGAAATGGAAGGTATGTCTGACCTCGCGGGCATTGTACGGGCTGTCAAACTTGGCAACGCAGACGGTGCAAAGACCGTTCTGAATGTCAATAACAAACTGATGAGATTCCGGCGGAGTAGAGCCTTCACAATAATGGTTGATAAAATAAACACCCTCGGTGATAGAGTGCACCGAACACGGGTCGGTGTGCTCTACGCCGTCGATTTCCCATTTTATCCAACGCTGCTCGGTCTGCTCAAAGGCAATCTTGAATCCCTCGTTGTCCTCGACCTCAAAGCGCTTGCCGATAAGGTCGGTATTGTACGGAGCCATATAGGGTCCGTCGCCCCAAACACCGTGCATATATTCTTCTCTGGGGGTCGAATCTGCCATGAGCTGAATGTCGGCGGGAGTAAAACTGCTCCAGCGGCGATATATTCTTTCGTTCTCTGCCATAATATTATTTCCTTTCAAAAACATTACTTTTATTTTACTATAACCTGCCGTATGTTTTCAACGAATAATCGCACAAAACAAAGACAGTCAATTTGTACAAAAAGGCAAAATATATTTCAATACCGATTTATTTGTCAGCAATATCGAAAGCTTCCGCAATAAAGCTGTCATTTATATAAAATTTATTTGCTTTCATACTCCGTATGGAAATCGGACAATTGCAATCCGTTGCCGATGACAGTTGAATAATATAATGGCAAGAAAAAGGACAGACCTGTTGAGTCTGTCCTCTGCATTATTTGATTTTTCAGTCTTTTTCAACATACGCCTTGGCGTTGTCGAAATCTGCATTAAGCTCATCGCTCGGTGCCTTGGTGGCAAGCGATACGACAACTATGAATATGCTCGAAATGATGAACGCAGGCAGCAGCTCATATATTCCGAAGATTCCGCCGAGCGGCTTAATGAGCAGCTTCCAGATAAATACGGTCGCGGCACCGGTTACCATACCGGCAATCGCTCCGTTGCGGTTGACACGCTTCCAGAACAGCGAGAAAAGCATAATAGGTCCGAAGGTCGCGCCGAAGCCCGCCCAAGCAAACGAAACTATCGTAAAGATAACGCTGTCTTCGTCGAGTGCAAACAGCACACCGACGATGCTGATTACTGCAAGCATAATTCTCGAAAGGCGCATGACCGAGCGGTCATCGGAATCCTTTTTGATAACGCCCTGATAAATATTCTTGGCGACCGCAGATGCGGCAATAAGCAGATAGGAGTCGGACGAGCTTATGGTAGCGGCGAGTATACCCGCCATTACTATACCCGCTATCAGCGGCGGAAGCATACTCGTACCCATTACGATGAATATGTTTTCGGCACTCGACGAGGTAAGCAAAGCAGTCGGGTATACTGTACGACCGATAAATCCGATGAATATTGCGGCGGCAAGCGAGATGACAACCCAAACGGTGGCTATTCTGCGGGACTTGGTCAGCTCACTCTGTCGGCGTATTGCCATAAAGCGGAGCAGTACCTGCGGCATTCCGAAGTAGCCGAGACCCCACGCAAGAGTAGAACAGACGGTCAGGAAGCCATAGGAGCCTTTATCGCCGAACAGCGGAGCACCCGCCTCGCTTACAAGCTGTACTCCGTCGGCGGCGACAGTCGGCGAAGCAATTCCGAAGAATTCGAAAAATCCGGGTATGCTCTCGGCATTCTCAACGACGCTGCCGATACCGCCTGCCTTGGAAACGCCGCAGACGACAATTACGGCAAGGGCAAAAATCATTACGATCGCCTGCATAAAGTCGGACGCGCTCTCGGCAAGGAAGCCGCCGAGGAATGTGTATACGAGTACAAATATCGCACCGACCAACAGCATAAGCTTATAGTCGAATCCGAACAGTGTGCTGAACAGCTTACCGCAGGTCACGAAGCAGGACGAAGCATAAACTGTAAAGAAAACGAGGATGAAAATAGACGATATAAGCATTAATGTCTTTTTCTTCTCGCGGAAACGGTTGCTGAAATAGTCGGGAATGGTAATAGCGTTGCCGGCAACCACCGAGTAGGCGCGCAGTCTCTTGGCAACGATAAGCCAGTTGAGATATGTACCGAGCGCAAGACCGATAGCGGTCCATGTGGCGTCGGCAAGTCCGCACCAATACGCAACACCGGGCAAGCCCATAAGAAGCCAGCCGCTCATATCGGAAGCCTCGGCACTGAATGCCGCGACCCACGGTCCGAGCGAACGACCGCCTATAAAGAAATCCTCGCTGCTCTTATTCGACCTTTTCATAAAAAGAACGCCGATAAGTATTACCATAGCCATGTAAACCAGCATAGCTAAAAGAATTTGAAACGTATCACTCATAATTATTACCTTATATGATGAACTGATGTTTTTTACGGACAATTATTATGCCGCCTTTGACGACCTTTTGCGTATAAGCTGACGGACAACAACAAAGCTCACGAGTGCAAGACCGATAAAGTCGGTGACAAGTCCAGGGTAGATAAGCAGCAGACCGCCTACGACCGACACTATTCGGAACGGAATATCAATGTGACCGAGTGTATAGCCCTCAAGTCCCATCGACAGTCCGAACATTCCGATTATCGAGGTGATGCAGATAAGAACGACATCGTACCAGACGGTATCGACAAACAGCATCGACGGCGACAGCGCGAATATGTACGGAACAATGAACGCCGCAATTGCAAGCTTGGTCGCCGTAATACCCGTTTTCATCGGATTAGACTTGGCGATAGCCGCTCCCGCATACGCCGCAAGCGCAACAGGCGGGGTAATGTCGGCGACGATTCCGAAATAGAAAACGAACATATGCGCCGCAATATCGGGGATACCCATTTTAATTAGTATCGGGGCGCAGGTTGTCGCCATGATTACATAGTTGGCGGTGGTGGGAACACCCATTCCGAGCACTATGCAGGCAAGCATTGTGAGGAAAAGCGCGATAATTGTGTAATCACCCGCAAGCTTGACAATGCCGGTGATGAGTATCTGTCCGATACCCGTCATAGTCACGACGCCGGCGATGATTCCGGCTGTGGCGCAGGCAAGACCGACACTTATACAGTTGCGCCCCGCTCCCTCAAGAGCGTTGAAGAAGTCATTGCCCATACCTATGCAGTCGGCTTTGATAATCTTTTTGGCTTCCGCATTCGCTATTCCGCGCTTCTTAAAGCCGAACCATGGAATTATATGGTTGATTGCACCGACGATTATCGCGACAACGGCGGCATACATAGCGCAGGTGGCAGTCGTTTTCCAGCTGATGCCGAGAATAACGATAAGGAAAACGAGAGGAATAATCAGATAACCCTCTTTGAGAAACATTCTCCACGGGTCGGGAAGCTCACTTCTCGGTATACCGGCGAGATTGCTCTTTTTGGCTTCAAGGTGAACCATAATGAATATGCCGGCAAAATACAGCGCGGCAGGCAAAATTGCGCGAACCGCAACCTGTGCGTAAGGCACGCCGACAAACTCCGCCATAAGGAATGCGGCGGCACCCATAATAGGCGGCATAATCTGTCCGCCCGTCGACGCGGCGGCTTCTACGGCTCCGGCAAACTCCGGCTTATAGCCCGTCTTTTTCATCATAGGTATCGTAACCGATCCGCTTCCGACCGTATTGGCAACCGACGAACCGGAAACCATACCTTCAAAAGCACTCGCTATTACGGCAACCTTGGCGGGACCGCCGCTCGCCCAACCGACAAGACTGTTGGAAATCCTGATAAAGAAATCGGCAACACCTGTCGCTTCGAGGAACGAGCCGAAGATTATAAACAGAACGATAAATGTTGAGCATACGCCTATCGGAGTACCCAAAACACCGTTCAGCGTATAAAACAGCTGAAAGACGATTTTGCGCAGTGAAACTCCCGAAAGGAATGCGAACAGAATAAAGGCGGAAGCCACAATGACTATCGGCCAACCGGTGACACGCCGAGTCGCCTCGAGCAGAATGAGGATTCCCACTATTCCGCAGAACATATCCATAAATGTCAAGCCGGAAGGTCGGGCAACGTCGACTATTCTCGCAACGTTGGCGACAAACCAGAAATAGCAGACACTGCCTATTACGCCGAGTACAATATCATATACCGGCAGGAAGTTTATTTTTCTGAATTTCTCTTTGCGGCTGACGGGATAAAGCGTAAATGCCATCATAATGAGCAGTGCGACAAACGACGCACGGCGCTCACGCTCGCCCCAATTGGCGACGAGGTTCATATAGACGGCGTAAAGCGAGAACAGTACAAACGCCCAATGCGTGATTTTTTTCCACACACCATCATAGGTGCGTGTAAACGATTCGCGGTCATATTTTTCCATAACCGCCTTGACGTCCTCCATCGTACCGACGGAGGTATCGGTTTGCTGATCCTGCAGTATATCGTTGTTGCTGATATCTGACATAGGTCATTCTCCTTTGCCTTTGGTAATCTTGAACTCAACCATCGTTCCTCGTCCGCATATATCGCGAAGCGAATATTCATTGCCGTTGAATTCAAGTATATGGTCGGACCACATTCCGACACAGTAGATTAAATCCTTGCAGTATATGTTGTATCCGGACGCTATAATCGCACCGTCGTCGGCGTATGTATAGGTTACGCCGTCAGGGTATTCTGTCTGCATACCCGCTCCGAAGTTATAGAATTTACCCTCGACAACATATATTTCACAGTCTCTTATCTCATAGGTTTCGACCACGGGGGTTTTATTGACCGAATGAACATACCCGACGGAAAAGCGGTTGCATTCATCGGCATCCAGCTTTAAAAAAACCTTGCCGGTATCGTAATCTCTCACGACAAGACGTCGATGACTGTTATGCAATAATATGCACAGTACCGTGACGGTCAATATGGCCGTCACGGATACTGCGGTAAGCAATAATTTTTTGCCTTTAATTATTTAACACCGATTTCCTGGTAATACTTGAGTGCGCCGGGGTGGAAGGGCATATCGTCGAATCCCTCGACGGCATACTGCGCATCAATGAAGGAAGCCTTGTCATGAACCATATCGCCCTTGGACTCGAACAAAGCCTTGGTGAGTGTATAGACAAGATCGTCGGACAGGTCATTGCTTACCAGCATGGTAGCCTTAACCGCAACGGCATTGACATCGTAATCCACGCCGTTGTAAACACCCGCTTCGATGGTGTAGGTGGTGTAGAAGCTGTACTTTGTCTGCAGCTTGGCAACGTGAGCGTCGTCAAGGCCGAGAATGCTGACCGATGTATTGGAGCAAAGGTCGACAATGTTGGTTGTCGGAGCACCTGCAACGGTAAAGAAAGCGTCGATCTTGCCGTCCTTGAGGGCAGTTGCGCTGTCGCCGAAGCCGAGGTTGGCAACCTCGATATCGTCAAAGCTGATATCATAAGCCTCAAGAATCTGACGGGCGTTGAATTCGGTTCCGCTTCCCGCATCGCCGACCGATACGCGCTTACCCTTAAGCTGAGAAATATCGGTAATATCCTTGGTGGCGATAAGCTGCACTACCTCGGGATACAGACCCGCCATAATGGAGAAGCCCTCCTGCTTACCGTCGTTGACAAACAAATCGGTGCCGGTAAAGGCATAATATGTTACGTCATTCTGAGCAAAAGCCATATCGGCTTCACCGTCGACCAGCTCAAAGATGTTTGCCTTGGAAGCGCCGGAATCGTGTACGGTGCATTTAAGGCCCTTCACATTTTCCTCGAGAGCGCCGGCAATAATTCCGCCGAAAGCGTAATAAGTACCGGTAGAGCCGCCGGTAGCCATAGTAACGCTCGCCTTACCGCCCGTGCAGGCAGTGAACGCCATAACGATGGCAAGAACAAGCACAATCGCTAATATTTTTTTCATAAGTTCCTCCTGTCAAAGATATTTTATGACTTTAATATAATACATTATTGAAGCAAAACTTGCAACACTTTTTGCAATTATTTTTTTAAAATAATTCATATCTCAACGATTTTTTGCAGAAACGAGTGAATAATTCAACCGTGAGTGAATATTTACGCCGTAGAAATCACATAGCAGAGATTGACAGTCAACGGATGTGATTCCGAAAATCGGCAAAAATCGTAATAAATACAAACACAAAGCGCCCCATACCGGTTTCATCGGCATATAGGGGCGCAAAATACTTGCGGTATCGGGAGATTCAGCTGTTCATAAATCTTGCCAAAAACTCTCTTGTCTGCGGCTGATGCGGGTTGGTAAAGATTTCGGCAGGTGTACCCTCCTCGCAGATGACTCCGTCGCTCATAAATGCGACCTTGTTGGAAACATCGCGGGCAAACGCCATTTCGTGCGTAACGACAGCCATGGTAAAGCCCTCACTCGCAAGATTGCGCATAACGGTCAAAACCTCACCTACCATCTGCGGGTCGAGTGCCGATGTAGGCTCGTCGAACAGAAGAACCTCGGGATCCATCGCTATTTCGCGGGCAATGGCGACACGCTGCTTCTGACCGCCCGACAGCTGCCTCGGCTTGGCGTTGATAAACGGTGTCATACCGACCTTGTCGAGGTATTTTAGCGCCTGTGCCTTTGCCGCTTCTCTGTCTCTTTTAAGCACCTTTATCTGACCGACCATACAGTTGTCAAGCACGTTCAGATTGTTGAAAAGATTAAAGCTCTGGAATACCATACCGACCTTGGAGCGATATGTCGGAATATTCAATTTTCCGGTAAGGATATCCTGACCGTGGAACAGAATCTGACCGCCGGTCGGGTCCTCAAGCAGATTTATGCAGCGAAGAAGCGTCGATTTTCCGGAGCCGGATGCACCTATTATGCAGGTTACCTCTCCGGAGTTAATCGAAAGGTCGATATCCTTCAAAACGGTGTGCTGACCGAAAACCTTACTCAGTCCCTGCACCTTGATAATTTCGCTCATTTTTTATGCTCCTTTTTGTCGGGATAATTATACATACCGCTTGTGTGAGCAAGTGTATCGGTGGTAGCCAAATCGTAGTTTTCCGGTCCGTCCATACGGTTTTCGATAAAGCGCAGAAGCTTGGAGAAGAAAACCGTCATTATCAGGTAGATGACCATTGTAACCGTAAATGTTTCAAAATAAGTAAAATACGTTCCGGCAATCGACTTGCTGGCAAAGAACAGCTCGACAACGCTTATGCAGGACAGAACGCAGGTATCCTTGATGTTGATGATAAGGTTGTTGCCTATCTGCGGCATAATGTTGCGCAGTGCCTGCGGAAGAATGATGTTAAACATAGTCTGTCCGTGCGTCATACCGATAGCCTTCGCACTCTCGGTCTGACCCTCATCAATTGAGAGAATGCCTCCGCGCACCGTTTCAGCCATATATGCACCGGTGTTAATCGAAACGATAAAAAACGCGGCAAACATCATAGGCATATCAATGCCGAGCACGAGCAGTGAGCCGTAATAGATAAACATTGCCTGCACCATCATCGGCGTTCCGCGGAACACCTCAACATATACGTCAATGATTATCCAAACTATTCTAAGCATAATTTTCTTAAATACGGTATCGTTCTTTTCAATGGGTATGGTTTTTGCAACGCCGCATATAAAGCCTATTATGCAGCCGATAACGGTACCGACAAATGCAACAAGCAGCGTAAGCCCCGCTCCTCTGAGCAGAGAACCGCCGAAGTGCTGCAGAATATATATAATTCTTTGAAAAAAGCCGTCAGGTAAGCTGTACATAAATAATCTCCTTCAGAGAACAATACACATAATCCTTTTTGACAAAAAATAAAAACTAATGCAATAAACAGATGTAATTCAGAGAGCACCGCACAAAGGGCTTGCGCTCTCGGTGCGGTGCGGTAATCCGTTATAATCCTGCCGTGTGATTAAAGCTGGGCGGAATATTCGATAGCTGTCTGCATCATAGCGGTGAAATCGTCGGCAGTAAGGGTGGCAAGACCGGCATTGAGACCGTCGAGCAGGTCACTGTTGCCCTTCTTGACCGAGATACCGATGTTGATTTCTTCCTCGGAAACAACAAAGTCACCGGCAGAGAGGTCAAGCATTACAAAATCGTCGTAGGCGGCACAAGCACCGAGCGAAGCGGGCTCATCGGAGACGATAACATCGCACTTTCCGGATTCAAGAGCAACCCACATTGCGGGGGTGGATTCCATAGCGGGAAGAATGTCGGCATCGGGAATCTGTTCGAGACAGACGTCGTACCAAACCGTATTGATCTGAGAGGTACAGGTCGCACCCGCAAGCTCCTCAACGGTGGCGGCATTGGCAAAATCACTGCCCTTTTTGGTAACGGCGATGATGGAAGCATAGTAATACGGGGTTGTGAAATCAACCGTCTGCAAGCGCTCGGCGGTAATCGACTGACCGGCGATAACGCAGTCAATCTTGCCGGACTGAACGGCGACCGGCAGAGAATCCCAGTCTATCTTGTAGACCTCGACCTCCATACCCATCTGCTCGGCAAGGTACTTGGCAATCATAACATCGTAGCCGTTGGCGTATGACTTGCTGTCGGCAATTCTAACTGCGCCGTTGCTGTCGTCATTCTGTGTCCAGTTATAAGGAGCGTAGCCGCACTCCATTCCGACACGCAGAACATTGTCGCTCTTTTTGCCACAGGCGGTAAGAGCAAATACAAAGGTGAGAATAAGGATAATTGAAACAAGCTTTTTCATTTTCGGAACTCCTTCTGTTTTTGATAACATAAAAGCCATAGAGCCTTATCAAAACAGTAAAGCATCCATGGCGGCAGATGTTATATTCACACAGCCGTGATAGCGCTCCACTCTTTGAGTGACAGTTCGACACATTTTCTGCGGCAAACCAGCAGTAAGACCGACGGACGAAATCAAACCGCTTCGGCAAGCTCACCCTTCAGCAGTGTGCCGCCCCGCACATTGTTCTGCGTACTCATTGAGCCTGCGCCTCTATCGACATCGACATTATATTATCACCCGCGGCGGAATATGTCAACCGATTTTGCGGTATTTCTGCATTTATATCAGAGATAATTTGCATATTATTACCCGCAGCATCGCACGATACAGACAAATTCACCCGTTTAGTGCTCTGTGTATGAAATATTTGTTTTAAAATATTTCATGCACTAACAAGGTCACCGCAATTCCCGAGGAAGATGCGGTGACCGAAGCAATAGCGTTATTTATGCTTTGTGACCTTTAAACCACTCGGTTATCTCTTTGAGGCGTCTTACGCGGTGCTGCGGCTTTCCGCTTCTCGACAGCTCGTGATTCTCTCCGCGGAACAGCACCATTTTGCTCTCGACTCCGTGGTGAACGAGCGCGGTGTACATCTGATATCCCTGGTCGATGGGACAGCGGTAGTCCTCGAACGAGTGAATAAACAGCGTCGGAGTCTTGACATTTCCGGCATATTTGAGCGGGCTTTGCTTCCACATAAGCTCGGGGTTATCCCAGATATCGCCCGCAGTCTGGTCCTTGGCAAACATCACACCGATATCGCTGATTCCGCTGAACGAGAACCAGTTGGAAATAGAACGCTGACTCGCGCAGGCACGGAAAC
This sequence comes from Faecalibacterium sp. UBA1771, assembly GCA_002315315.1. Classification (GTDB taxonomy): domain Bacteria; phylum Bacillota; class Clostridia; order Oscillospirales; family Ruminococcaceae; genus UBA1771. Next base: position 47,934 of record DCGT01000039.1, read on the forward strand.
GGTCGGTGTGACCGATAATCCAGTTGGTCATAAAGCCGCCGTAGCTTCCGCCTGTTTCAAAAAAGTTTTCTGCATCCATTTCGGGATAGGCTTCGAGCGCGGAGTCACAGAATTTCATCAAGTCATTGTAGTCGACATCGCCGTAGGCGCCTCTGATATCCATAAATTCGCCCCTACCGTCCGATCCGGTGGGGTTGCAGAATATTACGAAATATCCCTCGCTTGCCCAATACTGCATTTCGTGATAGAAAACGGGACCGTAGACAGTCTTGGGTCCTCCGTGAACGTCGATGATGACGGGATACTTTTTGCCCTTTTCAAAGCCGAACGGCTTGAGCACAAAGCCGTGAACCTCATAATCCCCGTTGGTAAAATTGAGAATTTCGGGCTGTGCGACATACTTGCCGGCGACGGCGCGGGTATTGAAATCGGTCAGACGCTTACCCTTGATATCATATATTTCCTGACCCTTCATATCAAACATCGCAACGGCAAGCAGGTTTCCGCTTTTCAAATCAAAGGCATCGACCGATCCGTCGCGGTCAAGAACACATTCAACCTTGCCGTCTTCCAGCTTAAACAGCTTAGCGCTGTCATAAACGGTCGAGATAAAATAGAGCGTATCGCCGTCCGGCTTTATGTATTCCCCGCCTCCGTAGCGTATATCCGAGCCGACGCTCGAGCCGAGCGACATATCGAGCTTGATTTCCGTTTTCAGCTTGCCGCCCGACAGCTTCATCGAATAGACAAACGGGTCGGTATTGATTCCCCTGCGGTTGTCGGATGCGAATATGAACAGCTTTGTTCTGCCGATAATGTATCCGCCGATGTTAAATTTCTCACTGCTCACGGCAACGGGAGTTATCGTTCCGCTTTCGACGTCAAGTCTGAACAGCTTACTGCCGAAATGGTAGTCGGGTACGGCGGATGCGAAATCGAGCGCGATAAAGAACGCCGTTTTGCCGTCCTCAGATATATCTACATTGCTTATATTTACGTTTTTCTCGGTAAGCTGTGTAAGCCTGCCCGATTTGACGTCGTAGCGGTAAAGCGCGCTGTATGCTCCCTTTGTGAACGTTCCTCCGTTCCACCACCACGGGTTCTGCGTAATAACCTCATAATCGGCATTTTCTTTTTGCTCGTCGAGGTACTTTTTTGCAAGCTTAACGTCACCCTTGTACAGGTCCTCATATCCCGGAAATACGGTGCAGACGGCAAGGAAATTTCCGTCCGGCAGCTTGACAAGACTGTCGGTAGGCACGGGAAGCGTGTAAGCGAGGGTCGCTTCACCGCCGTTTATGCTTATTTTGTAGAATTTGCTCTGAATTGACGGTTCCTTGCCGTCGTCGCGATTGCCGGCAAACACTACCGTTTCGTTGTCAAGCCAGAAGAAAGAGCGTTCCCTGCCGCCCGATGTAAGCTGTGAAACCCTGCCGTCGGCACGTCGAATGTAAAGGTTTGAATTATATGCATTCTTGTCCTTGTCGGCGGCGGTGACCGCAAAGCAGGCGGTTTTTCCGTCGGGAGAAAGTGTCAATGCGGAGATAAATTTGAACTTGGCAAAATCGTCTATTTCGATTCTTTTCATTTCATTCCCTCTTTTGCATTTGTTTAAGGTAATACCGCATAACGGGAGCAGTACGGATTCGGCAATAATTACAGGCAGATGTGCCGCCGATACGTAAATCCGGCAAGCATTGAAAATGTTTTGCCGCCTATGCAGATGCGCGAATTTCGTATGATGCAGCCTTTTAAGCGTCAGCCGTACATTGTGAGATGCCGCTTTAAATGTATTATACCATATTATTTCACAAAGCAACCCGGTTTATGATCCATTCGGAATTTTGACCTGCCGAAAAACAAGCTGTATGCAAAATTAACGCACACGGTTTGACTTGCTGTGATATACTTTAATATACACCGACTTTCCCGTCGGTATCGCTATCTGTATGTTTTCTGAAAGGGAAAAGCCTATGTTAATTACCGTTCTGCTATTCATACTCGGTTTGGTGCTGCTGATTTTCGGCGGTGACTGGTTTGTCGACGGCTCGTGCGGTCTTGCCAAGCGTTTCCACATTCCCGAGCTTTTAATCGGCGCAACCATAGTTTCCATCGGTACTACTCTGCCCGAGGTTATGGTTTCCGCCAATTCCGCTCTGAGCGGTCACAGCGAGATTTCCTACGGCAACGCAATCGGCTCGATTATCTGCAATACCTCTCTCATCGCCGCCATCACCATTGCGATCATGCCGGGCAAGGTTGACAAAAAGACGCTCCGCACACCTGTTATTTTCTTTTTCGGTGCTGCCGTTTTTTACAGCGTTATCGCATATTTCTTCGGCATCTTTTCCCGTGCCGTCGGCTTGATTCTGCTTGCAGGATTCGTCGTCTACATTCTTCTCAACGTCAAGGATGCTCTCGCCGCCTCCAAGAATGCTCCCGATGACGGCGAAGCTCAGTCGGGCAAGCTGTGGAAGGAGCTGCTTCTGCTAATTGTCGGCGGCGCCGCCATCGCCTTCGGCGCAGACCTGCTCGTTGACAAAGGCATTCTTATCGCCAAGTGGCTCGGCGTACCCGAATCTGTTATCGGTCTGACCTTTGTCGCACTCGGCACAAGTCTTCCCGAGCTGGTCACTGCCATCACAAGTCTTATCAAGGGTCACAGCTCGCTGTCGCTCGGAAACATCATCGGCGCGAATCTGTTCAACCTCGTGCTGGTCAGCGGTATTTCGGTTACGCTTGCACCGTTCGATGTTCCGTGCAGCTCGACTGTGGCAGGCATAAATACCTCACTGCTTATTGAAATCCCGCTCATGCTTGCGGTAATGGCTATAATGACACTGCCGGCGCTGTTCAAGGGCAGGCTGACGAGAGCGCAGGGCATACTCCTGCTTGTTCTCTATGCGGGCTTCTGTATATTCCAATTCACCCTGTAACGCCCTGCTTGTCACTCGATAATGATATTTCAAAGTCCCGTCGTTTCGGCGGGACTTTTTCGCTTTTTCGGTTATTTTTAGGAATGCGGGCGGTTGATAACGGCTCTGCGGCAGATTGTCATTTCGGCGGTGACTATCGTCTGCCGCTTCACCGTCAAACACGCTTACTCCGTTCAATATATCATTACTAAAACCCGATGACGGCACTTTTATTTTTCACAATTGAAGTATATAATTCAGTTGATGAAAATTTATTTCAAAACGGAAAACAAATCCCGTCAGATAATAAAGAGGAGTAAAAATGTATAACGATCTTCGGCAATTTCTCGATTCCTCGCCATCCTGCTTTCACGCAGCGGAAAATCTATCCGCCCGCTTAACCGAAGCGGGCTTTACTGAGCTTGACGAGGGTAACGAATGGAATGTAAAACCCGGCGGTGCGTATTTTGTAAGGCGCAATATGTCGGCGATTATTGCTTTTCGCATACCTGCGAGCATACCGAACGGCATTATGCTCTGCGCCGCTCACAGCGATTCTCCGACATTTAAGGTGAAATACGGCGGCGAAATGCAGTCAAAGGGCTATGTGCGTCTCAACACCGAGCGTTACGGCGGTATGATTTATTCGTCGTGGCTCGACCGACCGCTGTCGCTGGCGGGTAGAGTGGTTCTGTCTACCGCAGACGGCATCGAGGTAAGGCTTGTCAATGTCGACCGCGACCTGATGATTATACCTAATGTTGCCATTCACATGAACCGTTCGGTCAATGACGGCTATGCCTACAACCCCGCCGTCGACCTTGTTCCGCTGCTTGCATCGCAGGACGGCAGGGGCGATATGCTGCAAGCCGTTGCCGAGTCGGCGGGAATCGACCGCGACAGTATTGCCGATTACGACCTTTTTGTTTATAATCGCCAAAAAAGCACCCTATGGGGTCACGAATATGAATTTATTTCGGCTTCCAAAATCGACGACTTGCAGTGCGCTTACTGCGCGGTCGAGGCAATTATTGCCGCCGAAAGCTGCCCCGCTCTTGCCGTTGCCGCAGTATTTGACAACGAGGAGGTCGGCAGTCTGTCTAAGCAGGGCGCCGATTCGACATTCCTTGCCGATGTGGCAGAGCGTGTCTGCAATGCTCTTTACGGAGTCGGCTCGCTCAATCGTTTACTTGCAAACGGTTTGATGCTATCGGCAGACAACGCTCATGCGGTTCACCCCAACCACCCCGAATATGCCGACCCCGATAACCGACCTGTTATGAACGGCGGTGTTGTAATTAAATACAGCGCCAATCAGAAATACACCTCAGATGCGGTATCGGCAGCGCTTTTCGAGCGTATCTGCAAAAACGCCGGCGTACCCGTTCAGCGCTTTACCAATCGTTCCGATATGCTCGGCGGCTCGACGCTCGGTAATATTTCCAACTCCCACCTGTCACTGCCCACGGTTGACATAGGCTGTGCTCAGCTTGCCATGCATTCGGCATACGAAACGGCGGGTGCAAGAGATACCGAGCTGATGACACAGGCGATGACGGAGTTTTTCAAAACGGCACTTTTGCGAAACGGCAAGGAAATCACAGTAAAGTAATTAATATCTAACAGAAAAAGCACGGCATCCGTACCTTCAAGGTGTGTTTACCAAAGAAGGTACACTTGCCGTGCTTTTTATTTTTGCGTCATTTACATCTCGGCTTTTACGACGGGAAGCTGTATTTCGGTCAGCCATTCGTCGGGCGACTCCTTATTCCATATACCGTCGATATAGCATTCTCTTGCAAGTCCCGCCGGCTTATAGCCGTTCTGCTCGGCACAGCTCATAATGTATGAATACGCTTCACCAATCGTATCGTAAGCGCCTTTGTGGAGCACGCTCAAAACCTTTGCTTCGGGAATAACACGGAATTTGATAAGCTCGTTTTCTCTGCCTGTATGGGTGACGGCTTCATTGTGGCGAACAAAAATATCTTTTTCCTTAAATTCACCATCCGGGAACTCGCAGAACTCATAGTTCGGCTCAGCGCATTTGATATCGGGATTCAATTTGAGACATTCCTCCCCCACCGAGGGAATCCATTCCATTATGTCTCCGTATTTCTCCAATACCGTCTCGGAATAATACACGAGCGTTTTGGGAATGACCTTTTCCACTGTGTAATACTTCATTTCTTTATCCTCCAAAATATGATTAATCGAGGAGAGAAGTGCTTCGATGTGCTTTTTGTCGTCGGTAAGCTCTTTTGCCTTTGCAAGCAGAATCTGCTTTTCGTCCGCTCCGGAGCAAATAAGTCTGATTTCATCTATGGACAAATCGAGTCCGCGGTATGCCTTTATTTTCGCCGCCGCTTCAAGCTGACCTGTTTCGTAAAATCTGTATCCCGTATTGCCGTCAATGTATTCCGGTGACAAAATCCCCGCCTTTTCGTAAAATCTGAGCGCCTTTACGGTCAAATGGGACAGCTTGGAAAATTCTCCGATTTTAAGCATTCTCCGTTACTCCTTTTCTCTGTGAGGACAGTCTATATTATACCCTTAGAGGAGAGTCAACAGAAGAACGAAATTTATTTCCGAATAAGCTAAAATGAAAAACCTTGCCCTTGATTAGATTGACATTTCGGTTTATAATATGTAGTGGGAAAAAAGCGGTATTACCGCAAATTTTAAAAAGGAGAGTATTACAATGCAATCTCTTAACAAGATGACAGTTGAAGACCTCGACGTAAAGGGCAAGAAGGTTCTTGTTCGCTGCGATTTCAACGTTCCTCTCAAGGACGGCGTCATCACCGATGACAAGCGTATTCGCGAGAGCCTGCGTACCATCAACTACCTCAAGGATCACGGCGCACGTGTTATCCTTTGTTCGCACCTCGGTCGTCCGAAGGGCGAAGTTAAGCCCGAATTCTCCCTCGCTCCCGTAGCTGCCAAGCTGTCCGAGCTGCTGGGTCAGAATGTTGCCATCGCCGCCGACGTTATCGGTGCCGACGCTCAGGCAAAGGCCGCCGCTCTTAAAGACGGTGAGGTTATGCTTCTCGAGAACCTGCGCTTCCACAAGGAAGAAGAAAAGAACGACGAAATGTTCGCCAAGGCTCTCGCTTCCCTCGCCGACATCTATGTAAACGATGCCTTCGGTACAGCTCACCGCGCTCACGCCTCCACTGCCGGCGTCAACGCTTTCCTGCCCTCTGCCTGCGGTTACCTCATTCAGAAGGAAATAGAGGTTATGGGCAAGGCTCTTAACGATCCCAAGCGTCCGTTCGTTGCTATCCTCGGCGGCGCCAAGGTTTCCGACAAAATCGGCGTTATCAACAACCTCATCGACAAGGTTGACAAGCTCATCATCGGCGGCGGTATGGCTTATACCTTTATGGTCGCCAAGGGATACACCGTCGGTACCTCTCTCGTAGAGCCGGACCGTGTCGAGGACGCCAAGGCAATGATGAAAAAGGCTGCCGATAAGGGCATCGAGTTCCTTATTCCGGTAGACAACTATGTAGGCGATAAGTTCGACGAAAACTGTGAGTGCCAGCTCGTTGACGAGGGCAAAATTCCCGACGGCTGGATGGGTCTCGATATCGGACCCAAAACCGTTGAGCTGTTCTCCAACGCTCTCAAGGGTGCCGGAACCGTTGTTTGGAACGGACCCATGGGCGTATTTGAGTGGAAACGCTTCGCTGCCGGCACCGAGGCTATTGCCAAGGCTGTCGCCGAGAGCGGTGCTATCTCCATCATCGGCGGCGGTGACTCCGCTGCTGCAGTCGAAAAGCTCGGTTTTGCCGATAAGATGAGTCACATCAGCACCGGCGGCGGCGCTTCTCTCGAATTCCTCGAGGGTCTTGAGCTGCCCGGTATTGCCGCCATCAGCGACAAGAAATAATTGTTCCCGAATTAAACAGCGTGCATTGCGGGTTGGCGTAAATGCGGCTCGCAATGCATTGAGTGTATCTGTCCGACTCGGGACTCAACAGCGTCCCGATAAACTTACATTTTATGAGGAAATAATATAATGGATAAGAGCAAAAGAGCTGCCGTTCTCGCCGGCAACTGGAAAATGAACAAGACCCCCGCCCAGGCCGCTGAGCTGCTGGACGCCATCATTCCCGCCGTCAAGGACGCCGACTGCACCGTTATCTGCTGCACTCCGTTCGTCGACCTCTCCGTCGCCGTTGAAAAGTGCAAGGGCACCAATGTCAAGATCGGCGCGCAAAACTGCCACTTCAAGGAATCCGGCGCTTATACCGGTGAAGTAGCCGCCAATATGCTGACCGAAATGGGCGTCGAGTACGTCATCATCGGACACAGCGAGCGCAGACAGTATTTCGGCGAAACCGATGAAACCGTCAACCTGCGCACCAAGGCCGCTCTCGCTGCCGGACTCAAGGTCATCATCTGCGTCGGTGAAATGCTCGATGAGCGCGAAAACGGCGTATTTGAGGACATCGTAGGCCGTCAGACCAAGATTGCCCTTCTCGGAATCGACAAGGCAGAGCTCAAGAACATCATCATCGCCTATGAGCCGGTATGGGCTATCGGCACCGGCAAGACCGCTACCGCCGAGCAGGCAGGAGAGGCTTGCGGATATATCCGTTCCGTCGTTGCCAAGCTGTACGATAACGAAGCCGCCGAGGGTCTGACCATTCAGTACGGCGGATCTATGAACCCCGGCAATGCTGCCGAGCTGCTCGCCCAGAAGGATGTCGACGGCGGTCTTATCGGCGGAGCTTCGCTCAAGGCTCCCGATTTCAAGGCTCTCGTAGAAGCTGCCAGCAAATAATTCATTCTAATCGAGGCAGTACCGCACAAGATCGCCGACAGCACAATTCTGTCGGCGGGCAATGCGGTATTGCCCTTTTGTTAAAAGAGGTATTTCACAATGACTGTAATGCTGATGATACTTGACGGCTTCGGCAATTCCGATTCGGAATACGGCAACGCTGTCAAGTACGCCAAAACCCCCAACATCGACAAGCTCTTTGCCGAGTGTCCGCACACACTAATCGGCGCATCCGGTATGGACGTAGGTCTGCCGAACGGTCAAATGGGCAACTCCGAGGTCGGTCACACCAATATCGGCGCAGGCCGCATCGTTTATCAGGAGCTTACCAGCATAACCCACGAAATTGAAACCGGAGAGTTCTTTGAGAACACAGCTCTCTTAGAGGCCGCCGACCGTGCCGCCAATAGCGGAAAGTCTCTGCATCTCGTCGGTCTTGTTTCCGACGGCGGTGTTCACAGCCACAACACCCACCTTTACGCACTTGTAGAGCTTGCCAAGCGCCGCGGTGTCAAGAATGTTTACATTCACAGCATCCTCGACGGACGCGATGTTCCGCCCCGTTCCGGCGCGGATTATGTTGCACAGCTTCAGGGCAAGCTCGGAGAAATAGGTCTCGGCAAAATCGCCACCGTTATGGGCCGCTACTATGCTATGGACCGTGACAAACGCTGGGACAGAGTTTCCAAGGCGTACAACTGTATGGTATTCGGCGAAGGCGAATATAATGCCGACCCCGTCGATGCAGTAAACAAAAGCTATGCCAACGATGTTACCGACGAATTTGTTCTGCCGGTAGTGGTGGACAAAAACGGTATGATTAAGCCGGATGACAGCGTGGTGTTCTTCAATTTCCGTCCCGACCGTGCAAGGGAAATTACACGTTCGCTCGTTGACCCCGATTTTGACGGATTTGAGCGCAAAAACGGATTCTTCCCGCTCTACTATGTCTGTATGACCGAGTATGAAGCCAATATGCCCAACGTCACCGTCGCCTGCCCGCCCAAGTCGCTCGACAACACCTTCGGAGAGTATATCAGCAAAACGGGCAAAAAACAGCTCCGTATTGCCGAGACCGAGAAATACGCTCATGTCACCTTTTTCTTCAATGGCGGACGTGAAGAACCGTATGAGGGCGAGGACAGATGCCTTATCAAGTCTCCGTCCGTTGCCACCTACGACCTCAAGCCCGAAATGAGTGCCTATGAAGTCACCGATGAAGTCGTAAAACGCATTGAAAGCAATCAGTACGATGCTATCGTCCTCAACTTCGCCAACTGCGATATGGTCGGTCACACCGGTATCTTTGATGCCGCCGTCGCCGCCGTTGAGGCTGTCGATACCTGCGTGGGACGCGTTCTCGATGCTCTGAAAAAAGTCGGCGGTGTTTGCCTGCTGACTGCCGACCACGGCAACGCCGAGCAGATGTATGAGCCGGACGGCTCCAAGCGCGAGGACGGCTCTCCCGAGCCTTTCACCGCCCACACCACCAACCTTGTCCCGCTCATTCTCATCGGAGCGGACAGCAAGCTTCGTGACGGCGGCAAGCTCTGTGACCTTGCCCCGACAATGTTAAAGCTCATGGGTCTTGAAAAACCTGCCGAAATGACCGGTGAGTCCATTATTCTTTAATTTATCAAATCGGACGGTGTTCACAGCATCGTCCGATTTTTACATTATATTGAAAATTACCGTGTTGATAATTCAAACAATTTCGGATATAATACCTTTTATAATGATAAAATATGATGAGTACTGTACACGGAGGTTTCTGATATGAATAAAACTGTAAAGACATTGTTGGGCGTCGCGGCTTTTTTGGCAACAGTTGTCGGCGTGATTTATGCCCTTGATAAAAAGAAATTCCTTTTCAAAACGGTTTGCGAGTTCGGAGATACCCTGACCGATGATGATGAGCTGTTCTGCGATGAAGATTGCACAGACGATGGAGAATGCGGTTGCACCTGCACCGACAAGGCGGACGGCAAACAGACGGAAGAGTCTGCCGAAGAAGAATCCGACGGTGATTCCGACGAAAAAACAGAATCGGAAAAATCCGAAATAGAATAATGATCTTTTAATTTAATTTGATATCCGAATTCAGCCTGTCCTTTTGATTTTTTAGAAAAGGTATTGACAATAATTCTCACTGTGTTATAATAGAGTGGCACTCAAAAGAGTGCCACAATAATATCGCGGGGTAGAGCAGTTGG